>JBBSPW010000104.1:0-11738 GCA_038258365.1 Burkholderiales bacterium | reverse complement strand
GAGTGATTAGCAGCCATCGGGCGCGGCTGCCGACAGCGTTCGCGCCGGGTCGCATTTCCGAACCTGGCCGCCGAGGCTCACCTGCACGCGCAACGGCCTTGCGTCGGCGGCGGTGATGTCGTAGACGCTCATGCCGGTCGGTGGCAGCGCACAAGCCACGCCACCGGCGCCCGGTGCCGCATTGATGGTTTGCCGGCCAGCCGAGTTGAAGCAGATGGCGGTCGGTCCGTTGATCGCCACACCCGGCGCGCTGTCGGCCAGCGTGCCGCACTGCACCGTGCGCACCGGGTCACCGGCGGTCAGACCGATGGTTCGGATGGCCCAGAAGCTGCCATTGGCGGCGGCCGTGGTGGCTGCGCTGCAGCTGCTGTCGTTGGTCAGGAAGAACACCACCTGGCGGTTGACCCGCACCGCTTCGCCTTGCGCCAGCCGGGCGCCGGTTTGCAGCGCGTCGGCGATCGTGCGCACCCGGGCGCCGCGAATCCAGTCGCTGAAGGCGGGGCCGGCCAGCCCGAGCAGGATGCCGAGCAGGGCGATCGTCACCACCAGTTCCACCAGGGTGAAGCCCTGTTCACGCAGCTTGCGCTTCATGAGCAGGCCTCGCCTTTGCGCATCAGCCACTTGCTGGCGCAGGTGTTGTAGCCCGAGCCGCTGGCTACGGCGGTGGTGGCGCGTACGTCCTGCTGGTCGATGGTGTAGCTGAAGCCGGCTGCCGGGCCGTCGCCGGTGGCCACCAGCGTGAACCCGTTGATGTCGGGTGTGCCGCTGCAGGTGACCACGAAACTGCCGAAGGTGCGCGGCTTCGCGTCGACGCTGGCGCAAGGGGTCGTGAAAGTGCCGGCGGTGGCGTAGGTGCGGTTGTCCTGGAAGTGGCGCTCCATCTGCGCGCGGATCGTCGCCAGGCCGTTCGACGCATCGGCGAGCCGGCCGCGCAGGATGTAGTCGCGGTAGCTGGGCATCGCCACAGCCGCCAGGATGGCCACGATCGCCACCGTGATCATGACTTCGATCAGCGTGAATCCGCGGGCTCCGGAGCGGGAACGGTCTTGGGGAAAGTCGCGAGAACATCCAATCGAAGATCGAGCGCGCATGGCCGGTCACCTGCCTGGTCATCCGGTGGCGGCAAGAACGCCGCACCGACCACACGGCGGGGCCGCGGGTTCAAGGTGTGTATCGGCGCTCTGTTTGGCGACTTGAGGGCCGCCGATTGCGAGCAATCGTCAATGGCGGTTGCAAGATGTCACGCGGCAGCGTGCCGCGTGCGATCGGTCACGGCCCGCACCAGCCGGGTCCTCTCAAGAATCGAAGAGGCTGTCCGATGGCCGCGCCGGCTGCACCAAGCCCAGATGGCGCCACGCCGCGGCAGTGGCCACACGACCGCGCGGGGTGCGCTGCAGGTAGCCCTGCTGGATCAGGTAGGGCTCGATCACGTCTTCGATCGTGCCCGGTTCTTCACCGATCGCCGCCGCCACGTTGTCGAGCCCGACCGGCCCGCCGTCGAAGCGGTGGATCACGGCCTCGAGCAGCTTGCGGTCCATCACATCCAGACCCAGCGGGTCGACATCCAGCATCGCGAGCGCCCGGTCGGCCATGCCCGCATCGATGCAGCCGTCACCCTTGACCTGCGCGTAGTCGCGAACCCGGCGCAGCAGCCGGTTGGCGATGCGCGGGGTGCCGCGGCTGCGGCGCGCGATCTCCAGCGCGCCCGCATCGTCGGTGGGCACTTTCAGCAAGCCTGAAGAGCGTTTGACGATGCAGGTCAGCTCCTCGGCGCTGTAGAACTCCAGGCGCGCGACGATGCCGAAGCGGTCTCGCAGCGGATTCGTCAGCATGCCGGCGCGGGTGGTGGCGCCCACCAGCGTGAAGGGCTGCAAGTCGAGCTTGATGCTGCGCGCGGCCGGACCCTCGCCGATCATGATGTCGATCTGGTAGTCCTCCAGCGCCGGGTAGAGGATCTCTTCCACGACCGGGCTCAACCGATGGATCTCGTCGATGAACAGCACATCGTTCTTCTCGAGATTGGTCAGGATCGCGGCCAGATCCTTCGGCTTTTCCAGCACCGGTCCCGAGGTCTGGCGCAGGTTCACCCCCAGCTCGGCCGCGACGATGTGCGCCAGCGTGGTCTTGCCGAGCCCGGGCGGTCCGAACAGCAGCACATGGTCGAGCGCCTCGGCGCGGTGGCGGGCAGCGCCGATGAAGATCGACAGTTGTTCGCGCGCCTTGGCCTGGCCCACGTACTCGTCCAGCACCTTCGGGCGCAAGGCGCGTTCGATGGCTTCTTCGCGCGGCGACACCGCATCGGCGCTGAGCACCCGCGCCGATGCGGCGGGCGGAGCCGCGAAGTCGTCGGTCTGGATGGCCATGCGGCCGATTATGGCCAGCGGCGTTGGCGACAATGTCGGCTTCGATGCTTGGCGCCGCCGCGCCGCCGTCCCTCCATGAAGCAAGCCATGACGTTCCCCTTGAAGAACCGAACCCGACTGTTGGCGGCCGCGTGCCTGACGGCCGTGCTGGGGCTGGCCCAGGCGCAGCATCCGCCCTCCGCACCCACCGTGCAAGCCGGCTGGGCGCGGCCCACTGTCGCTGGACAGGCCGCGGGCGGTGGCTTCATCAGCCTCAAGGGTGCGGCTGCCGCCGACCGCCTGGTGTCGGTGACCTCGCCGGTGGCGAACACGGTGGAGTTGCACACGATGGAGATGGACGGCAACGTGATGCGCATGCGCCAGGTGCCGGGCATCGATGTACCGGCCGGCGAAACCGTGGCGCTGAAGCCGGGTGGCAACCACCTGATGTTCATGGGTCTGAAGCAGCCATTGAAGGCGGGCGAGAAGTTTCCTGTCACTTTGCGCTTCGAGAAGGCCGGCGAGGTCCGCACCGAGATGACGGTGTCGATGCAGCCACCGGGTGGCAACTCCGCGACGACGCATGACCACAAGCATTGAACATGACGGTTTGACAGCCGCCGCGGTGCAACCGCACCGCCGCTAGACTGAAGACTTTGCAGCACCAGATGGAGACCCGATGAGCGCCGATCGAATCGAAAAGGACGACCTGCCCACTTCTTTCGGCGCCTTCAAGCCGGTCGGCTATGTGGTGGCGGCCCTGCGCGACGACACCGCTGCGCAGCAGGTGGTCGAAGCCTTGCTTGGCGAAGGCTTTGAGCAGCGCGACCTGATCCACTACAGCCTGTTGGACGAGCAGAACAAGCTGCGCGAGATGATCGACAACGCCAGTGATCTGGCCGGCTTCGGCCATGAAATCGTGCTCATGCGACGCTATCGGGAACTGTCCAAACAGGGCTGCAGCTGGTTGATGGTGTACGCGCCGGAAGACGAGCAAACGGACCGGGTCGCCGAGCTCTTGCAGAAGCATGGCGCCCTGATCGCCACCAAATACAACCGGCTGCTGATTCAGGATCTGCTGCCGGCCGGATGAGCACGCGAAGCCGCGTGGGCAGGCTTCAGCGGTTCAATGCTTTCAATGCCAGCTTGATGCCATCGCTGACGCCGACCTCGGCCGGCAGCGCTTTCAACGCGGCCTGCGCTTCGCGTTCGTTGTAGCCCAGCGCTTGCAAAGCCTGTGCGATGTCGCCATGGGCATCGCCGCGCAACGCGGCATGCGGCGCCAGGTCTGCTCCCACGCGCCCCTTGAGTTCCAGCAGCAGTCGCTCGGCGGTTTTCTTGCCGATGCCCGGTACCTTGACCAGCCGCGCACCGTCTTGTCGGGTCACCGCCTGGGCCAGTTCAGACACGCTCAGCCCCGACAGGATCGCAAGCGCCGTGCGAGGCCCGACGCCGCTGATGCGCACCAGCTCACGAAAAGCCGAGCGTTCTTCGGTGGTCAGAAAGCCGAACAGGATCTGAGCGTCTTCGCGCACCACGAAGTGCGTCAACAGCACCACCGGCTCACCGATGGCCGGCAGGTTGTAGAAGCTGCTCATCGGCACATCGATCTCGTAGCCCACTCCCTGCACGTCCAAGAGCACCAGGGGCGGCGACTTCTCGGCCAGGATGCCTGACAGGCGGCCGATCATCTGTGGGACGACCTTCTCAAGCCGCTGTTCAGCAACGCTCCGCGCGAAGCGGTGCAAGATGCGACATCGGTAGCAGCCAGAGGAGACATCATGGATCGGCGCGATCTTACGGCAGCGTTGCTGCTGGGCAGCCTGTTGCCGGGTTGGGCACGAGCGGCTTTCAATGAGAACGAAGCGGCTTTGGGGGTTCGTGCCGCGCTGGAGCGCGGTGCGCTGGCGGCGGTGGCTCAACTGGGCCGCACCGGGGGCTTCCTGAACGACCCCAAGGTGCGAATCCAGCTGCCGGGCGCCTTGAAGGATGCGGCCAAGATCTTGAAGTTCACCGGCCAGCAGCGCAAGGTCGACGATCTGATTGCCGGTATGAACCGCGCCGCCGAGAAGGCGGTGCCGGCGGCGCGCACGCTGTTCCTCAGCACGGTCAAGCAGATGAGCGTGGACGATGCGGTGAAGGTGGTGCGCGGTGGGCCGACCTCGGTCACCGACTACTTCGCTGTCAAGACGCGCGAGCCGCTGACGGTCGAGTTTCTGCCGATCGTCACGCAGGAAACCGAGAAACTGTCACTGGCCGACCGCTACAACGACATCGCCGGCAAAGCGGCCGGCTTCGGGCTCGTCAGAGAGGAAGACGCCAATGTGCAGCGCTATGTCACCGCCAAGGCGCTGGACGGCCTGTACCTCATGATCGGCGAGCAGGAAAAGAAGCTGCGCGCCGACCCGGTGGGCACCGGCAGCGCGATCCTGCGCAAGGTCTTCGGCGGCTGAGGTTCAGGCGATCACGCCTGCCGCCCTCAACCGCTCGCGCTCGACCGCATCGACCCCCATTTCGGCCAGCACCTCGTCGGTGTGCTGACCCAGGAGCGGCGGCGCCCGGCGCAGCGTGGTCGGCGTGGCCGACAGCTTCAGCGGACTCGCCACCAGTTGCAACGAATCGGCCAGCGGGTGCGCCACCCGCTGCGTCATGCCGCGGGCGAGCACCTGCGGGTCGGCGAACACCTCGGCCAGGTCGTTGATCGGCCCGCAGGGCACCTTGGCGGTTTCCAGTGCCGACAGCCAGTCGGCCCGAGGTCGCAACTTCATGCGTTCCACCAGCAAGGGCACCAGAACGTCACGGTGGCGCACGCGGTCGGCGTTGCGTGCAAAGCGCGGGTCGGCGGGCAGCTCAGTGCAGCCCGCGATCGCGCAAAAGCGCTGGAACTGCCCGTCGTTGCCCACCGCCAGGATCAGGTGGCCGTCGGCCACCTCGAACACCTGATAGGGCACGATGTTCTGGTGCGCGTTGCCTGCCCGGCCCGGCGCCTTGCCGGTGACGAGGTAGTTGGCACCCAGGTTCGCAAGCATCGCCACTTGGGTGTCCAGCAGCGCCATGTCCACCACTTGCCCCAGGCCTGTCAGGTCGCGGTGGCGCAGCGCGGCGAGGATGGCGACGGTGGCGTACATGCCGGTGAACAGATCGGCCACCGCCACACCCACCTTTTGGGGTCCGCCACCGGGGCGGTCGTCGCGCTCGCCGGTGATGCTCATCAGTCCGCCCAGCCCTTGAATCGCATAGTCGTAGCCGGCTCTGTCGGCATACGGCCCCGTCTGGCCGTAGCCGGTGATCGAGCAATAGACCAGCCGCGGGCACAGCCCCCGCACCGTTGCTGCATCCAGCCCGTAGCGCGCCATGTCGCCGACCTTGAAGTTCTCGACCAGCACATCGCAGCTTGCAGCCAGCTGCATCACCAGCGCCTGGCCTGCGGGCTTCGAGATGTCGATCGTCACGGAGCGCTTGTTGCGGTTGGCTCCCAGAAAGTAGGCGGCTTCAGCGGTGTCGGCGCCGGCATCGTCTTTCAGAAACGGCGGCCCCCAGCCGCGGGTGTCGTCACCGCCGGTGCTTTGGCCCGAAGGCGGGCGTTCGATCTTGATGACTTCGGCCCCCAGGTCAGCCAATGTCTGGGTGCACCAGGGACCTGCCAGCACGCGCGAGAGGTCCAGGACCCGAACGCCGTCGAGGGCGCCAGGCAGCGGCGCGGGCACAGGCAACGGGCTGGGTTCGCTCATGCAATGGATTCTGCGGCAGGCGCCGGGCCGGTCCGCGATCTCGAACGGCGCCGGGATAATCACGCCATGGGCGTTTCTGAACGGCGGCGAGCGGTGGATGGATGTGGGGCAGCTGCCATGTCGGCGTCGGCATGGAGGACTCCATCTTCATCGGCATTCATAGCGGCGCTGTTGATGCTCGGTTTGCTGATCGCTTGCACCCCTGCATTGAACTGGCGCGATGTGCGGCCCGAAGGCACCGCGTTGCAGTTGCAAATGCCCTGCCGGCCGAACGTGCAGGCGCGCACGGTGACGCTGGTCGGGCAGCCGGTGCGCTTGCAATTGCTGGCGTGCGATGCCGATGGGCACACTTGGGCGCTGGCCACTGCAGCGGTGGCCGAATCGGCAGCGGTAGCGCCGACCCTGCAGGCGCTGCGCGAGGCGGCCCTGGCCAATGTCGGCGCTGCGTCGGCCGCTGCCGCCAGTCAGCCGCTTCAGGTGCCGAGTGCCACGCCGCAAGCCGCTGCTGGGCAGTTCAGCGCGCAGGGGCGGCTTCCAGACGGCCAAGCTGTGCAGCTTCAGGCGGTGGTGTTCGCCGACGGCCTGCAGGTGCATCAGGCCACCGTGCTGGGAGCGCAGGTTGATGCTGCAGGCGCGCGCACCTTCTTCGACAGCCTGCGGATCGTGCGTTGACCCGAGCCCCGAAGCCGACGGTTTGCGCGCGCCGATGAGCGAGCGCCTTCTGTCGCCCGTGGCGGTGTTCGGCATCTTTGCTTTCACCTACCTGTTCTCGGCCTTGCTGCGGGCGGTAACGGCCACGCTGGCACCGGTCTTCAGCGACGAGTTGGGACTGCAGGCCGCCGATCTCGGCCTGCTGGCAGGCGCCTACTTCTTCGGCTTTGCGGCCACGCAACTGCCGCTCGGCGGTGCCCTTGACCGCTTCGGCCCCCGGCGCACGCTGATGGCCTTGCTGGCGGTGGCGGTGGTCGGTTGCGTGGCATTCGCCATGGCACCGAGTCTTACGGCAATGATCGCGGCGCGGGTGCTGATCGGGGTTGGGGTCGGCGCCTGTCTGATGGCACCGCTGACCTGCTATCGGTCGCTGTTCACACCCGCGGCACAGCTGCGCGCCAATTCGTGGATGTTGATGACGGGCTCGCTCGGCATGGTTGCTTCGACACTGCCTGTGCAGTGGCTGCTGCCGCTGCTGGGCTGGCGCGGACTTTTCTGGGCTGTCGCTGCCATGCTGTTGCTGTCGATCGGGCTGGTGGCATGGGGTGCGCCGCGCGGTGTTGCAGGCGCTGGCGCGCGGGGGTCTGCACAGGGCTTGACCGACACCGGCGCCGACGGCTACCTGGCCATTGCAAAGCACCCGTTGTTTCTGCGCCTGGCTCCGCTCGGTTTCTGGGTCTACGGCGGGTTGATCGCCGTGCAGTCGTTGTGGGCCGGACCCTGGCTGACCCAGGTGGGCGGCGCCAGTGCCGATCAGGCAGCGCGCGGACTCTTCACCATCAATCTGGCGATGCTCTGCACCTTCATGTTGTGGGGCACGCTGATGCCGCGGCTGGCGGGGCGGGGCATCACCGCTCTTCGGCTGGTCGCTTGGGGTGTGCCTTTGTCGCTGGGGTTGCTTGCGCTGAACATCGCCAGCGGCGCAGCTGCGGGGCCGCTGCACTGGGCGGCTTGGTGCATGGCGTGTTCATTTGTCGCTGTCAGCCAACCGGCAGTGGGAGCGGCCTTTCCGGTTCATCGCGCCGGCCGCGCGCTGTCGGCGTTCAACCTGGTGATATTTGCCGGTGTGTTCAGCATCCAGTGGGGGATCGGACTGGTGATCGATGGCTTGCGGCACCAAGGGGTGGCCGAATCGGATGCGATGCGACTGTCCTTTGCCGCTTTCGGTTTGTTCGGCGTTGCCTCCTACCTGTGGTTCTTGCGTGGACATCGGGCAGTCCTTTCATAATCCGGCTCAGATCGCGCCATGGCCTCCATCCTGATCGTTGCCCACGCCCCGCTGGCTTCCGCATTGCAGGCCGTCGCGGGACATGCGTTTGCAGAAAGCTGTGCGCAGGTGCGGGCCATCGACGTGGCGGCTGACACCACCCTGGCTGATGCCGAAGCCCTGGTGCGGGCAGCGCTGGTGAGTCTGGCCGCGCAATCGGCGCAGCGCATGCCCGAGGACAGCGACGTGCTGGTGCTGACCGATGTGTTCGGCGCCACGCCGTGCAATGCGGCACTGGCTGCTGCCGGCAGCAGCCAGACGGTGCGGGTGGTGGCGGGAGTCAATGTGTCGATGCTGTGGCGGGCGCTGTGCTACGCGCAGCTGCCGGTGGCCGACTTGGTGACGCGCGCGGTGGACGGTGGGCGCCAGGGCATCATGCAAATCGCCGCGCCTCGGCGCCAGAACCAGAGCAACCCCCCGCGCAGTGATGATCCAGACACGAATAGCGATCAGTAACAAGCTCGGTCTGCATGCCCGCGCATCGGCCAAGCTGACCAAGCTCGCGGGTGGCTACACAAGCGAGATCCACATGAGCCGCAACGGCAGGCGCGTCAACGCCAAGAGCATCATGGGCGTGATGATGCTGGCCGCCGCAATGGGCTCCGAAGTCGAGCTCGAAACCGATGGTGACGACGAGCAGGCCGCGATGGACGCATTGCGTGCGCTGATCGAGGCCAAGTTCGGCGAGGCGGAGTAGCCGCTTGAGCATCCAGATCTTCGGCATGCCGGTTTCCCGCGGGGTGGCCATCGGGCGTGCCGTGCTGGTGGCGTCGAGCCGGGTCGACGTGGCGCACTACTTCGTTGCCGCCGACGGTGTCGAACACGAGGTTGGGCGCCTGCGGGATGCGCGCGACGCGGTGTCGGCCGAGCTCGACGGCTTGAAGCGCGAGCTTCGCGCCGATGCCCCACACGAGTTGTCGGCCCTGCTCGATGTGCACCTGATGTTGCTGCAGGACGAGTCGCTGATCGGCGCCAGCATCGGCCGGGTGCGCGAGCGCCACTACAACGCTGAGTGGGCGCTCTCGGCGCAGCTAGAAGTGCTGGCCCGGCTCTTCGACGAGATGGAAGACGCCTACCTGCGCGAACGCAAAGCCGATGTCGAGCAGGTGGTGGAGCGGTTGTTGCGCAGCTTGTCGACCTCGCTGATGGCATCGGTGCCCACTCCTTCGGCGGCCGCGCAGGCCGCGCGCGAGATCGCGGGTGAAGACCCGCTGGTGCTGGTGGCCAACGACGTGGCCCCAGCGGACATGATGCAGTTCAAGCGCAGCGTCTTCATCGGCTTCGTCACCGACGTCGGTGGGCGCACCTCGCACACCGCCATCGTCGCCCGCAGCCTGGACATTCCGGCGGTTGTGGGCGCTCGCGAGGCCAGCCGATTGGTGCGCCAGGACGATTGGCTCGTGATCGACGGTGACACCGGTGTGGTGATCGTCAACCCGCCGCCCATCGTGCTGGAGGAGTATCGCTTTCGGCAGCGCCAGAGCGAACGCGAACGCGCGCGGCTGGATCGTTTGCGCCATACGCCGGCAGTCACGGTCGACGGCGCCGCGGTCGACCTGCTGGCCAACATCGAACTGCCGGTCGACGGGCCCGGCGCGGTCGAAGCCGGTGCGGTTGGCGTCGGTCTGTTCCGCAGCGAGTTCCTGTTCATGAACCGCGGCGGCGACCTGCCGGGAGAAGACGAGCAGTTCGAGGCTTACCGCGATGCGGTGCTGGCCCTGCAAGGTCTGCCGGTAACGATCCGCACTGTCGACATCGGTGCCGACAAGCCGCTGGAGCCGATGTCGCCCCAAGAATTGCGCCATGAGCATGGGTTGAACCCGGCGCTGGGTTTGCGGGCGATTCGCTGGAGCCTGTCCGAGCCGGGCATGTTTCGCCAGCAGTTGCGCGCGATCTTGCGCGCCAGCGCATTCGGCCGCGTCAACATCCTGTTCCCGATGGTGGCGCAAACCGGAGAGATCAAGCAAATCCTGGATGCACTGGCTCGGGCGCGCCAGCAGCTTGATGAGGCCGGCCGCGTTTATGGGCGCGTGGCGGTGGGTGCGATGGTCGAGGTGCCGGCAGCGGCAATCGCCATCGATCGTTTTCTCGCTCACTTCGACTTCGTGTCTGTCGGTACCAATGACTTGATCCAGTACACGCTGGCAATCGACCGCGCGGACGAAGCCGTGTCGCACCTGTACGACCCATGGCATCCCGCGGTGCTGCATCTGTTGCATCACACCATCAGCCGGGCCAATGCCATGGGCAAGGGCGTCAGCGTCTGCGGTGAAATGGCCGGCGACACCGCGTTCACTGAACTGCTGCTGGCCATGGGTCTGCGCAGCTTTTCGATGCACCCTGCGCGCATCGCGGCGGTCAAGCAGAAAGTGCTGCGCTGCGATGTCCGCAGCCTGGCTCCCTTGTTGCCAGCCGTTCTCGCAGCGGACCAACCCGAGGTGGCTTGGCGCGCGGCGCTACAGACATTGCAGCAGCGCGCATCGCTGTGAGCTGTTCATCTGAATGTGCTTGCGCCGGTCGAAAAATCCGTGCTACAGTCTATGGCTGCGCTGAGCACACACGACCGCTCGCCAGCTGTGACCCCATGACGGAAGCAGTTGACGCAAAGCGGTTGGATGCAGGCCAACGCCGGAAAGACAGTGGAAAACAAAGCGGGCCGCCCGCTTGACAATGTTGAAGAAAACATGTCAGAATAGCGAGCTTCGCTGATCACAGGTCAGCAAGCCAAGTCAGTTGAATAGACGGCGAGGCAAGCAGGTTCTTTAACAACATACAGCCGATAAGCGTGGGCGTTCGAGTGACGGTGCCAAGACAAATGCAGGCAGCAATGTTTGTACGAGTCACGGTCTCCTGACCTTAAACGCTCGCGGAAATAGAAGTTGAAATGCAAAAGCAATGATGCAAATCTCTTCAATTCCTAAGGGCAAAAAATCAAGATCGAACTGAAGAGTTTGATCCTGGCTCAGATTGAACGCTGGCGGCATGCCTTACACATGCAAGTCGAACGGCAGCGCGGGAGCAATCCTGGCGGCGAGTGGCGAACGGGTGAGTAACACATCGGAACGTGCCCAATCGTGGGGGATAACCCGGCGAAAGCCGGACTAATACCGCATACGATCTACGGATGAAAGCGGGGGACCCGTAAGGGCCTCGCGCGAATGGAGCGGCCGATGGCAGATTAGGTAGTTGGTGGGGTAAAAGCCTACCAAGCCTGCGATCTGTAGCTGGTCTGAGAGGACGACCAGCCACACTGGGACTGAGACACGGCCCAGACTCCTACGGGAGGCAGCAGTGGGGAATTTTGGACAATGGGCGCAAGCCTGATCCAGCCATGCCGCGTGCAGGATGAAGGCCTTCGGGTTGTAAACTGCTTTTGTACGGAACGAAAAGGTCATTTTTAATAGAGGTGGCCCATGACGGTACCGTAAGAATAAGCACCGGCTAACTACGTGCCAGCAGCCGCGGTAATACGTAGGGTGCGAGCGTTAATCGGAATTACTGGGCGTAAAGCGTGCGCAGGCGGTTATGTAAGACAGTTGTGAAATCCCCGGGCTCAACCTGGGAACTGCATCTGTGACTGCATAGCTTGAGTGCGGCAGAGGGGGATGGAATTCCGCGTGTAGCAGTGAAATGCGTAGATATGCGGAGGAACACCGATGGCGAAGGCAATCCCCTGGGCCTGCACTG
>JBBSPW010000103.1:0-11777 GCA_038258365.1 Burkholderiales bacterium | reverse complement strand
GCTGCCGTAGACCTCGTCGGTGCTGACATGGTGGAAGCGGAACGCGGTCTTGGCATCGTCGGCCAGCGTGTCCCAGTGCGCGCGGACGGCTTCCAGCAGCGTGAAAGTGCCGTCGATGTTGGTCTTCATGAACGCGCCGGGGCCGTGGATGCTGCGGTCGACATGGCTTTCGGCTGCGAAGTGCAGCACCGCGCGCGGGCGGTGTTCGGCCATCAACGCGTCGAGCAGCGCGCGGTCGCCGATGTCGCCCTTGACGAACACATGGCGGGCGTCGCCGTCCAGTGCGGCGAGGTTCTGCAGGTTGCCGGCATAGGTCAGTGCATCGAGGTTGACAACGGCCTCGTCGGACTGCGCCAGCCAGTCGAGCACGAAGTTGGACCCGATGAAGCCGGCGCCGCCAGTGACCAGGATCGTCATGTCGCCACCCGGCCGTAGGTGTCCTCGAAGCGCACGATGTCGTCCTCGCCCAGGTAGCTGCCCGACTGCACCTCGATGATCTCCAGCGGCAGCCGCCCCGGGTTGCGCAGCTGGTGCGTGGTGCCGAGCGGGATGTAGGTGCTTTGGTTCTCGGTCAGCAGGATCACCTGCTCACCCACCGTGACTTCGGCTGTGCCCGACACCACGATCCAGTGTTCGGCGCGGTGGTGGTGCATCTGCAAGCTGAGCGACGCTCCCGGCTTGACCATGATCCGCTTGACCTGGTGGCGCGGGCCGTGGTCGATGCCGTCGTACCAGCCCCAGGGCCGGTGCACCTTGCGGTGCAGCGCATGTTCTCCGCGTTGCTCGCGGCCGAGGTGATTGACGATGTGCTTCACATCCTGGCTGCGCGCGCGGCTGGACACCAGCACCGCATCCGGGGTTTCGACCACCACGACATCGTCCAGCCCCACCACACCCACCAGGCGGCTGGTGGCATGAACGAGGGTGTTGCGGCTGTCGGTGACGATGGCGTCGCCCACCTGCGCGTTGCCGTTGGCGTCCTTCTCGGACACCTGCCACACCGCTTCCCAGGCGCCCAGGTCGTTCCAACCGGCGGCCAGGGGTTGCATGCGGATGTCGAGCGCGCCGGGGCACTTTTCCATCACCGCGTAGTCCACCGACTCCGCTGGCACGGCCGTGAATTCGGCCTTGCCCGGCCGCACGAAATGCTGGTCGCTGCTGCGCGCTTGCCAAGCCGTGCGGCAGGCATCGGCGATGTCGGGGCGAAAGCGCTGCAGCGCGTCCATCCACACCGACGCCTTCAGCACGAACATGCCGGCGTTCCAGTAGTAACCGCCGTCGGCGAGGTACTTCTGGGCTGTGGCGGCATCGGGTTTTTCAATGAATTGCGCGACCTTGTCGCCATCGGCGCGGATGTAGCCATAGCCGGTTTCGGGTCGGTCTGGAGCGATGCCCAGAATCGCGATGGCACCGTCGACCGCCATCGCCACGGCGCCGCGCAGCGCGGCCGTGAAGGCGCTGCCGTCGGTCACCGTCTGGTCGGCGGAGGTGATCACCAGCACCGGGTCCGCGCCCGGGCCGCTGCTGCTGTCCAGCGCCGCCAGCGCGGCCAGCGTCACGGCCGGCGCGGTGTTGCGGCCCACCGGTTCCAGCAGCACGGCGGCCGGCTCGGCCTTCAACTCGCGCAACTGGTCCAGGATCAGGAAGCGGTGCTCTTCATTGCCCACCACCAGCGGCGCTGCGACATCCAGGCTGTCATCGGCCAGGCCCTGCAGCCGCGCAGCAGCTTGCTGGAACAAGCTGGTGTTGCCCGACAGGATCAGGAACTGCTTGGGAAAGCCGGCGCGCGACAGCGGCCACAGCCGGGTGCCGGAACCGCCGGCCATGATCACCGGCTGAACGGGGGTGCGAACGTGCTTGCGATGGGGGGAGGGTTCGCTCATCGGGGCTCTCTCGTGTCAGGCTTGAAGGCCTTGCGGGTTCATCGATTGCCAGCGCCAGCTGTCCTCGCACATCCGCGCCAGGTCGAGCTGAGCGCGCCAGCCCAGCTCGCGTTGGGCCAGCGCAGGGTCGGCATAGCAGGCCGCGATATCGCCAGCGCGGCGTGGAGCGATCCGCACCGCCACTTCGCGCTGGCTGACTCGCGCAAAGGCCGCGACCACTTCCAGCACGCTGTGGCCTTGGCCGGTGCCGAGGTTCACGGTCAGCGATCCGGGGCTGTCCAGCAGGCGCTGCAGAGCGGCCACATGGCCCTGGGCCAAGTCGACCACATGGATGTAGTCGCGCACACCGGTGCCGTCAGCGGTCGGGTAGTCGTTGCCATAGACCTGCAGAAAGGGCCGGCGGCCCACTGCCACCTGCGCCACATAGGGCATCAGGTTGTTGGGAATGCCACGCGGGTCTTCGCCGATGCGGCCGCTTTCATGCGCGCCCACCGGGTTGAAGTAGCGCAGGCAGGCGGTTTGCCAAGCGGGGTCGGCCGCACCGATGTCGCGCAGGATCTGTTCGCCCATCAGCTTGGTCTGGCCATAGGGGTTGGTGGCCGACAGCCGCGCGCTTTCGCTGATGGGCAGCGCGTCCGGCTCGCCGTAGACCGTGGCGCTGGAGCTGAAGACAAAGCGGCTGACGTTCTGCTGGCGCATGGCACGGCACACCGTCAACAGGCCGCCGATGTTGTTGGCGTAATAGTCCAGCGGACGTTCGTTGGACTCGCCCACGGCCTTCAACGCTGCGAAGTGCACCGTGGCGTCGACGGCGTGGCGGCCGAGGATCGCCTGCATCGCAGCCGGGTCGCACACATCCGCCCGCTCGAACACCGGTACCTGTCCGGACAACTCCTGCAGTCGGTTCAGCACTGCAGCCGAGCTGTTGCTGAAGTCGTCGACCCCCACCACCTCGAAGCCCGCCGCCAGCAACGCGATCCAGGTGTGCGAACCGATGTAGCCCGTGGCGCCGGTCAGCAGCACCTTCGCGCCTGCCGTCGGCGCGGCGCCGTTGCGGTGCGTTGCGCTTGCGGTGCTCACTGCAGCGTGAGCTGCCCGAAGCAGCTGATGCTGTTGTTCTTCAGGTCCACCGACAACTGCCCGCTTGCATTGCGGTTCAAGGTGCCCAGGTCACAACCGATCACGGCATTGCGCAGCGGCGCATATCGTGCGCCCAGGCTCAGGTAGAGGTCACGGTCGCTGCCGCGCAGGTCGTTGCTGGTGTTGCCCGGGAACAAGGAGCTGTCCAGCGTGCGCACCAGCTTGCGCTGAGCGTATTGCGCCACAGCAGTCACGCCGATCTTGGCGGTGGCGCTGTAGTCGGCCTGAACGCGCAGCGTGTTGGTGGTTTGCGAATACTCCGAGCGCAGGTCGTTGTTGGCGAAGTCGGTGATGGCGTAGTTGTCCTGGCCCGTGTCGCGTGACACGCGGGTGGTGAAGCTCAACTTGCCGCTGGGCACATAGACCCAGCCCAGCGAGCCGGTGACACCCGAGAAATCACGCTGCTCGTTCAGGTCGTAGCTGGTTTTGCCGAAGCTGACGCGCGCGTCGTAGGTGGACAGCCCGCTCGGCATCAAGCCGGCGGTCAGGTCCAGGTCCCGACGCGTGAATTTGTCTTCGATGTAGGAGCCATCGGCGTTCTGGCGAAAGCGCGGGTAGGTGCCCTGCGAGCCGCGCAAGGCCGCGCCGAAGTTGCTGGCGGTGCTGGGGCGCCAACGCACCCCCACCGAACCCTGGGTCTGGTCGTAGTTGCGGGCCTGGATCACGCTTTGTTCCAGCGAGTTGCGCACCCGTCGCGCGCCGAGCGATCCCTCAAAGGTGTATTGCGTCACGCCGCCGATGGCGATGCTGGCATTGGCCGCTTGGGACGTTTCCAGATTCTTGCGTGACAACAGTCCGATCTCGGTCAAGCCGAAGCTGGACAGCTGCCGGTTGGCACTGACCACCACCGTGCCGGAGATGCGGTTGATTGTCGACCAGTCGAGCCCGCCGTTGACCGCATAGCCGGTGTTGTCGAACAGGTCGTTGTTCTTGTAGCGGGTGTGCCGCAGGCTCAGGCTGCCGTAGACGCGTTGGCGGCCGATGGGCTGATTCAAACCAGCCAACAGCGAGGTGGTCGACGAGGTGTCTGACTTGCTGTAGCCCGCCGGGGTGGCTTGATCGTTGCCCAACTGCAGCAGGTTGCTTTCGTAACCGAAGGCTTGCGATCCCCCGATGTAGTACGGATTCGGCTCGCCCTGCGCTGGGCTGCCCGCGGTGGCACCCCAGCCCGCAGCGACCGCGAGGCAAAGCGTTGCGACCCGGCCGGCGGCAGCCATTGCGTTTGTCGGGGCCAGCGGCAGGCCAATCGAGCGGCTCATGGTGGGTGGGTGCTCCTGCTGTCGATTGCTGATGTCAGCAGCTGATGTCAGCGGCTGATGAAAGTGACCGGTGTCAATACGCGTTGCGGTCGAAAAACACCAACTTGATCGTGCGGGCGATGATCTGCAGATCGAGCCCGAGCGTCCAGTTGCGCAGGTACTCCAGATCGTATTCGACGCGTGCCTGCATCTTGTCGATGGTTTCGGTTTCGCCGCGCAGGCCGTGGATTTGTGCCCAACCTGTGATGCCCGGTTTGACCTTGTGGCGCGCCATGTAGGCCTTGATCAGGTCGCGATAGAGCTGGTTGTGGGCGACCGCATGCGGGCGCGGACCGACGATGCTCATGCGGCCCTGCAACACGTTGATGAATTGCGGCAACTCGTCCAGCGAGCTGCGGCGCAGGAAAGCACCGAAAGGCGTGATGCGGTCATCGCCCTTGCTGGCCTGCCTGATCACATCGCCATCGTCCTGGGCGCGCATCGAACGGAACTTGTAGACCACGATCTCGCTGCCGTCCAGGCCGTTGCGGCGCTGCTTGAAGATCACCGGTCCGGGGCTGCTCCACTTGATGCCGATCGCAATCACCAGCAACAGCGGCGAGATCAGCACCACGATGATCGAGGCCAGCACCAGATCCGAGATGCGCTTGATGAGGCTGTTGGTACCGGTGAAGGGGGTCTCGCACAGCCCCACCACCGGCACCCCGTTCATGTCCTGCAGCCGACCCTGGATGATGCTGATGCCGAACACGTCGGGCACGAAGAACACGCTGGCGGTGGTGCCCTGCAGCTGTTCCAGCAACTCGACGATGCGCGGCTGCGAACCGAGCGGCAGCGTCACATAGACCTCGTGGACCGCATGGGCCGTGATGTAGGCCGCCACCTGCTTCAGGTTGCCGAGCCGTAGCGCGCTGGCTTCGACATCGACCCGGTCGTCCGCGCGGTCGTCGAAATAGCCGAGAAACTTGAGCCCGATGTCGCCGCGTGCCTGGAACGCATGCGAGACCTTCACACCGAGCGCTGCGGCGCCGACCACCACTGCGGTGCGCCGGTTTTCGGGCCGCGCAGCCATGCGGCGCAAGGCCTTGCGGCCGCTGAAGTAGGCCAGCCACTGCAAGGTCGGCGCTGCCAGGGCCCAGAACAGCAGCACCTGCGGATCGAACAGCGTCAGGCTGCGGGTGGCATAGCCGCACAGCGCCAGGATCAAAAGCAGGCTGGTCCATGACATGCCGATATCGACGGCAGTGTTCAGCGGCCGGTCCCAGAAGCGGTTGCGGCCCGGAAACGTCAGCGCGAAGATCAACAAGCACAGCGTCAGATCGGCGCGGCCGATCGGCTCGTCGCAAAACTGGGCGGTCAGCAGGTACACCAGCACCGTGATCGACGGTTCCATGAACGCCGCCACCAACGAAGTCACCGACTGCGGTGCGCTGTAGAAGGTTCTCTTGTAGCCTCGGTCTTCGAACATCGGTCGGTGTCAGGGAGAGCCAAAGCCGTCTGAGCGGGTCGGTCGCATGTGGGCTGGATGCGTTTCCAGGCGGCTGTCGGTTTGCTGGTATGACGTCCGGCATCGATGCCGGGCCGCTGGTCGAAGGTAGAACCGCGTCTGGTTCCGGAGCCAGCCTCCGTCCCGCGCCAAACGAAAGATTGTCGCCCAAGCTCCCGCAGCCGGGCCCGCTGCTCACCCCCCGCCCGAGCGGGCTGGATGGGTCGCTTTACCTAGAATGGACGAATGCTGCACAGTTTCAATTTGTTGCTCGCACCCGCGCTCGCCGAACGGCTGACGTTGGTTTTGAACCATGTGCTGGGCAGTGAGGCCGCCGCCACCGCAAGGTTGCGTCCCCATGCCGGCGCCCGCATCGAACTGGTGCTGGAGGACTGGCCGTCGCTGCTGCCGACGCCGCCTCTGCTGGCGTGGACCGTCACGCCAGCAGGGTTGCTGCAGTGGTGCGGGTCGCCGGCTGCACAGGCCAACCCCGAACCCTTCCCGCCGCCGGTGGTGCAGTCGGGCAGCTTCGGCGACAGCACTGCAGAGTCCGGCCTCCGCGTGCGGCTCGCCGCGTCCAACCCGGCACTGCTGCTGGCGCGCTTCGTCACCGGCGAGCCGGCTCCCTTGCAGATCGACGGCAATGCGCGGCTGGCCGGCGATGTCAACTGGCTGATCCAGAACCTGCGCTGGGATGTGGCGGGTGACCTGGAGCGCTTGTTCGGCCCAACGGTCGGGCACCAGTTGCACCAGGTCGGCTCGGCGTTGGCCAAGGGGCTGCGATCGGCGACGAAGCTGGCCGCGCGTGGCGTGGCTGAAGCCAGCGAGCGCCTGCGTCCGCGCGGCATGTGAGGCCCGCCGTTTTTGCCGCTGTGGGTGCCGGCACCCCCAGCCGCGCTGTCGGAGCCCACCGATGAGGTACATCGGCCGCCTGATCTTCATCATCGTCACCGTGCTGCGCTTCGGCCTGGACGAAGTGGCGTTGTCGGCGTTCAAGCAAACCTGGGTGCGGGGGCTGGTGCGGCTCGTGACCGTCGGCCGCAAGCTGGACGCACCGCGCGGTGTGCGTTTGCGGCAGGGGCTCGAGCGCCTGGGGCCGATCTTCGTCAAGTTCGGCCAGGTGCTGTCGACCCGTCGCGATCTGATTCCCCATCACATCGCCGACGAATTGGCGCGATTGCAGGACAACGTGCCGCCGTTTCCGGCCGCGGTGTCGCGCACCCTGATCGAGAAAGCCTTCAGCCGCAGCATCGAAGACATCTTCAAGAGCTTCGATGCCGAGCCCGTAGCCAGTGCATCGATCGCCCAGGTCCACTTCGGGGTGTTGAAAGACGGCCGCGAGGTGGCAGTCAAAGTGCTGCGCCCGGGCATGCTGGCGATCATCGACCAGGACCTGAGCTTGCTGCACACCCTGGCGCGCTGGGTGGAACGGCTCTCGTCCGATGCCAAACGTCTGAAGCCACGTGAGGTGGTGGCCGAATTCGACTACTACCTGCATGACGAGCTGGACCTGGTGCGCGAAGCCGGCAACTCGGCGCAGCTGCGACGCAACATGCAGGGTCTGGACCTGGTGATGATCCCGGAGATGGTGTGGGAATGGTGCACCCAGACCGTGATCGTGATGGAGCGCATGCGCGGCGTGCCGATCAGCCAGACCGTGCGCCTGACCGCGGCGGGGGTGGACCTGTCGAAGCTGGCGCGTGACGGGGTCACGATCTTCTTCACCCAGGTGTTTCGCGACGGCTTTTTCCATGCCGACATGCACCCCGGCAACATCCTCGTCAGCCTGGACCCGAACACCTTCGGCCGCTACATCGCGCTCGACTTCGGGATCATCGGCACGCTGACCGAGGTCGACAAGGAATACCTCGCCTACAACTTCATCGCGTTCTTCAGACGCGACTACAAAAGGGTTGCAGAACTGCACATCGAAAGTGGCTGGGTGCCGCCGAACACCCGCGTCGATGCACTGGAGAGCGCAATCCGATCGGTCTGCGAACCGCAGTTCGACCGCCCGTTGCGCGAGATCTCGCTCGGCCAGGTGTTGCTGCGCTTGTTCCAGATCTCGCGCCGCTTCAATGTCGAGATTCAGCCGCAACTGGTGCTGCTTCAAAAAACGCTCTTGAACATCGAAGGCCTGGGCCGCGACCTGGACCCTGAACTCGACTTGTGGACCACCGCGAAGCCGTTCCTGGAACGCTGGATGCACCAGCAGGTGGGGCTCAAGGGGCTGATCGAACGACTGACACGCGAAGCCCCGCGGTATGCGCAGATGCTGCCCGAACTGCCGCGTTTGCTGCACCAGACGCTGCTGAACCAGGCCCACCCCGCTGAAAACCCGGCGTTCAAGGCGCTGCTGGCCGAACAGCGCAAGACGCGACGCTTGCTGCAGGCGCTGTTGTGGCTGATGGTGGGGTTCATCGGTGGCTTGCTGCTGTCCAGGCTGCTGGCGCCGTTGATCACCTGAGCGGGTCAACCGACAGCGCCACCTATACTTGCGGGTTTTCCCCGCTCCGGCCAACCGCGCTCAACCTTCGACACCGCCATGCCCATCTACGCCTATCGCTGCGCCGCCTGCGGTCACGCGCAAGACGTGTTGCAGAAAATCTCGGACCCGCTGCTGACCACCTGCCCGGTCTGCGGTGCCGAGGCCTACGCGAAGCAACTCACTGCTGCCGGTTTCCAGCTCAAGGGATCGGGCTGGTATGTCACCGACTTTCGCGGCGGCAAGAACGATGGCAAGGCCGACAAGAAGTCCGAAGGCGAGGGCGACAGCAAGTCCGACGCCAAGCCTGCGAGCGGTGATGGAAAGACCAAGTCGGGCACCGGTTCCGAGTCTGGTGCATCCGGTGCGCCGTCGCCAAAGACGCCGGCCACGTCACCTGCTCCGTCGGCAGGTGCCTCGTCTGGTTCACCCGGCACTTCTGGAGCATCCGGGGCTTCTGGCTCCTCTGGCTCTTCGGCCTCGCCTGCCTCGCCCGCGCCCCCGCCGGCTGGCAAGACCTGAGCCGCCACTGCGGGCCGGGCAGGAATCGACGTGAAGCGCTATCTCATCGCCGGGCTCCTGGTCTGGCTGCCGCTTGCGATCACGATCTGGGTGCTGTCGTGGCTGCTGGGATCGATGGACGCGGTGTTCTCCGGTTTGCTGTCGGCTTGGCAGACGGTGCTGCCGGCATCTGCCGCCGACCACATCGAGCAATTGCGCCGGGTACCGGGCCTGGGCGTGCTGGCGCTTGGGCTCTTGATGCTGCTGACGGGCATCTTCGTTACCAACATCTTCGGCCAGTGGTCGGTGCGCCAATGGGACCGGCTGATGGGCAAGATTCCCATCGTCAAATCGATCTACAACTCGGTCAAGCAGGTCTCCGACACGCTGTTCTCGACCAATGGCAATGCCTTTCGCGAAGCGGTGCTGGTGCAGTACCCGCGGCAGGGTTCATGGACCATCGCATTCGTTACCGGCCGCCCTGGCGGCGAGGTCGCCGCGCGGCTGCCGGGCGACCATGTCAGCGTGTATGTGCCCACCACACCCAACCCCACATCGGGCTTTTTCCTGATGATGCCGCGCGCCGATGTGCTGGAGCTGCAGATGAGCGTCGACGCGGCCCTGAAGTACGTGATTTCGATGGGCGTGGTGGCGCCCGGTGCTGCAGGGGCCTTGCCACCGGTGCAGCCCGACCCGGCGGCTGTGGCTGCGGTGGCCGCTGCAGCTGCAGCGGCCAAGCAGCCCACCGTGCAGCCACCCGCGGCGCCGGCACGAAATTGACGGGGCTGGCCGGCCCGGCAGCCGGCCAGTCCTGACGGGCGCGCCAGCGTCACCGACTCCGATGCGGGTCGCGTGCGTTCTGGCGCAGCAACAACCGCAACCCGCCGTTCGATCTGCCGCGCCGCATGGCCTGCGCGGCATCCCACCGGTCCGTTGAACGACCCCCGATTCGTTTGGAGTGATTTCATGAGAACCACCTATTGCGGCCTCGTCAGCGAACAGCTGATGGACCAGACCGTGACCCTGATGGGCTGGGCCCACCGCCGCCGCGACCATGGCGGCGTGATCTTCATCGACCTGCGCGACCGCGAAGGTCTGGTGCAGATCGTTTGCGACCCCGACCGCGCCGAAACCTTTGCGATTGCCGAAGATGTGCGCAACGAGTTCTGCCTGAAGGTGGTCGGCAAGGTGCGTGCGCGCCCCACCGGCACCGACAACGCCGGCCTCACCAGTGGCAAGGTCGAGGTGCTGTGCCACGAGCTGGAAGTGCTGAACGCCAGCGTCACGCCGCCATTCCCGCTGGACGACGAAAACCTGTCGGAAACCGTTCGCCTGACGCACCGCGTGCTGGACCTTCGGCGCCCGCAGATGCAGAAGAACCTGCGCCTTCGCTACCGCGTCGCGATCGAAGTGCGCAAGTTTCTGGACGAACTGGGATTCATCGACATCGAAACCCCGATGCTGACCAAGAGCACACCCGAAGGCGCACGCGACTACCTGGTGCCGAGCCGGGTGCACGACGGCCATTTCTTCGCGTTGCCGCAAAGCCCGCAGCTCTTCAAGCAGTTGCTGATGGTGGCCGGATTCGACCGCTACTACCAGATCACCAAGTGTTTCCGCGACGAAGACCTGCGTGCCGACCGCCAGCCCGAGTTCACGCAGATCGACATCGAAACCTCGTTCCTGGGCGAGGTCGAGATCCGCGAAATCACCGAAGCGATGGTCCGCAAGGTCTTCATGACCACGCTCGGGATCGACCTGCCGCCGTATGCCGAGCTGAGCTATGCCGACGCCATGCACCGCTATGGCTCCGACAAGCCCGACCTGCGTGTGAAGCTGGAGCTGACCGAACTCACCGATGCGATGAGCACGGTCGACTTCAAGGTGTTCTCGGGCCCGGCCACGTCGAAGGGCGGGCGCGTGGCGGCGCTTCGTGTGCCGGGCGGTGCAGAGATCAGCCGCGGCGAGATCGACGCCTACACCGAGTTCGTCAAGATCTACGGCGCTCGCGGTTTGGCCTGGATCAAGGTCAACGACGTGACCAAGGGCCGTGACGGACTCCAAAGCCCGATTGTCAAGAACTTGCACGACGAAGCGATTGCCGCGGTGTTGCAACGCACCGGCGCTGCCAACGGCGATTTGATCTTCTTCGGCGCCGACAGCGCGAAGGTGGTCAACGATGCGATCGGCGCTTTGCGTTTGAAGGTCGGTTTGAGCGAGTTCGGCCGCAGCCATGGCTTGTTCGAAGACCGTTGGGCGCCGTTGTGGGTGGTCGACTTTCCGATGTTCGAGTACGACGAAGACGCCAAGCGCTGGAATGCCGTGCACCACCCCTTCACGGCACCAAAGGACGGCCACGAGGACCTGATGGATTCCGACCCCGGCGCCTGCGTGGCCAAGGCCTACGACATGGTGTTGAACGGATGGGAGATCGGCGGTGGATCGGTTCGTATCCACCGCGCCGAAGTGCAGGCCAAGGTCTTCGAAGCCTTGAACATCTCGCCCGAAGAGCAGCGGATCAAGTTCGGCTTTCTGTTGGACGCACTGCAATACGGCGCCCCGCCGCATGGCGGACTGGCCTTCGGCCTGGACCGCATCGCAACCTTGATGACAGGGGCCGAAAGCATCCGCGATGTGATCGCGTTCCCGAAGACGCAGCGTGCGCAGTGCCTGCTGACCGGCGCGCCCAGCGAAGTCGATGAAGCACAGCTGCGGGAGCTGCACATTCGGTTGCGGAATACGGCGGTTAGGGTGGAGTGAGGCTGGCTGGCGCGCTTGCGTGAGTTGGGTGGATGCGCAGGTGCGTAAGTGCGTGCGTGTTTGCGTGCGGCGCGGCAGGCGGTACCCGGCCGGGGGGCGGATGCGGTGGTCTGCGCCTTCGGCTCCGACTCCGCTGCGATGCTCGGTCCGGGGTCGCGCTGCCAAACTCACTGCGCGGGCTGCGCCCGCTCCGTTCAGACAGTGGCATCGAGTCAGTCTACGAAGCGCTGGAGTACCAGCCCCGACCCCGGCCCTGCGCTTCT
>JBBSPW010000102.1:0-11881 GCA_038258365.1 Burkholderiales bacterium | reverse complement strand
TGCTTCTCGCCGTCGACATCGGCGATTTCGATGATCGAGATGTCGAAGGTTCCGCCGCCGAGGTCGTACACGGCGATCTTGCGGTCGCGCTTGTCCTGCTTGTCGAGGCCGAAGGCCAGCGCGGCCGCGGTGGGCTCGTTGATGATGCGCTTGACGTCGAGGCCGGCGATGCGGCCCGCATCCTTGGTGGCCTGGCGCTGGCTGTCGTTGAAGTAGGCCGGCACCGTGATGACGGCTTCTGTCACCGCTTCGCCCAAGTAGTCCTCGGCGGTCTTCTTCATCTTGCGCAGCACCTCCGCGCTGATCTGCGGCGGTGCCAGCTTCTTGCCGCGCACCTCGATCCAGGCGTCGCCGTTGTCGGCAGCCGCGATCTTGTAGGGCATCAGGTCGATGTCCTTTTGCACTTCCTTTTCAGCGAACTTGCGCCCGATCAAGCGTTTGGACGCATAGACCGTGTTCCGCGGGTTGGTCACCGACTGACGCTTGGCCGACGCGCCGACGAGGATCTCGCCATCGTCCTGATAAGCAATGATCGACGGCGTGGTGCGCGCGCCTTCACTGTTCTCGATGACCTTGGCGGTGTTGCCTTCCATGACCGCGACACACGAATTCGTGGTGCCCAGGTCGATGCCGATGATCTTTCCCATGGTGTTATTTGCTCCGTTGGCGTTGATTGGTGTGGACGTGTGGCCGCGTGGCCCGCTTTCAAGGGCAGCCGACAGCGGGGCTCACTTCGGCGCGGTGACCGTCACCAACGCGGGCCTCAACACGCGGTCGGCGATCAGGTAGCCTTTTTGCAGCAGCGCCACCACGGTGTTGGCTTCCTGATCGGCCGGCACCACGCTGATGGCCTGGTGCTGGTGCGGGTCGAATCGGGTACCCGCCGGCGGCTCGATGGCCACCACCCGGTTGCGCTCCAGTGCCTGTGTCAACTGCCGCAGCGTGGCATGCACGCCTTCGAGCAACTGCTCCGGCGTGGCGTTCTCGATGGCGATCGCCGCTTCGAGGCTGTCGCGAACCGGCAGCAAACTCTCGGCGAAGCCTTCGACCGCGAACTTGCGCGCTTTGGAAACCTCTTCCTCAGCCCGGCGCCGGGTGTTCTCGGCTTCGGCCTTGGCGCGCAGATACGCGTCGGAAACCTCGGTGTGACGAGCTTGCAGCTCGACCAGTTGCGCTTCGACGGTTGCTTCGACGGAGTCGGCAGGCTGGCGTCCGTCATTTTCGGCAGTGGCGAAGGGGTTCGGTTGGTTGCCGTCGAAATCGTCGGCGTGTTTGGAGTCGGGTGGCAGGTTCATGGGCTTGGGCGGGCCGAATTCGCGTCCGGCGTCGGAGTGCATGCTGAAAAATGTCGCGTCGAAGGGAACTTGGGACCTCCTGGCGGATTTCAAGAGGCCAGAGATCGCTTCGGCCCAGCGCTGAATGCGCCTTCCGAACCAGCTCACCGGCCCTCACCCGGCAGATCGTCGGCGCTGGCGCTCCAGCGTTGCCAATCGGCCAGGTCGCGGCGGTTGCGCTTGGTGGGGCGCCCATGATCGATCCCGTGCGCCGGTTCGACCCCCATTCGGCGGGCTTCGGCGGCATGCTCCCGGGCGGAAATGCTGGCGGCACTTTCTTCGTAGAAGGTCTGCGCCACAGGGGCCGGGCCGCGCACGGTTCCGGTGATCAACACGGTCACGGTCCGCAGCAGCGGTCCCTGGCGAAAGGCCACCACATCACCCACCTTCAAGTCGCGCGACGCTTTCGCCACCTGCTCGTTGACGACCACCCGGCCGCGGCCGATCTCGTCCGCAGCCAGACCGCGCGTCTTGTAGAAGCGCGCGGCCCAGAGCCATTTGTCGAGCCGTGCGCGTGCACCCTCCGTCATCGGGCAGGGGCGGCGAAGCGGCGGCAGCGATGAATCGGCATCGGTCAACGATTATGCGGGTCGTCCGCACCCCTTGATCCGGGGGGAATCGCCACAGCCTCATCCGGAAGGATGAAGACGGGACGCTGTCAAGTGCATAGCGTCGCGCCACTCCAATGGCGCACTGCGCCGATCGAAAGGGACTGCCATGAACCGCGTCGCCATGAGGAACAAGCCGGGCTGTCCGCTTCGTGTCGTTGCTTTGGCGGCTGTGGCCGCTTCCTGCATCAGCGCCGCTACGGCTGCCGTCACGACCACTGGGCAGGTGGCCACCTATCCAGGCCTTTTTACGCTTGGGCCTGGCGACACCACGATCGATACGGGAGTGTTCGTCGGCAATTCGGCGTTCGGGCGCCTCGATGTCAACGGCGGATCGAGGTTGCGCGCGCGTGCCATCAGCAGCGCCGATTCGGCAAGCGGCAACGGCATCGTGGTGATCGACGGCACCAACACACGCGTGGAACTGGTGGGTGACGGCTTCAGCGATGGCATCCTGGCGCGCTTTCAGGTCGGGGCCTGGGGCGTGGGCAGCACCACCGTCTCGGGCGGCGCGGTACTGGACGCGGCGGCGCAAGCCGCCAATTGCCTGGGTGTCGGCCATGTTTGCGACACCAACATCGGCAACGGCGCTGGCTCCGATGCCACTTTCACCGTGACCGGAGCCGGTTCGCAAGCGCTGTTCCTGCGAGGTTTCTATGTGGGCCGCACCGCTGCTTTCGGTCCTCCGGGTGATGGGTTCTTGCTGGGCACTCCCGGGGGCACGACCCAGGCAAGGGTCAACGTCTTGGACGGCGCGCTGCTGCGCACCGACTTCACCAACATCGGCAATCCGCCTGCGGGCAGTCTCGCCACCGGCAACGAGCGCAGCCTCAACACGGTGCTGATCTCGGGCGCCCAAAGCCGCTGGGACGTCACCGGTGGCACGATCGACATCAGGGCCGCCTCCTTCTCGACATCGTTGCACCGCAACGCCTGGACCGCGCTGGATGTCGTCGCCGGTGGAACCCTGGCCATCGGCGGCAGCGGTGACGTCAGTAACTTCGTCAACCTGACCTCCGGTGGCGGACGCACCGATGCGCGGGTGGATGGAGCCGGCTCGAACATCAGCTTCAGCGCGCAATCGAGCGTTTTGAATGTGGGCCGCTCACTTGGCAGTGCAACGCTGGAGCTGAGAAACGGCGGGCAGCTGAACAATGTCTGGTACATGTCCGTCGGCCGCGATGCCAGCTTCGGCACGATGACTGTCGACGGCACCGGGTCGATAGCGCATGTGGATGGCAGCGCCACGGCAGCCGCCAACAGCGGTGCCACCGGTACCGCTGTCTTTGACATCGGGCGCGGCGGCGGCACCGGCTTGGTCAACGTCGTCAATGGCGGCCGCATCGAGGTGCTTGCGACCACCGCGACGACCCAGGGCACGGCTCTGAGCATCGGACGCGATGCCGCTTCTTCCGGCACCTTGAACATTGGCAGCGGCGGCACGGTACTGGTGCGGGCATCGTCGGTGGCGCCTGGCACATCGGGTGAGGCTTTCAACCCCTTCGTGCGGATCGGCCGCGATGGGTCGGGCACGCTGTCGGTCACTGGCGGCGGCAAGCTCCTGATTGAAGGCAACGCAGTATCGGCAGTCGCCAACACCCGCCGTACCAATCTGTTCATCGGCGGTGCTGGCGACACCATTTCCGGCGGACGCGGCAACGCCGTCATCAGCGGTGTCGGCTCTGAAGTGCGCGTCTCGGGGTCCGATGCCTACATCGGGGTGGGCCACGGCCCGCTGGCCAGCGGCAACCTCACACTTGCCGATCAGGCGAAGGCGTCGGCGATCATTCTCGGCATCGGCAACTTCGGCGGTACCGGTGTTGCGCGACTGACCGATTCGCGCATCGATCTCACAGGCCAGTACACCGGAAGCGGCGAATTCGGCGCATCGCTGGCGGTCGGCGCGGGCGCCGGCGCGGTTGGAAACTTGATGCTGATCAACAGTGTGGTGCGCATCGACAACGCCGCCGGCAGCAACAGCGGAGGCGTCACGATCGGAGGCTCGCTCGCGGTGGCCGGAGGCGACGGAAGTGTCAACCTGTCCGCGGGCTCGTCGATCCAGGTCATCATGCAGCCGGGTGCCGGTGGCTTCACCGTGGGCCGCACGGGCAGCGGGGTGCTGCGGTTGTCGGACGCGAGCAGCGTCGATGTCGGTAATGGCAGTTTCTTCGTCGGCCGCAACAGCGGCTCCGACGGCACCCTCATCGCCACCGGCGGCTCGACGATCACCGCTGGCTTCGTCGGCGTTGGGCGCAACACCGTGGCCGGCGGCGGCACCATCGACGGTGGCACCGCAACCGTGGTGCTCAACGGGGCCACGTTGAACGCACAGAACGTGGTGATCGGCACCAACGGCTACCTGGGCGGCAGCGCTGGGTCGATCAATGTCAGCGGATCGGTTGTCAACTACGGCATCTTCAGCCCCGGCAGTTCGCCCGGTCGCTTCGACATCTCCGGTGACTTCAGCGCAGCCGCAGGCAGTCGCCTGATCCTCGAGGTCGAACGGCGAGACGGCGCCTTCGTGATCGATGACCTGCGCTTTGCTGCCGGCCATCTCGTGACCCTCGGCGGCAGCGCGATCGAGTTTCGTTTTCTCGGCGACACCGACCCCAACGCCTTCTTCCTGAGCGGGGCTTTCGACATCGCCAGCTTCGTGCGCCAGGCCGACGGAACGGGAGCGCTGGCCGGGCTCGATGCCAGCGCGTACGCCGGGGCCACCTTCAGCGCCCGCGCCGACGCCTACCTGTTCACGAGCTTCGAGTACACGCTGGCGGGTGGCGCCAGCTTCATCGCGGTTCCGAACCCTGTGGTGCCGGAGCCCGCGACCTGGCTGCTGTTTGCGGCAGGGCTGTCCACGATGGTCGCAGCGGCTCGGCGCAGCCGACGGTCCTAGTCGGCTGCGCCGAGTGCCAGCGCCCGGTCCCGTTGCTGCTGCAAGACGGCGGCATCGGGGTCCTCTTGCGTCTCCCAACCTTGCATATGCCGCTCGGCCACGCGGGCCAATGCCTCGATCCACGTCGGGTCGTCGTTGAGGCAGGGCACATAGCTGAAGCGCGTGCCCCCCGCCTCCATGAACGCGTCGCGTGCCTCCTGGGCAATCTCTTCCAGCGTTTCCAGACAGTCGGCCACGAAGCCGGGGCACATCACATCGACCGATCGCGTGCCCTCCGCGGCCAACAGGCGCAAGGTGGGTTCGGTGTAGGGCTCCAGCCACTTGGCCTTGCCAAAGCGGCTTTGGAACGTGACCCGCATCGCGTCGGCTGGCAGCTCCAGCGCTTCGGCCAACAGGCGCGCAGTCTTGTGACATTGGCAGTGGTACGGATCGCCCATCAGCAGCGATCGCTCCGGCACACCGTGAAAACTCAATACCAGCTTCTGGGCGCGCCCATGCGTGGCCCAGTGGTCGCGCAAACGGCGGGCCAGAGCGGCGATGTAGCCGGCATCGTCGTGGTAGTCGTTGACGAAGCGCAGCTCCGGCATGCGCCGAGCGCCCCCCGCCCACTGCATCACCCGGTCGGCCACACTCGCAGTGGTGGCCGCGGCATATTGCGGATACAGCGGCAGCACCAGCACGCGGGTGGCACCGTCCGCCCGCAGTGCGTCCAGCACGCTGGGCAACGATGGATTGCCATAGCGCATTGCCTGGCGCACCAGCACATCGTGGCCGCGTTCGATGAGGCTGGCGGCCAGCGCTTTCGCCTGGCGGGACGTCCACACCGCCAGGGGCGAGCCTTCGGGCATCCAGACGCTGGCGTACTTGGCAGCCGAACGCGCCGGCCGGGTGCGCAGGATGATGCCGTGCAGGATCGGCCACCACAGCACACGCGGAATCTCGACCACCCGCGGGTCGCTCAGGAACTCGGCCAGATAGCGGCGCAGTGATGGTGCGTCGGGCTGGTCGGGAGTACCCAGGTTGACCAACAGCACCGCGGTGCGCGGGCGTTGACCATGCACAAAGGCCGGCTCGGGTCGGTAGGTCATGCGGTGGGCACGCTGGGTCCGCTGGGGCCCCGCGTTCTCGCTATCGCAAACAAGCGCGCGACATCGACGGGTTTCGGCCAGCAACCATCGAAGCCGGCGATGGCTGCGGCCTCGGCGATTGCCGGGCTGACGTCAGCGCTGCACAGAAAAGCCGGCAGGTGCGGGCGCTTCACCGCGGCGCGCAGGACTGGCAGCAGGTCGGTGCCCAGCGTGTCGGGCAAGTGCAGGTCCAGCAGCAGCAGGTCGGGCTGCCAAACCGCAGCCAACGACAACGCTTCTCGGCCGCTGTCGGCGGTTTCGAACTCGACCTCGATCTGTCCATCGCCCGCCGAACGGCAAGCCTCTCCGAACAGCAGCGCCTGGATGCGGTCGTCGTCGACATACAGCACACGCATCGGCGACTGCATCTGTTGTGGCATCTGTGCTGGCATCAGCGCTTGCATCGAGGGCAGTGCGGGGTTCAGTGGGACTGCGCTGCAGCCCATCAGCGCGGCGGCACCAGCGACTGCGGTTGCGTGTCTGCAAAACGCAGCACATCGAAACTCACGCAGGCCGATGCCGAATCCCTGGGGCTGCCACCGAGTCCGATGCTGCCGCTGCCATGCAGGGTGCATGAACCGCGCCGCAAACTGACGATCTCACCGTCGTTGAATCGCACATAGGTGCCGTTGTAGCTGAGGTCGGTCAGCTGGAAGCTGCCGCCATGCCAGTCGACCCTGGCATGCGATCGCGACACCCTCGAGTCGTCGACCGAAAACGCGGCTTGCGGACTGCGGCCCAGTACCACCGGCATTTGCGGATTGGCGAAGACGCGTTGCAACGCACCCCAGCTCAGCCGCAATCCATCGGGCTCGTGCAGGGTTGCTACATCGCCGAACTGCGTGGCGGCCATCTCGCTGCTGATGGCGCGCCGGCCGCCCATCACATGCACTTCCACCGGCTCAACGCGGCCTCGCAACACCAATCGGTCCAGGCTGCGGAAGCGGGTGCGGGACTCCGGACTCAGGTCCTGCAGAACCTCGACCGTGACCAGGGTTTCGTTGTCGCCGGCATGGTCGAGCAATCGGGCCGCCACATTGACGGCATCGCCGAAGCAGTCGCTGGACATCTCCACCACCTCGCCGCGCGCGATGCCCACCTGCAGCTTCAGGCCGCGCAAGCCCGAAGACGCGCCGCGTTCATTTCCGCGCGTCACCATGCCTTCGAGCACATCGTGCATGAAAACGCCAGCGCGCACAGCAGGGTTCGGGTTCTCGAACACCGCCATCAGCCCATCGCCCAAGGTCTTGACGACCGTGCCCTGGTGCTGGGTGACCGCTGCAGCCAGCGCATTGACGCAATGCGTGACCACCGAGGTGGCCTCGGCATTGCCAAGCGACTCGAACAGCCCGGTGCTGCCACGCAGATCGGCGAACAAAACGGTACGGTCTGAGATACGGGTCATGCCGATGAAAGTCTAAGCCGCCTTCAATGGCACCCGCGCCCTCGGTCAAAGGTTGTCGAGATAGGTGCGCAGCTTGTCCGAGCGACTCGGGTGCTTCAGCTTGCGGATCGCCTTGGCTTCGATCTGGCGGATTCGCTCGCGCGTCACATCGAACTGCTTGCCCACTTCTTCGAGCGTGTGGTCGGTGCTCATCTCGATGCCGAAGCGCATCCGCAGCACCTTGGCTTCGCGCGGGGTCAGGCTGTCGAGGATGTCCTTGACCACATCGCGCAAGCCGGCCTGCATGGCGGCATCGACCGGAGCCACATTGTTGGTGTCCTCGATGAAATCGCCGAGATGCGAGTCGTCGTCGTCGCCGATCGGCGTTTCCATGCTGATCGGCTCTTTGGCGATCTTCATGATCTTGCGGATCTTGTCCTCGGGGATCTCCATCTTTTCCGCGAGCGTCGGCGCGTCGGGCTCGTAGCCGAACTCCTGCAAGTGCTGACGGCTGATGCGGTTCATCTTGTTGATGGTCTCGATCATGTGCACCGGAATGCGGATGGTGCGCGCCTGATCGGCGATCGATCGGGTGATGGCCTGGCGGATCCACCAGGTGGCATAGGTCGAGAATTTGTAGCCGCGGCGGTACTCGAACTTGTCCACCGCCTTCATCAAGCCGATGTTGCCCTCCTGGATCAGGTCCAGGAACTGCAGGCCGCGATTGGTGTACTTCTTGGCGATCGAGATCACGAGCCGAAGGTTGGCTTCGATCATCTCCTTCTTGGCATCGCGGCTGGCCTTCTCGCCTTCGTTCATCTTCTTGTTGATGCCCTTCAGGTCGTCCAGCGGTACCACGGCGCGGCTCTGCAGGTCGGCCAGCTTTTGCTGCAGCTCCTGCACCGCCGGCAAGTTGCGCTCCAGGATCATGCTGTAGCCCTTGTTGGCCGCTACTTCTTTCTCGGCCCACTTCTGGTTCATCACATTGGGCGGGAAGGTGCGGATGAAGTGGTCTTGCGGCATGCCGCACTTGTCGACCACGATCTTGCGGATTTCGCGCTCATAGCGGCGCACATCGTCGACCTGGCTGCGCAGAATGTGGCACAGCTTTTCGATCGTCTTGACCGTGAAGCGGATCGTCATCAGGTCATGGCTGATACCGGCTTGCGCCTTGTTGTAGGACGGTGACTTGTAGCCGTCCTTCTCATAGGACTTGCGCATGCGGTCGAAGTGCCCGCGCAGCGACGTGAACCGCTCCAGCGCCTGCTTCTTCAACTCTTCGAGCTTCTTGGTCAGTGCCTTGCTGCCGCCCTGGCCGTCGTCGTCGTCTTCTTCGTCGAACTCGTCGAAGTCTTCTTCGGCCACATAGTCGTCGGCTTCGTCGTCAGAGACAAAGCCATCGACGGCTTCGCTGATCTGCATGTCGCCGGCGCCGATGCGGTCGGCCATCGCCAGGATCTCGGCGATCGTGGTGGGGCTCGCGCTGATGGCGAACATCATGGCTTGCAGGCCGCCTTCGATTCGTTTGGCGATCTCGATTTCGCCTTCACGCGTCAGCAACTCGACCGTGCCCATCTCGCGCATGTACATCCGCACCGGGTCGGTGGTGCGACCGAACTCGCTGTCGACGGTGGACAGTGCGGCTTCTGCGGCTTCTTCGGCCTCTTCCTCAGTCGCGGTGGCGGTGCCGCCGCCAGCCACCAGCAGGGTGGCCGCATCGGGCGCCTGTTCGTACACCGCGATGCCCATGTCGTTGAGCATCGAGATGATCGCTTCCAGGATCTCTTCGTTGACCAGCTTCTCGGGCAGGTGGTCGTTGATCTCCTGGTGCGTGAGGAAGCCGCGCGTCTTGCCCATCTTGATGAGCGTCTTCAGCTCATTGCGGCGTTTGGCGGCTTCTTCTTCGGTCAGCGTGGTCTCTTCGAGCCCGAACTCGCGCATCAGTGCGCGCTCCTTGGCGCGGCTGACCTTCATGCGCAGCGGCTTCACCTTGACCGCCTTCTCGGTCTCGGTCTCGGTTTCGACCACCGCCTCGACCTCGGTTTCGACTTCGGTGGTCTCGGCTTCGTTGTCACCGTCCGCGTCGTTGTCGAATTCGTTGTCGTCTTCGCTTGATCCCGGACCCTTGCGAACCGGGGTCGCTGCCTTGCCCTTGGCGTCCTTGCCATCCTTCGCTTTGCCAGCAACCGGCTTCACCGGCGTCTTGCTGGCCGCCGGCTTGGCTTCACGCTTGACAACGGCCGGTGCCTCGGCCTTGGCCGGCTTCGGCTGCGCCTTCACCAGCGCGGCGGCCACCGGCTTGGACTTTGGCGCCTTGGATCCAGCAACAGCGGCAGCATCGGCCGGCGTGTGCGCGGCGCGCGGCCCGGCGACGGTCGACGGAGTGGCGAATACGGCGGGCTTCTTGGCGGTCATTGGAATCCTTGGCTTCAATCGTGCGGCTCAAATGCGAGCGTGCCGTGCGGTCGTTACAGCTGCATGCCCTTGCCTTTAGCTGTGGGCAGAAGCAGCAGCGGCAAGAGGGATGAGATCGAGATGGGTGGCTGCGTCCTGGGCAAGAACTCGATGCCGTAGGGCCAACCGGGTTTCAAGCCTCTTGGACATCGCCTCTTCGACATCGTCAGCGGAGCTGCCCGCTTGTCTAGACAGGTTCGGCTATCGGAGCGAAAAGGTGCTTGAATCTGGCTTGGATGTTCGAGCGGACCCTGCTCAACCTACTCAGCGGTGGATTATACCCAATCGACGCCTTGTGACGCGAGCGGCTGACATCGGCGCTTGCGCTAAGGCGGCGGTACGGCCAATCCGCGTTCGGCTTCGCTGTGAAAGCGGATCCGCCGATTCAGGGCGGCCACCGCATCCAGTTGTTCACGGTGCACTGCGCCGCTGGCGATCAACTGGTTGACGGTCTCGCTCAAGTGCGCCCGCCACAGCCGGTGCAGCACACAGCGCAGGTCGTCGAAGCTTTGCTGCTCGTCAGGGTCTGCGGCATCGACCCAGCCCTTTGCCTCGTCCTGCCAAGGCTGGCCTGCGATGGCAGCTTCAAGCGCCGCCCAGGTCATGGCGCCATGTTCGTCCAGTTGACGCTCCAGCCAGGCCACCACGGGTCCGTGGCTGCCGACAAGGCCGTGGAGCAGCTGCTGGTCGTCGGCGTCGAGCCGTTCCCACCAGTCGCTGTGGCGCAGCAGCAAGCGCAAGGCCACATCGGCCGGCGCGGCGGGTGCGCGTCGGCCCGCGCGGCGCAAGGGCACCGCGATGGCCAGCCCTGCCTTGCTGCGACCTGGCACCTGCAATCCGGACGCCGGCTGCGCGGCGCCAGCACGTCCCGCGCTGGTTGCACGGCCCATAGCCGCCGCAGCGGTGTCCCGCCACAGCGACACCAAATCTGCCGGCTCCAACTGGGCGGCCTTGGCCAGGGTCGGCAGCAATTGCCGCCGCAGGGCGCCGTCGGGCAGCGCCTGCCACAGCGGCCGCGCTTGCGCCAGCATGCGAGCTCGGCCTTCTGCGGTGCTCAGATCGACATCGGCAGCAGCGTGCTCGACGAGCTGTCGCGACAGCGGCACCGCGGCCTGGATGGCAGCCTTGAATGCCGCCGCACCTTCGGTCCGCACGAAGGTGTCGGGATCGTGTTCTGGCGGCAGAAACAGGAAGCGCACGCTGCGCAGGTCGGTGGCATGGGGCAACGAGGCTTCCAGTGCCCGGCCGGCAGCGCGCCGGCCGGCGGCATCGCCGTCGAATGCGAAAACCACGGTATCCGTGAAGCGGAACAGCTTCTGCACATGCTCGGCGGTGCAGGCGGTGCCCAGTGTGGCCACCGCGTTGGCGAAGCCGGACTGCGCCAGCGCCACCACATCCATGTAGCCCTCGACCACCAGCGCGCAGCCTTTGTCGCGCAGCGCCTGGCGCGCTTCGAACAAGCCGTAGAGCTCACGGCCCTTGCTGAAAACCGGGGTCTCCGGCGAATTCATGTACTTCGGCTTGCTGTCGTCCAGCACCCGCCCGCCGAAGCCGATCACGCTGCCGTCGGTGGAGCGGATCGGGAACATGATGCGCTCGCGGAACCAGTCGTAGCGGCCGCGGTCGGCACCTTCCAGCTTCCGCGGTGGATCGGCTGGATCGTCCCCCGATGGGCCTTCCGCATCGCGCTGGCGAACCAACCCTGCTTCATCCAGCAGCGGATCGTCGTAGTGTGCAAACACACCCGCCAACGTGCGCCAGCCTGCCGGAGCGAAGCCGAGACCGAAGCGCGCGGCGACATCGTCGCTGAGCCCTCGCTGCTTCAGATACGCCACCGCCTGGCGGTGCTTGGGCAGGGTTTCGCGATAGAACGCAGCGCTTTTCTCCAGCACCGCCGACAGCGACTGGCGCCGGTTGCGCAGCGTGTCGCGGCGTTGCCGTTCGTCGTCGCTGACCTGCTCTTCCGGCACGGCCAACCCCGCGCCCTGGGCCAGGTCGCGCACGGCTTCGACGAAGCTCAGACCCAATTGTTCGGTCAGGAAGCGGATCGCGTCGCCGCTGGCGCCGCAGCCGAAGCAGTA
>JBBSPW010000101.1:0-12023 GCA_038258365.1 Burkholderiales bacterium | reverse complement strand
TGCCGCCCGATCCGCCCAAGCGGCCTATCGGGTTCGTCCATCCCGAGGAGAAGGGCAGCAAGAAGACCGGCAGCAGGGCGGGACTCAAGAAATAAGTCCGGGGCTCAGGGGGGAAATCCAAGTCGACAACTAACTTCGTCGGCTCCATAGTTTTTCTAAACTCCTTCCGACGGAGGTATGCGACTTAAGAAGCTAGGCCAGCGGGAAGGCAGGCTACAAACTCGATCCTGACGTAGGCCTCTTTTCGCGCCGGTGCGCGTGGGTGCCACGGCCGACACTTTCTGCAGCGTACAGATTTGCCCCCTGTCTGGACCTTCGGCAGTGAGATACCAACCCCATGGCACAGTCCCCCCATGCTCGCCTACCGCCACGCCTTCCATGCCGGCAACCATGCCGACGTGCTCAAGCACACGGTGCTGCTGCGCGTGTTGCAGCACCTGAACCAGAAAGACAAGGGCTACCGCTGCGTCGACACCCATGCCGGCGCGGGCGGTTATTCGCTGGAAGGCGACTACGCCCACAAGCGTGGCGAGTTCGAGCAGGGCATCGGCCGTTTGTGGAACCTGCCTCGCGCCGACCTGCCTGAGCCGGTGGCCGATTTGCTCGACCTGGTGCGCCAGTTCAATGGCGGCAAGGCACTGCAGCAGTACCCCGGCTCACCCACCATCGCGCAAGCGCTGATGCGGCCGCAGGACCAGTTGCGGCTGTTCGAGATTCACCCCACCGACCACAAGATCCTGGCCTCGTACCTGGGCGATGTGCCAGGGGTCGAGGTGAAGATGGCCGACGGCTTTGCGGCGCTGAAGTCGCAACTGCCGCCACCCACGCGCCGCGGGCTGGTACTGATCGACCCCAGCTACGAAATCAAGACCGACTACACCCGCACGTTGGCGGCCTTGCGTGAAGCGCTGCAGCGGTTCCCCGAAGCGGTGGTGCTGGTGTGGCTGCCGCAGGTGCAGGTGCTGGAAGCCTCGCAATTGCCGCAGCGCCTGAAGGCCGCAGCCGATGCCGGCGCGAAGAAGGGCTGGCTGCATGCGCGCCTGACGGTGGCAGCGCCGCGCATCGACCACGGCCGCAGTGTCGGCATGCTGGGCAGCAGCATGTTCATCGCCAACCCACCGCACACCCTGCATGCCGATCTGCAGCCGCTGCTGCCCTGGCTGGCGCAAACGCTGGCGCAGTTCGACGGTGCGAAAAGTGCGCTGGACCGGTCTCAGTCGTCGTGAAATCGACCCCGTTCCCCTTCGGTGTCCGCCCAGCATGAACCTCAGTTTCCGCCGCCCCGCCTTCGTTCGGGTCGCCCCCTTCGTCGTCTTCATGGCCGTGCTGGCGCTGCGCGGCTTTGCGCCCGCGGATCCCGCCGACGGCAGCTGGGGTTTCGACCTGCGCTGGCTCTACGCCCTGCAGACGCTCGCACCGGCCGCGCTGCTGATCTGGTGGTGGCGCGACTATGGCGAGCTGTCGTCGCAGACCGTGCCGAGCCTGCGCGAAACCGGGCTGGCCGTGGCCGTGGGCGCAGCGGTGTTCGCGCTGTGGATCAACCTGGACGCGCCGTGGATGACGCTCAGCGTCGGCGACGCCGCCGTCTTCGTGCCCACCGATGCCACCGGCGCCATCGACTGGCCACTGGTGGCGGTGCGCATCGCTGGCGCGGCCTTGCTGGTGCCGGTGATGGAAGAGCTGTTCTGGCGATCGTTTCTGATGCGCTGGGTGCAGCAGCCGATCTTCGAATCGGTGCGGCCGATGCAGGTGGGCGTGCGCGCCATCGTCATCTCCACCTTCGTCTTCGTGCTGGCGCACACGCTGTGGCTGGCGGCGGCCCTCGCCGGGCTGGCCTATGCGCTGCTCTACGTGCGCACCGGCAAGCTGTGGGCCGCGGTGGTTGCGCATGCGGTCACCAACGCGATGCTTGGCATCTACGTGGTGACCACCGGAGCTTGGCAATTCTGGTGATGGCCAACGCCGATGCGGGCATGCGCTTATCCTGCGCGCCGGTCTTCATGCTTGCCGGACCAGACTGATTTCTCCCGAACCCCTTCGATGCACAGCCTGCGCCACCACCCACTGCTGCGTCGCCTGATCGGCGTCGTGTTGCTGGCATTGCTGCTGGCACAAGGCACGTCGCTGGTTCATTCGATCGCACATGCGCCGGGTCGGGTTGCGACAGCAGGCATTGCAGCGGCGGCCGGCGACAGCGAAGCCATTGCTGCCGCATCGCACTGGGGCCACCCGGCTGGCGCGCCGCAATGCCAGGTCTTCGAAGGCTTGCTGTTGGGCCACGCGCCCTGCAGCCTGCCGCCGACCCTGTCCGAGCCCGATCTGCGGCAGCAGGCATTGGCCGAACCGGTGCCCCTTGCGGCACCGCTGCGCACCGAGCGCAGCTACCAGGCCCGCGCCCCGCCCAGGGGCTGATCGACCCGCCAGCCACCGCTGTCCTTGCGCCTGCCCGACCCCGCGGCCCAAGGCGCACACCGGTTGGCGCATCGCCCGCTCCCGAGCCCTGCACCCGACCCGCCGCACCGGCGGGCGGAGGCGTTCCTATTCTCAAAAGTTCGACCCCGCCGGCAGCGCCGCGGGGTGGACTGGACCTGACCGACATGAAACTTCTCAAGACTCGCGCCTTCACTTGCCATTCCACTCGCCACTTCATTTGCCAGCTCACTCACCCGATCGACCGACACCGGCTCACCACCCTGGCGGCCCTGATCGCATCCATGATTCCTGCTGCCGTGCACGCCCAGCAAACCCCACCGGTGCAGCAAGTGCTGATCACCGGCAACCCGCTGGGCAGCGACAGCATCGCCACCCCCGCCAGCGTGCTGGCCGGGCAGGAACTGGTGCTGCGGCGCGGCAGTTCGCTGGGTGAGACTCTGGACACCGTGCCCGGGGTTTCGGCCACCTACTTCGGCCCCAACGCCAGCCGGCCGATCATCCGGGGCCAGGACGGCGACCGCATCCGGATCCTGAGCAACGCCGGGGCCTCGTTCGATGCTTCTTCGCTCAGCTTCGACCATGCCGTGCCGATCGACCCGCTGGTGGTCGAGCGGCTGGAAGTGCTGCGCGGCCCGGCTGCGTTGCTCTACGGCGGCAGCGCGGTGGGCGGCGTGGTCAACGCGATCGACAACCGCATTCCACGCGCGGCCGTGGCGGCGCCGGGTGCGTTGTCCGGCGCGGTCGAAGCCAAGCTCGGCGGTGCCGCCGATGAACGCAGCGTGTCGGGTCTGGTCGAGACCGGTGGCAGCGGCTTCGTGCTGCATGCCGATGGCTTTCGCCGCAGGACATCCGACCTGCGCGTGCCGGCTTTCGAACGGCCGGTGGAAGGCGTGGAAGGCGGCGGCGCACCCACCGAGCGCAGCCAGCGCATCGTCAATTCGGCCAGCGAGGCCACCGGCGGCGCCGTCGGCGGATCGCTGGTCGGCAGCTGGGGCTATCTGGGCGCCGGTGTCGACACGTACCGCAACGACTACGGCATCGTGGCCGAGGACGATGTGACCATCCGCATGAAGCGCGACCGCGTGGCACTGGCCGGCGAGTGGCGCAACCCGGGCCATGTGTTCGGCGGCCTCATCACCACCGTGCGCGGCCAGGTGTCGGGGGTCGACTACGACCACGAAGAAGTCGAAGGCAGCGGCGCGGTCGGCACCACCTTCAAGAACCGCGGCGCCGAAGGCCGGCTCGAAGCCGTCCACCGCGCCATCCCGCTCGGCAACAGCGGGCTGGGGCCGTTGCGGCTGGAAGGCACCGTCGGCCTGCAAGGCGAATCGTCGCGTTTTTCGGCACTGGGCGAAGAAGCCTTCGTGCCGAACACCCACACGCGGTCCGCGGCGGCCTTCGTGGTCGAGCGCTTCAGCTTCGGCGGGGTCGGCGCAGGCAGCGGACACATCGGCGCCGGCTTGCGGACCGAGTCGGTGCGGGTCGAATCGGGTGGCGACGCCGACGGCACGCCGCGTTTCGGCGCCGCATCGAAGCGCAGCTTCTCGCCGCGCAGCGGGTCCATCGACGGGGTGGTCGCGCTGACCGCAGAATGGCAACTGTCGTCCAGCCTGTCGTGGACCGAACGCGCGCCCACCAGCTACGAGCTCTATGCCGACGGAGTGCATGCCGCCACCGGCACCTACGAACGCGGCGACCGCGACCAGTCCCTGGAACGCGGCCGCAACGTCGACTTGGCGGTGGCCTGGAAACGCGGCGCCAACCGCGTCCGCATCGGCGCGTACCACAACCGCTTCACGAACTACATCGTGCTCGACGCCACCGGCGAGCCCGACTTCGTCGACGAGCAAGGCGGCAGCGTGCCGATCTTCGCCTTCCGCGGCGTGCCGGCACGGCTCTACGGCTTCGAGGCCGAGGGCACGCTGCGGGTGCTGGAAGGTGCGCGCAACATCGACATCGACGCCCGCTTCGACAGCGTCAGCGGCATCAACCGGGCCACCGGCGAGCCACTGCCGCGCTTGTCACCGCGACGCGCCATGGTCGGCGTCAATTTGCTGCAAGGGTCGTGGACCGGACGGCTGGAGGTGCAGCGCGCACAGGCCCAGCGCGATGTGCCCTCGGGCGACGTCGCCACTTCGGGCTACACGCTTGTCAACCTGTCGGCCAGCTATGCGCTGAACCTGGGGCGGCAGGACCTGCTGCTGTACGCCAAGCTGCAGAACCTCGGCGACACGCTGGCCTTCAGCGCCACCACCGTGCAGACCCTGCGTGGGCTGGCCCCGCTTCCGGGGCGCAGCCTGCTGGTGGGCGCAAGGCTGTCGTTCTGAGGGTCTTGCGTCACACCCCGCGGGCGCGGTCGCTGGCGAACTGCGCCCGCCACGCGGGGAATCGGTCTTCGTCCAGCGACAGCCGCAACCCGCGCACCAGGTTCAGGTAGTAGTGCAGGTTGTGGATGCTGGCCAGCATGGGGGCCAGCATCTCGCCGCAGCGCTCCAGGTGGTGCAGGTAGGCGCGGCTGAAACCACCAGCGCACGCATGGCAGGAGCAGGTGTCGTCGATCGGCGCCGGGTCGGTCTTGAAGCGCGAATTGCGCAACTTCAGGTCGCCGAAACGCGTGAACAAATGACCGTTGCGCGCGTTGCGGGTCGGCATCACGCAGTCGAACATGTCGACGCCCTTCGATACGCCTTCGACCAGGTCTTCTGGCGTGCCCACCCCCATCAGGTAGCGCGGCTTCTTCTCGGGCAAGCGCTGCGGCGTGTGGGCCATGATCTGCAGCATCTGCTCCTTGGGCTCACCCACACTCACACCGCCGATGGCATAGCCGGGCAGATCCAGTTCGGCCAGCGCATCGGCCGACTCGGCGCGCAGCGACTCGAACATGCCGCCCTGCACGATGCCGAACAAGGCGTTGGGGTTGGCCAGACGCTGAAACTCGGACTGGCTGCGCGCCGCCCAGCGCAGTGACAAGGCCATCGACTGCCGCGCTTCGTCTTCGGTGGTCAGCCTACCGGCGATCTGATACGGCGTGCATTCGTCGAACTGCATCACGATGTCGGAGTTCAGCACCGTCTGGATCTGCATGCTGACTTCGGGCGTCAGAAAGAGCTTGTCGCCGTTGACCGGCGATGTGAAGTGCACGCCTTCTTCGGTGATCTTGCGCGACTTGCCATCGGCGCCTGACAGGCTCCAGACCTGGAAGCCGCCGCTGTCGGTCAGGATCGGCCGGCTCCAGCGCTCGAAGCTGTGCAGCCCGCCGAAGCCTTGCACCACATCGAGCCCCGGCCGCATCCACAGGTGGAACGTGTTGGCCAGGATGATCTGCGCGCCCATCTCTTCGAGCGAGCGCGGCATCACGCCTTTGACGGTGCCGATGGTGCCGACCGGCATGAAGACCGGGGTTTCGACCACGCCATGGGTCAGGGTCAGGCGGCCGCGGCGGGCGAGGCCGTCGGTTTTCAGGAGTTCGAAATGCAGCATGGGGCGATTGTCTGGTGCCGTGCGGGGTGCACTGCCAGCCTGCGTCAATCAAGCCGCTCCAGCAACATCGCATCGCCATAGCTGAAGAACCGATACCGCGACAGGGTCGCATGCCGGTACAGCGCGCGGAGGTGCTCCAGACCCGAGAACGCACTCACCAGCATCAGCAGCGTGCTGCGCGGCAGATGAAAGTTGGTGATCAGCGTGTCCACCACGCGGAAGTCGAAGCCCGGGGTGATGAAGATGTCGGTTTCACCCTGCATCGGCTGCAGTTGGCCATCGGGCGACTGCCGCGCGGCCGACTCCAGCGCCCGCAGCGTGGTGGTGCCGGCGGCCACGATGCGGCCCCCGGCGGCACGGGTGGAATGGATGGCGGCCACGGTGTCGGCGCCGACATCGATCCACTCGCTGTGCATCCGGTGCTCGGACAAGCGCTCGGCGCGCACCGGCTGGAAGGTGCCGGCGCCCACATGCAGCGTAACGGTGGCGCGCTGCACCCCGCGTGCCGCCAGCGCCGCCAGCACCGCATCGTCGAAGTGCAGCGACGCGGTCGGTGCCGCCACCGCGCCGGGCTTGCTCGCGAACACGGTCTGGTAGCGCGTTTCGTCCTCGGCCGCATCGCTTTCGGTGATGTAGGGCGGCAGCGGCACCTGGCCGTGGCGCTGCAGCAGCACGAAGGGGTCGTGCGGAAACTTCAGATGGAACAGCGCATCGTCGGGTCCGGCGCGGCCCAGCACCCTGGCGTCGAACGCATCGGCGAAGCGCACGATGCTGCCGGCACGCGGCGACTTGCTGGCGCGCAGGTGGGCCAGCACCTCGTGTTCGGGCAGCACCCGCTCGACCAGGGCTTCGACAGCGCCACCAGTGGGTTTCTCACCCAGCAGCCGGGCATGGATCACGCGGGTGTCGTTGACCACCAGCAAATCACCGGGCTGCAACAACTGCGGCAGATCGGCGAACACACGGTCCACCGGCACCGCACCGCGGCCGTCCAGCAGGCGCGACGCGCTGCGTTCAGCGGTTGGATGCTGCGCGATCAACTCGGGCGGCAGGGCGTAGTCGAAGTCGGCAACGGTGGGTTCGGAGCGGGTCATCGGCGGGTGTCGTTGGCAAGGTCGTCAGCGGGTTCTTGAGGGCTCAAACCGGGGTTGGAGAGCGAACGGTGAAAATTGTTTCATGTCGAGCAAGCCGCTGTCAGCGCCTGCCAAAGCCCTGCACAAGTTGGGCCTGCGGCGCGACATCGACCTGGTGCTGCACCTGCCGATGCGTTACGTGGACCAAACGCGGCTGGATGTCATTGCCGATTTGCGCGACGGCGACACGGCGCAGGTGCAAGGCGTCGTGCGCGATTGCCGCATCGAGCAGCGATCGCGCCGCATGCTGGTGGCGCGCATCGCCGATGCCAGTGGCGAGCTGACGGTGCGGCTCCTGAACTTCTACCCTTCCCACCAGCACAAGACCTTCAAGCCGGGCCAGCAACTGCGGCTGCGCGGCGAAGTGCGCGGCGGCTTTCTGGGGCGCGAAATGCTGCACCCCGAATTCCATGCCGTCACCGACGACACCCCGCTGCCGCAAACGCTGACTCCCGTCTACCCGGCATCGGCACAACTGCCGCAGGCCTACCTTCGAAAGGTGGTGGCATCGGCGCTGGCCCGTGCGCCGCTGCCCGAGATCGTGCCCGCCGAGCTTCTGCCACCGGGCCGCGCGCTGCCGACCTTGAGGGAAGCGGTTCGGTTGCTGCACGAGCCGCCTCGCGACACCGATCCCGCGACGCTGGAAGACCGCGACCACCCGGCCTGGCAACGGCTGAAGTTCGACGACTTGCTGGCGCAGCAGCTGTCACAGCTGCAAGCCCAGGCGGTACGCGCGACACGTTCGGCACCGGCGCTGCATCCGCGCGAAGGCGGGCTGGTCGAACGGCTGCGGGCCGCGTTGCCCTTTGCACTGACCGCGGCCCAGCAACGCGTGGTGAAAGAGATCGCAGGCGATCTGGCCTTGTCTCAGCCGATGCACCGCCTGCTGCAGGGCGATGTGGGATCGGGCAAGACGGTGGTAGCGGCGCTGGCAGCCTGCACCGCCATCGATGCCGGCTGGCAATGCGCATTGATGGCGCCCACCGAGATCCTGGCCGATCAGCACTTCAAGAAGCTGGTGAGCTGGTTGCAGCCACTCGGCATCACGGTCGCCTGGCTGACGGGCAGCAAGAAGGGCAAGGCGCGCACCGCCATGGTGGCGCAGGTGGCGAGCGGCGAAGCGATGCTGGTGGTGGGCACGCATGCGGTGATTCAGGACACCGTTGCTTTCGCCCGGCTCGGCCTGGCGATCGTGGACGAACAACACCGCTTTGGCGTGGCCCAGCGGCTGGCGCTGCGCGGCAAGCTGGCCGAGCACATCGGCGACCCGCACCTGTTGATGATGAGCGCCACGCCGATCCCGCGCACCCTGGCGATGAGCTACTACGCCGACCTGGCGGTCAGCACCATCGACGAGTTGCCGCCCGGCCGCACGCCGGTATTGACGAAGCTCTTCGCCGACAACCGCCGGGTGCAGGTCGTTGCCCGCGTGCGCGACGAGTTGCAACACGGCTTGCAGGTCTACTGGGTGTGCCCGCTGGTCGAAGAAAGCGAGCACCTGGACCTGCAGAACGCCACCGCCACCCAGGCTGAGTTGCAGGCTGCGTTGCCGGGGGTTCAGGTCGCACTGCTGCACGGCCGCATGCCGGCGGCAGAGAAGGCCGCGGTGATGGCCGGATTCACGGCCGGGCAGCTTCAACTGCTGGTGGCCACCACCGTGATCGAGGTTGGGGTCGATGTGCCCAACGCCAGCCTGATGGTGATCGAGCACGCCGAACGTTTCGGCCTGGCGCAACTGCATCAACTGCGAGGCCGGGTGGGCCGTGGTGCGGCGGCCAGCGTGTGCGTGCTGATGTATGCCGGACCTTTGTCGGCGACAGCCAGAGAGCGTTTGAAGGCGATGCGGGAAACCGCTGACGGCTTCGAGATTGCGCGCCGCGACCTGGCCATCCGCGGGCCGGGTGAATTCATGGGCGCGCGCCAGAGCGGCGACGCCTTGCTGCGATTCGCCGACCTGGCCACCGACAACGCGCTGTTGCTCCACGCCCGTGAAGTCGCGCCCCGCCTGCTGCGCGACCACCCCGATGCAGCGGCTGAACAAGTGGCGCGCTGGCTGGGCGGCCGCGCCGACTACCTCAAGGCCTGAGTCCAGACCGGGTTCAGCGACCGGGAGTTGGCGAACACGGACAGGCTCAGATCTTGAAGGTCTCTTCCTTGGGCGGGGGCGTGAAGCGCTTCGTCAAATCGGCCGCCGATTCGTGAATCAGGTCCTTGTCCATCTCCTGCGTGACGGTGGCAGCCACCTGCTTCGACAGTGCCTTGCGCAGCAAACCCAGGAAACGCGGGGCAGCGGCAATCTTCAGGTGCTGAAAGCGGTGCTGTTGCAGCCGCTCGGCCAGGCGCTCGGCCACGCTGCGGGCGAATTGCTCTGCTTCCTTGTGGGTTTCATCGGGGCCGGCCGACACCGTGGCGTTGGCTTCTGCCGTGTTCGGCTGGCCGCCACCCAGGCGCGATGCGGGTTGCCCACCCGCGCGGCGCCCGAGCGAATCGTCGCGCAGCTCGGCGTTGCTGGCATGCGCTGCCGGGTCGGTCATCTCCTCGACCGGTACCAGGTCACTGCCGTCTTCGGGTTGTTGCAGCAAGCGGGCGATCGCCTCGTCGGCCACCAGCACCCAGGTCGTTTGATCCTTCTTCGTCATGTCGTTGCTCCTGCTTCATGCGTGATTGCACAACCCTTCAGCCTAACCACTCGGCGCGGCAACCGGTCGGCACAGCCCCACCGCGCGCGCCGACAATCGCTCAATGACCTTGACCGAACTGAAATACGTCGTCGCAGTGGCGCGCGAGAAGCACTTCGGCCGCGCTGCCGAAGCCTGCTTCGTCAGCCAGCCCACGCTGTCGGTGGCCATCAAGAAACTGGAAGACGAGTTGGAGGTGAAGCTGTTCGAGCGCGGCAGCACCGAGGTCACCGTGACCCCGTTGGGCGACGAGATCGTGCGCCAGGCGCAGCAGGTGATCGAACAAGCCGCTGCCATCAAAGAGATCGCCAAGCGCGGCCAGAACCCGGTGGCCGGGCCGTTGCGGGTGGGCATCATCTACACCATCGGTCCGTACCTGCTGCCCGATCTGGTTCGCCAGGTGATTGCCCGCGCACCGCAGATGCCACTGATGCTGCAAGAGAACTTCACCGTGCGGCTCTTGGAGATGCTGCGCAATGGCGAGATCGATTGCGCGATCCTGGCAGAACCGTTCCCGGATGCCGGGCTGGCGGTGGCAGCGCTGTACGACGAACCCTTCATGGCTGCGGTGCCGGTGGGCCACAAGCTGGCCAAGCGCAAGTCGATCAGCGCTGAAGAGTTGAAAGAGCAAACGATGCTGCTGCTGGGCACCGGACATTGTTTTCGCGACCATGTGCTGGAAGTCTGCCCCGAGTACGCGCGCTTCGACAGTGACGCAGAGGGCATTCGCAAAAGCTTTGAGGGCTCGTCGCTGGAGACCATCAAGTACATGGTGGCCGCCGGCATGGGGGTGACCGTGGTGCCGCGGTTGAGCGTAGCTGCCGAGCCCGACCCGCACATCCGCTATCTGAAGTTCAGCCCGCCGGTGCCGACCCGGCGCGTGGTGCTGGCATGGCGGCGCAGCTTTCCGCGCTATGAAGCGATCGCCGAGTTGCGCAATGCGATCTACGCCTGTGAGTTGGCGGGGGTGAAGCGGCTGTCTTGAAGGCTCTGGCTATCGGCCTCATCGAAACAATGCGCTGGCTCGATCGCAAGGCCCTCTCTCAAGTGAGGCTCGCTGGCACGCCAGGCTTGCAGGCGACTGCCTGCAGAGCAGAGGGGTGGCGATAATTCCGGGTTGACCCGGATGCCATCTCCCATGCCCACCGAAACACCCGCATCGCCTTCGCAGCAGCCGCTGTTGTCCAAAGAGGTGCGACGACGCCGCACCTTCGCGATCATTTCCCACCCCGACGCCGGCAAGACCACGCTGACCGAAAAGTTGCTGCTGTTCAGCGGCGCGATCCAGATCGCCGGCAGCGTGAAGGCCAGGAAGGCCAGCCGCCACGCCACCTCCGACTGGATGGAGATCGAAAAGCAACGCGGCATCTCGGTCGCGTCCAGCGTGATGCAGATGGAGTACCGCGGCTGCGTGATCAATCTGCTGGACACCCCCGGCCACCAGGACTTCAGCGAAGACACCTACCGGGTGCTGACCGCGGTCGACGCGGCGCTGATGGTGATCGATGCCGCCAACGGCGTCGAGCCGCAAACCCGGCGCTTGCTGCAGGTCTGCCGGGCGCGCCACACGCCGATCCTGACCTTCGTCAACAAGATGGACCGCGAGGTCAAGGACCCGCTGGACCTGATGGAAGAGATCGAGCGCGAGCTGGGCATGGAAGTGGTGCCGTTCACCTGGCCGGTGGGCATGGGGAAGGCTTTCGGCGGGGTGATGGACTTGCGCGAAAAGCAGATGCGCGTTTTCAGCCCGGGTGAAGACAGAAAGGGCGCCAACGACGAGATCCTGGCCGGGCTGGACAACCCGCTGTATGCGCAGCGTTTCGGCAGCGCGTACCAGCAGGCCAAGGGCGAGATCGAGCTGCTGACCGATGCCGCGCCGCCGTTCGACAACGCCGCGTTTTTGTCGGGCAAGCAAACCCCGATGTTTTTCGGATCGGCGGTCAACAACTTCGGTGTGCAGGAAGTGCTGGACGCGCTGGTGGACCTGGCACCGCCGCCCGGCGAGCGGGTGGCCATTCAGCGCACGGTGCAGCCTTCAGAGCCCAAGTTCAGCGGCGTGGTCTTCAAGATCCAGGCCAACATGGACCCGGCCCACCGCGACCGCATCGCCTTTCTGCGTGTGGCCTCAGGGCACTTCGAGCGCGGCATGCGGCTAAAGGTGGCGCGCAGCGGCAAGGAGCTGCGGCCGAACACCGTGGTGTCGTTCTTGAGCCAGCGCCGCGAACTGTTGGACGAAGCCTTCGCCGGCGACATCATCGGCATCCCGAATCACGGCGTGCTGCAGTTGGGCGACACCCTG
>JBBSPW010000100.1:0-12102 GCA_038258365.1 Burkholderiales bacterium | reverse complement strand
GCATCGGTCAGGCGGCGGGGCCGATGCGAAAGCGCAAGGTTTCTGCCGACAAGCCGGGTCCGAAGGCCATCACCACCCCCAGTTCGCTGCCATTCGGCGAGGTGCGGGGCTGCGCCAGCATCCGCTGCAACACCATCATCACCGTCACCGACGAGACATTGCCGACATCGGACAGCACCGCCCGCGAGGTGGCGAGCGCCTCAGGCGGCAGCGCCATCCCTTTCTGCACCGCGTCGAGCACGGTGCGCCCGCCCGCATGCACCGCCCACAACCCGATCTCCGAAGCGGTGGCACCGCGCTGGCGGCCGAAACCCAGCCCGCTGTCATCGGTGCGCTGGCGTTCTTCCGCCAGGGCAGTGGCGATGCGGCCCGGCACCAGACCCGACAGCTGCATCTCGAAACCCTGGTTGCCGATGTCCCAGGTGATCAGCGGCCGGCTTTTCGGCAGCAGCAACGAGCGGAAATCGAGCAGCTCTGCCCCTTCAGGCCGCGCACTGACGACAGCCGCAGAGGCCGCGTCGCCGAACAGCAGGAACGACAGCAGTTCTTCCAGCGAGTGACTCTCGCGCAGGTGCAGCGAGCACAGCTCGATATTGACCACCAGCACCCGGGCACCGGGCTCGGCGCGCACCGTGTGGGCAGCAGCGCGCAGCGCTGGCACCGCTGCGGCGCAACCCATGAAGCCGATCATCGTGCGCTGCACGCCGGGGTCCAGGCCCAGGGTGTCGACCAACTGCACATCGAGCCCCGGCGCCACCAGACCGGTGCAAGAGGCCACCACCAGATGGGTGATGCCGTGCAGCACGCCGTCAGCCTCGCCGCCGCCCGCCGCAGACGGCTGCTTCAACGCCTGCACGGCCCGCAACGCCAACGGCAGCGCGTGTTCGCGGTACAGCGCCATGCGCGCAGCGGTGCTCGGGAAGGCACCCGGCCGGTAGAAATTGTCGGCATCGACCTCGCCGGCATCGAGTCGGCCGGGCCGCAGCACCGAGTGGCGGTGGGCGATGCCGCTGCGCTCGGACATGCGGTCGAACAATGTCTGCTCGCGCGGAGCGCTCAGCAGCGTGCGCGCATAGGCCACAAAAGAGGCATGCACATCGTGCGCCGGAACAGCGGTGCCGATCGCGTTGAGAAAGGCGGCCGGCGGGGCAGGTGTCGATGCGTGCAGGTTCATCGTCCGAGTTTGCGGCTTGTGCGGGCGACGCGCTGAAAGACCAGCACCGCATTGAGTCCGCCGAAGGCAAAAGAGTTGCTCATGGCCCTTTCGATGGCTTGGTTGCGCGCTGCATGGGGCACGCAGTCGGGTACGCAGGCCGGATCGGTGGCACGGTGGCCCACGGTCGGGGGCAACACACCCTCCCGCAGGGCCAGGATGGTGATGGCGGCTTCCAGCGCACCGGCTGCATTCAGCGCGTGGCCGATCTGACCCTTGCTGGACGATACCGGCAGCTGCGCCAGCGCATCCCCGTGGATCTCGCGCAGCGCCTGCGATTCGCTGGCATCGTTGAGCCGCGTGCCGGTGCCATGGGCGTTGACATAGTCCAGCGCGGTGGCGTCGATCCCGGCATCGGCCAGCGCGGCGCGCATCACGCGAACCGCACCGTCTGCGCTGGGGCTCGTGATGTCGGCGGCATCGGCGCCCATGCCGAAGCCGACGATCTCGGCCAGTGGAACAGCGCCGCGCTGCTCGGCATGCGCCCAATCTTCCAGTACCAGCACCGCAGCGCCTTCGCCCAGCACCAGACCCGAGCGGTCGGCTGAAAACGGCCGGCAGCCGTCGGCACTCAGCACCCGCAAGCCTTCCCAGCCCTTGACCATGCCCGGAACCAGCGAGGCTTCGGCGCCGCCGCTGACAGCAACGTCGAGCAAGCCGCTGCGCACCAGGTGCGCGGCGAGTGCCAGCGCATGCGCCGACGACGCGCAAGCCGACGCCGTGGCCACCGTCGGCCCTTGCAGACCGTGCACGATCGACAGCTGGCTGGCCGGCGCACTGGGCATGCCGCGCGGCACCACGAACGGGTGCAGCCGATTGGCGTTGCGGCCATAGAAAGCCTGGTAGGCCTCGTCCAACGTGTGGTGGCCGAGCCCGGCGGCATAGACCGCACCGCAGCGGGTCGCGTCGACGCCGGCCAACGGGCCGGACAAGCGGCTGGATGTGGGCATCGACAACAGCCGGGCGCCGAGCGGGCCATGGCCCAGCGCCTCGCGCGCGGCCACCAGTGTGAACTGCGTGACGCGGTCCAGCATCGCGAGCTCCCTGCTGCCGAAGTGCGCCGCCGGATCGAAGCCGGGCACGCGTGCCATCGGCCAGGCATCACCGTCGTGGCGCGCGATGCCACAGCGGCCCGTGGCAATGCCGTCCCAGGTGGTCGCCAGGTCGGTGCCCAGGGCAGAGAGTGCGCCGATTCCGGTGACGGCGACGCGCCGCTGCGCGGGCATCCGAGAAAGCGTCGCGACGGCGCTCAGACCGTGGCTTCGGTGGCCGGTGTGGTGGGCCAGGCGTCCAGCACCTGCTGCACCACTTCGCCCACTGTCGGCATCGGTTCACCCGGCGCTGGTTCGGGCAGGGCGACGCCGAAGCGGGCTTCCAGCTCGAACAGCGCCAATGCCAGGTCCAGCGAAGTGGCGCCGAGCTCGTCGGCGCGCGCGTCCAGGCGCAAAGCGCTGCGGTCGATCTGGGCTTCTTTCGCAAACACGTCCAGGATTTGCCCCACGCGCGGGTCGGCGGCCGGGTCCGGGTCCGAACGGGCGAGATCGGCGTTGGCGTCCAAGGGTGCGTCTGCGGGGTCGGTTGTGAATGCGGGGCTCATCGGGTGGGGTCGGGTTGCCGCTGGGTGTGAACGATCTTAGCGAGCAACAGCCGACTGCACGGGCACGCCACGTGCCAGCTATACGGCAGCCTCTCAAGCCTACGCCTCTCGCGGTTCAAGTAACCGAATGCCGTTTGACCAACCGGACCCGTGTCCAACGCTGCCTTGTCCTTGGACGCGCAAGGCGTTGGCCTACACGCTGCGCCTATGCCGACCACGGCCGGGCGAGGTAGCATGAATTCGCAAGTTGGCGCTTGTGAGTTAACGTGAGTTGTTGAACGAAACCGTTGGATCACGACACGCCACCGCCCCCTTCACCCTCACTTCGGACAGGACGATCATGGACTCCACCACCACCACTGCAACCCCTTTTGGCGCGACTGCCGCTACCGGTGAAGGAAGCGCCGCGACGGCATCGAATTCGGTCGCCAGCCACGCCAGAGCGGCCGAAGCCGCAGCAGCCGCCGAAGCCAAGCTGGCTGAGCGCGCCGCGCGCCGAGCCGAAGGCCAGGACATGCTGAGCCGCGTGGTCAAAGGTGCGCATGAAACCATCGACCGCCTGGCCGACTCGGCCGCGCCGCATGTGCACAAGCTGGAAGATTCGCTGACCACGGCCAATGTGAAAGCGCAGTCGCGTGCCTACCAAGCCAAGGATGTCAGTGACGAGTGGGCGGAAAGCCTGCGTACCACCGTGCGTGACAACCCGCTGGCGGCTGTGGCCGCCGCGCTCGCGCTCGGTGTGGTGATCGCCAAGTTGACGCGATAGTCGGGCCTGTGCCGTTGCCCGAAGATGCGGAGGTGACCGGAGCTGCGCCTGCGCAGCCACCCACGCCGCCCGAGCCCGCCGGTCATCCGACCGGCGGGTCCACAGGCACGTCCGGTGGCGTCGGCGATTCGCCGCCCCAGGAGTCGTTGCCGCAACTGCTGCTGTCGCTGTTGCGCGAGTTGCCGATGCTCGTCAGCGACCGCTTCGAGCTGCTGTCGCTCGACCTGCGGCGCGCCAGTTCGGCGCTGGGCCAGATCATCGGTTTGGTGGTGGTGCTGGCCATCCTGGGTGTGACGGCGTGGTTGTTGATCTGGGCCGGGGTGCTGGTGCTGCTCGTGATGATCGGCCTGCCGCGCGAAACCGCGCTGCTGCTCGGCATACTGATCAACCTGCTCGGTATTTGGTTTGCGATCGCGCGGATTCGTGGGTTGGTGCCGAAGTTGCTTCTGTCGTCGATCCGCAGGCACCTGACGCTGACCCCCGTGCCTCCGATGCCTCCGACGCCCCCTGCAGCCCCGGTTTCGGCTGCATCCCATTCAGCATCCGACCCCGCCGGCGCTGCCGTTGCGGCCGGATCGAAGGCCTGACATGAACCTCGATGCCCGCATCGCGCTCGTCGAACAACGCCTGGTGGCACGCGATCTCAGCGTCCAACTTGGCGTGGCCGAGTTCAAGGAGCGCGCCACCGCTGCTGTTCAGCCTGCAGCCCTTTTCGACCGCGCCGGCAAAGCCTTGGGTTTGGGCGGCGGTCTTGCACTGGTGGGCACGGGTCTGCTGTGGTTTTGGCGGTCGCGCCGACCCAGTCTGGCGATGGGGGGCGGTGCCGCCGGCCGTGCCGCCGAACGTTCCGGGAGCGTGAGCGGCCTTGCCTCGCTGGCCGGGCTCGTGGGGCTGGCATGGCCGTTGATGCCGGGCAAGGTGCGGGACTCGGTGTCGCCGGGCGTTGCCCGGATGGCCATCAGCATCGGCCTGCCGCTGGTGGCCAAGCTGTTCGCATCGAATGAGGTTCAGCCGTTGCCGGCGATGACCGGGGTCGACCCGTCGCGTTTCGCAGGCACCTGGTATGCGCTGGCCCACTTGCCGGTTCGGCTCAGCAACCAGTGCGACGGCGTCGGTATGGTGCGCTACACGCCGCGCCGGCCCGGCCGCTTCGACCTGCGCGTGCGCTGCCCGGAAGCGGTCGACGAGCCCGCCTTGGGCGGGCGCCGCTCGGCGCGCGGTGTGTTGCGGGCGGTGAAGGGCAGTGGCGGCGGCAAATTCAGACTCAGCACCTGGCCGCGGTGGTTGCGCTGGCTGCCTATGGCTTGGTCCGACCACTGGATCCTGCACCTGGACCGCGACTACGAAGAAGCCCTGGTGGGCAGCCCCGACCGCAGTGCGCTGTGGGTGCTGTCGCGGGCACCTGGGCTGCCTCCCCACCGCCTGCAGTCGTTGTTGGCGATGGCCCACGACGACGGCTTCGATATCGACAACCTGCAATTCGCTGCAGGTGTCGACTCGCAGCTGGACGATTGAGCGGTTCCGTCAGGCGCCTTTGGAGGCCTCCTCATGCCCATGCCCATGCCCGCCCATTTCGCACCCCAGCCGCCGCAGCCGGTGCGGCCCAACCCCGAACCCGATCTGCCCGGGCCGACGCCGATTCCGGATGAGAGCGGCGATCCGCTGCCACCGATGGACGAAGGTGAAGCCGACGACCTGCGTCCTGGGCGCACCGGCACCTTGCATTGATCGTTGACTCGGGGTCAATCGCCAGCCTGCTTTCCCGATGAACGGCGGCGCTGGTAAGCGTCCATCAACGGGCGAGCCGACACGCCGTGCAGCACGATCGACATCGCGATGGCCGCCAGTGACGCGCTGATCAACTCGGCCGCCAGCATGCCGGCCACGCCGTGCTCGATCGCGAACATCAGATAGAACAGCGTGCCGATGCCGCGGATGCTGAACCACGCCACCAGGTGGCGTTGCTTCGAAGTCAGCATGTGGCCGCGAACGGTGCCATAAACCGCCAGCGGACGCACCACCAGCGACAGCGCAGCACCGAACACCAACGCGGTCCAGGTGGGATCGACGCTGTGCAATCCCACGCCCACCGCCACCACAGAGGCGGCTTCCACCAAGCGCTCCAGCCGCCCGCCGAAAGCCGCCAGGCGCTCCGACAAGGCATCGCCACCCTGGTCCAGCGCGCGCTTGTGAAACGGCCGCAGCAGCACCACCCCCACCGCGAACATCACGATGAAAGCCGAGGTCTGCGTGGCCCGCGCCACCCCGTAGGCCAGCGCCACAGCGCCGACATACACCAGCTCGTCACTCACCACCCGGTCGCCGGCTTCGACCCGCGCCAGCAGCGCCCGGCCCAGCAACCAGCCGGTGGCGATGCCGATCAGCGCGCCACCGCCGATCGGCCACAGCAGGTCCGACCACCACCAGTCGATGCCACCCGGTCCCACCTCGTGCAAACCGAGCAGGGCCAAACCCAGCATCACCGCCGGCAGCGCGGTGCCATCGTTGAGCCCGCCTTCAGCGGTCAACGACAGGCGAACCGCGTCCCGGTCCTCGGGGGAGCGGATCTGCACCGCCGAAGCCAGCACCGGATCGGTGGGCGCGCAGATCGCGGCCAGCAGCAGCGCGGCCGCCCAGGGCATGCCCAACGCCAGGGCCAGCCCCATCGTCAGCACGATCGACAACAGCATGCCCGGTCCCGCCATCAACAAAGCCACGCGCCAGGCCCGGATCGAAGGCGGCACGCGCAGGTGCAGGCCGACTCCGAACAGCGACACCAGTACCGCGAATTCGGTGGCCACCACCAGCACCGGCGCCTGCTCCTGCAGGGTTTGCAAGGACGGAGCGCCCAACAGCGCACCGGCGGCATAGCCCAAGCCCAGATACAGGATCGCGGGAGTGAGCCGAATGCGGGTCAGATCGAACATCGACAGCAGCAACAGCACCACGCCAAAGCCCAGCAAAGCGGTCGTCAACATGGCTCGATCATGACTTCACCACTGCAAACGGGTTTTGCGCCGCAGACCGCAGCGCCCAGCGAGCGCATGTCGACCCGTGCCTGCCCACGCAATCAGGGCGCTGGCGAAGCCTGCTGCGTCGGCGTTTTGATGGCGCGCCGCAAAGCCCTCAGCAGTTCTTCAGGCGGACAGGGTTTTTGCAGCAGCATGAATTCCTGAGGCACCTTCGCTGCGGTTTCGTTGTGGCCGCTGATCAGCAGTACCGGCAGGTCAGGCCGCTGCTGTTGCAGCCGCCGGGCCAGGCCCAAACCGTCGATGCCGCCGGGCATCATCACATCGGACAACACCACATCGAAGCCGGGTTCCCGGTCGACGAGGCGCAGGGCGCCAGCCGCGTCGGCGGCGCGCTGCACCTCGGCACCGTGGGCACGCAACAGCGCCTCGGTGGTGTCGGCCAACGCCGGGTTGTCTTCGACCAGCAGCACCCAAGCACCGGCCAATGCAGGGGCGTCCCGCACCGGGTCGGTTGCGGGGTGGCACGGCACTGCGGTGATGCGTGCGCTGTCGGCGATCGGCGGGGCCGCGGGCAACAGCAGTGACACGGTGGTGCCGATGCCCACGGTGCTGTCGCCCCAGGCGGTGCCACCGGCCTGTTTGCAAAAGCCCAACACCTGCCCCATCCCCAGCCCCAGCCCGCTTCCTTTGCCCAAGGTCTTGGTCGTGGTGAGGGGCTCGAACGCGCTTCGCAACAGGTCTCCGTCGATGCCGGCGCCATCGTCGGCCACCGCTATCAACACCCCACCCTCGGCCGGCGCACCCGGGCGGCCGGCGGTATCGGCTGCGTTTGCACGGCGGGCCAGCAAACGCAGCTCACCGCCGCTGGCCATCGCATCGCTGGCGTTCAGGCTCAGGTTCAAGAGCGCCAGTTCCAACTCTGCCGGGTCGACCTTCACGGACGGGGTGCCCACGGCAACCTCGACCTGGACGCTGATGCGAGACCCCAATACGCCGGCGATCAGCCCTTGCACCTCTGGCAGCCAATGCTGCAGGGCTAACCGGCGCGGCTGGGTCGGCCGGCGTCCGGCCAAGCGCAGCAGGTGCCGGGTGAGTTGGCTGCCGCTATCGACCGCCTGCTGCGAAGCGCGCAGGGCCACCTGCAGATCGGCTGCCGCCGGATGGCGCTGCACCAGGTGCAAGCTGTTGCTGATGACGCCGAGCAAATTGTTGAAATCGTGCGCGACGCCACCGGTCAGGCGTCCCAGGGCCTGCACGCGCTGGCCATGCCCCCGAACCTGTTCGGACAGCCGTGTGCGGCTTACCGCCGCGCTGACCTGTTGCTGCAACTCGTCCCGGCTGTGGCGGATCGCCACGCCGGCGCTGACCAGCGCCTGGGTGACCTCGTCGCATTCGAGCACCCCGGTGTGCGCTGGCTGCACCGGCAAACCGTGGTGCAGGCGCCGCGCCGATGCAGTCACCTCCCGCAGCGGTTTGGCGATCCGTTGCGCGAGCCAAAACGATCCGATTGCGGCCAACAGCAGCAATGCCAACGCGCCCATCGCCATCTGGCTGGCAGCGGCTGGCCAGTCGCCTGCCAATGCCGCGCGCGGCACCGCCACCACGGCGGACCAGCCGAAGCGGCTGCGATGAACCCTGCCGGTCGAGGCCGTGCTGCCGGCGGTCACCGCGTCGAAGCTGGCCTGCTCGTTGCTCAGCGCCAATGCGGCGGATGGACCGGAGGGGTCGGGCCTCGGGCTTGCACCGGCTGTTGCCACCGCTGCTGCACCCGATGCGGCTCCAGCACCCCTGTGCCAGGCCAGCACCTCACCGCGGGCGTCGGCCACCGCCGCCGCCCAGCCACTCGCCATCGGCAGCGAGTCGACCAGCCGCTGCAACTCCGAAGCCGGCAGCATCACCGCCACGTTCAGCACGGTGCGCCCTTCCAGCTGCACCGGCTCGATCAGCACGGCTCGTGCATCGGCTGCGGACGGCTCGGCTGCAGGCGTTGCCGCGCTCCCGCCCATTGACCGCAGCACCGGCCTGTCGCTGAGCGGCTCCGACGGCTTACGCGCGCGCGACCGCTCGGTGACGCTGTCGATCGGCTGCCGGCTGTCATAGACCACGCCCTCGGGCCCCCACAGCTCGACCCACCCGGCGCCGGGGGGCAGCGCCGCATGCACCTGGGCGTCGAGGTCGTTCAGATCGTCGGCGTTGGGTCCCTGCGCTGCGTCCAGCCCGTGCGCCAACGCCAGCACCCGGGCCAGGGTGGCGCGGCGAGACATTTCGTCGTCCACGGTCATCACCAATGCGCTGGCTGCGGCGTCCAGCAGGCGGGTGCTGTTGTCGCGTTCGGCTTCGATCGTGCTGCCGATCAGCCACCCCACGCCCACCGATCCAGGCAGCAGCACGGACAGCACCAGCAGCAGCAAGCGGGACCGGATCGACATCTGCATGGCGGCCTGCCGGTGTGGCGCTCAGCGAGCCGGCGCGAGCCGGGCTTGCAAGCCTGCCTGCCGCTGCAGTTCCGACCACCACTGGCGATAGCCCGCGTCGCTCGGGTGCAGGCCATCACCGGCGAACAACCCGGGTTGTTGCACGAACGGGTCGGTTTCGGGCGGCGCGTACAGGTCGACATAAACCCCACCGGGCACGGCAGCGGACTTGCGGATCAACGCGTGCAGGCTTTGCGAGCGTTTCGTCATCCACCAGGACAACGGGGCGAAGAAGAAGGGCGATGACCCGACGTTGCCGCTCGGCATCAGGATCACGGTGTCGGCATGCTGCAGCGCCAGGGCCACGGTGCGGTCGATCTGCTGAGCCAGCATGCGCCCGTCGGTCAAGCGGATGACATCGTTGCCACCCGCTTGGACCAGCACCAGGTCGAAGCGCCGGTCGACGCCTTGCAACTGCTGCACCACCTGCTCGAACCTGGCGCCATCGGCTGCCCGGTTGTCGATCATCAAGCGCGGATACGCCGCCGCGGCCAAGCCGGCCAGGCTGTTCGATGCCTGGCTGGCACCGGTGCCCACACCGGTGCTGTCACCAACGATCAGCAGGCTTATCGCAGGATCGGCAGGACGGTGCTGAAAGGGCTGGCTGCGCTCGGCCAGCTCAGCTGAGCGGCCCAGCTTCCAGAAGCTGCAGCCCGAGGCACCGAGCGCCAGCGCGGCAGCCGCCGTGCCGACCGCGACCAGCGCCCAGCGCCGTCGTGGGGATCTGGCGCTGCGGCTCTCAGGTTCGGCAATCGACTTCATCTGGGGTCTCAGATCGGCTGCTGCCGGAGTCAGCGAGCTTTGCCGCAAAAAAGCGGCGATCGGTAATTCCGGGCTGGCACCAAGGGTTTGCAGGCAGGATGCGCCTGGCCACTCGCAAAGGGGGGTGGCTGAGGCAACAGGGCATGTGTTGTGCCCGTTCACGAAAAACCGGCACGATCGTTGCAAAAGCCGGGCGGCGGTGGCTTTGCGATCAACCCACCGGCCTCGGGTCTGGGCAACAAGCAGGAGTAGCGATGGGTTCGATGAATTTGGTTGCCGTGCAAAGACAAACCCAGGCGCTGGCACCCCGACTGCAGCACGCGGTGCGTTTGCTGCAGATGTCGTCGGCAGAGTTCGCAGCGGTGTTGAGCCAATCGCTGGCCAGCAACCCCTTTCTGGAAGCCGAAGAGGTGGCGGACGAAGCAGAGTTCGAGCCTTCGCCGGACGCAGCCCTCGATGCCCGCGACGCTGCCGACAGCAGCAGCGAAGAAGAGGATCGCTTGACCGTCGACCGTTTGATGGACGGTGCGCCCGATCCCGATGAGGTCCTGGACACCGCATTCGAGTCCGATGCAGCCGACGAGCGGCTGCCCGGCGAGGCCAGCGACCGCGATCTGTGGCTGGCCGATGGCGTGTTCTCTTCCGGGTCCGGATCAGGGGCCGGTGAAGACGGTGAAGCGGGCTCGCTGATAGACCGAACCGCGTCGGGCCTGCCGCTCAACGCCCATCTGCATGCGCAGCTCGGCCTGACACCGCTGAACAATCGCCTGGCGCTGCTGGCGCGGGCCATCGTCGAATCGCTGGACGACGATGGCTAACTGCGCACCGAACTGTCGGAGTTGACCCAGGTGCTGGACCTGTCGCCGCCAGCCACCGAAGCCGAGTTCCAGTCCGCGCTGCACGCCGTGCAGTCGCTGGAGCCGGCCGGGGTGGGTGCTCGCACGGTGGCCGAATGCCTGCTGCTTCAACTGCCGGCAATCGGTTGCACCGACGCCCGTGCGCTGGCGGAGCGCATCGTCAGCGACCACCTGCCCGCACTGGCGGCGCGCGACATGGGCGGGCTGGCACGCAAGCTGGATCGATCGGCGGCCGAGGTGGAAGCCGTCTGCGACCGCATCCGCCGGCTGGACCCACGCCCTGGCTGGCGTTTCAGCGCCCAGCGCATCGCCTACGTGGTGCCCGATGTGGTGGTGCGCAAAGTGCGGGGCCGCTGGCTGGTGGATCTGAACCCTGCGGTGGTGCCACGCATCCGTTTGAACCAGGTCTATGCATCGCTCTATGCGCGCCACCGCAGCCCGCAATGTGCAGCCCTCGGCACCCACTTGCAGGAAGCGCGCTGGACCTTGCGCAATGTCGAGCAGCGGTTTGCCACGATCCTGCAGGTCGCCGAGGCCATCGTGCAGCGCCAGCGCAACTTTCTGGACCATGGCTCGATGGCGATGAAGCCGCTGGGGCTGAAAGAGATTGCCGACGCGGTCGGCGTGCACGAAAGCACCGTCTCGCGCGTCACCAACAACAAGTACATCTCGACCCCGAGCGGGGTGTTCGAGTTGACGCACTTCTTCTCACGCGCGATGGTCAGCGCCAACGGCAGCGCACTGTCGGGAACCGCCATCCGCGGATTGATCCAGGACCTCATTGAAGCCGAAGACTCCGGCGCGCCGTTGTCCGATGTCGAGATCACCCGTCAGCTGGCGGAGCAGGGCTTGATGGTCGCGAGACGAACGGTGACCAAGTACCGGCAGATGCTGAAGATCGAAGCGGTCGACCGCCGACGACGCCACAGCTGAGCGACGGCGCGCTTTGGCGCCCAAGCGAGTTCGCCCAGTGCTTCGGCGGCTTCAGTCTCCCTTGCCGCCGGCGGGCTTGCCGGTTGGCGTCGACGGTGCGCCGTCCGCGCTGGGTTCCTGCTTGCCTGGCTCGCCCCGGACATCCGGAACCAGTTGCTCCCGACGCTCGTGGTCCAGACCCGCGGTGCCCCACAGGTCGGTGTCGACCTGACCTTCGTCCAAGTCCTTCTTGGCTTGCTGCATGCTGGGATCCGGCGCGGTGGCGATGTCACCACGTTGGTCGCGCTCGTGCGGCAGGTCCAGGTCGTCAGGCCCCGACTCGCCTGAGTTGAGGTGCTGCTTGACTTCCGGATTGGCAGGCTTGGGTGCGGTCATGGCGGTTGTGAAACGGGTAGGTGCGTCCTTCAGTATCGCGCGACCCGTCACAGGCAACAGTCGGTGCGTGACACCGCGGCACGCAGGAGCCCTGGTTGGTGGGTCACCCGACTCGGACGGTGACTACAGGGGTCACGCGCCGACGCCGACGTC
>JBBSPW010000099.1:0-12102 GCA_038258365.1 Burkholderiales bacterium | reverse complement strand
GATCTTGCCGGCCAGTGCCAACTGGTTCAGGTTCTGCGTGAACTGCTCCAGCGGCGATCCCTTGGGGTCACCGCCAGCCTCGTCTTTCTCGGACTCGCCGCCGGACGGGCCTTCGCTGCCCTTGACCGGCTCGGGTGGGTCCGACTTCTTGATGCCGTGGGCGATGAAATTGACGACATCCAGCCGCGTCACACCTTGCTGGTGCAAGTAATACACCGCATGCGAATCCTTCTCGCCGAAGATCGCCACCAGAACGTTCGCGCCGGTGACCTCTTTTTTGCCGCTGCCGGTGCTCTGCACATGCATGATGGCGCGCTGGATCACTCGCTGGAAGCCGAGTGTCGGCTGGGTGTCGACTTCTTCGCTGCCCCCCACGGTCGGCGTGTTCTCCTTGATGAAGGTCGCCAGACTCTTGCGCAGATCGTCGATGTTGGCAGCGCAGGCGCGCAGCACCTCGGCGGCCGACGGGTTGTCCAGCAGCGCCATCAACAGGTGCTCGACGGTGATGAATTCGTGGCGCTGCTGGCGGGCTTCGACAAACGCCATGTGCAGGCTGACTTCCAACTCTTGCGCAATCATGCGGCCTCCATAATGCATTGCAGTGGGTGCCCGTCGCGCCGCGCGGCGGTCAGCACCAACTCGACTTTCGTTGCCGCCACGTCCTTGGTGTAGACACCGCAGACGCCACGACCTTCGTGGTGGATCTTCAGCATGATGAGCGTGGCCGTGTCGGGGTCGCGCTGAAAATACTGTTGCAGAACCATCACGACAAACTCCATCGGTGTGTAGTCGTCGTTCAGCAGCACCACCTGAAACAACTGAGGTGGTTTGGTGCGCTGGGCCTTGCGTTCGGCGACCACCGCGCCATTGCCGCCATCGCCCTCGCGTCCCGGATCCATCGGCCCACCGGGGGTTCCCGGGGCCCGCGCAGGCGGTGGTAGCGGTGGTGATTCGTCAGGCATGGCTCATTCTATCGAGGACACCCCAACTTGCCCGGTGCATGCCCGGAGTCCCCGACCGGCTGCATGTTGATGCGGTCTGCGCTCACTTCAAGGGCCGAGCAGCGGCCGTTTTCAGTCATTGGTCCCGGCATGGCAGGCGACAAGCGGTTGCACCGGGTGTTGTCACGTTCTTGACACGCTCGGTGCCGCGGGCGGAAACTCGACTGCGAATTGGCCCAAGGAGTTGCAGATGTCGATAGGAAAAGTCAAATGGTTCAACGACGCCAAGGGTTTCGGGTTCATCGAACCCGATGGCGGCGGCCCCGATGTGTTCGCCCATTTTTCGGCTGTGCAAATGGAGGGGTTTCGCACGCTGAAGGAAGGTGAGCAGGTCGAGTACGAGGTGGTGCAGGGTCCGAAAGGCAATCTTGCGCAGAACATCCGGTCCCTCGGTGGCGGCCGACCGGCCGGCTCGGACGGTGCGGAAGATCATTCCGAAGCCATGACATCCGATACCGCAACGCAAGAAACGCCGGGCTGAGGGCGTACCCTTCGGCCGGCCTGCCTGCAGGCAGGTCGTTGCGGGATTGGGCCTGCTTCCGTCGGGCCTTGTTGTTTGTGGGCTGCAAATCCGCACAATCCAGGCGGTAACGTCTTCCAGCGGTCAGCACTTTCGACGACCGCCCACCCTGCATGAATCCGATTGACGGCCGCGAAAGGCCTCGGCGCTCGGCGCCTTCTGCCGACGAGAACGAGCGCGAAGCCGACCTCGTCGAACGCAAGACCACCCCGCGAACCCCCGTCATCTATGAGACAGTTCGTCGCTCGGGCGAAGACGAGATGGACCGCCCGATGGCCTCGTTGTGGTGGTCGGGGCTGGCGGCCGGTTTGTCGATCAGCTTTTCGATGCTGGTGCCGGCGGTGTTGCATTCGCACCTGCCGGATGCGTCCTGGCGCGAGCTGGTGGTGGCACTGGGATACCCGGTCGGCTTTCTGATCGTGATCCTGGGCCGCCAGCAGCTGTTCACCGAAAACACCCTCACGGTGGTGTTGCCCGTGGTGACCCGGTTCAGCTGGCCCAAGCTCGGCAAGGCGGCCCGTCTGTGGGCGATCGTGCTCACTGCCAACCTGTTGGGCACGCTGATAGCGGCGCTGTTCTGCACCCACACCTCGGTCATCGACACCGAGCTGCGACAAGCGGTGCTCGAAGTCAGCCGGCATGCCGTGCTGCATCCGGCGTGGGACAACCTGCTGCGGGCCATCACCGCCGGCTACCTGATGGCGGCGCTGGTGTGGTTGCTGCCCGCGGCTGCCGCCTCGCAGTTTCTGGTGATCGCGGCCATCACCTACGTGATCGGCGTCTCGGGCACCGCCCACGTCGTGGCCGGCAGCGCCGAGGCCTACATGCTGGTGCTGGCCGGCGAGCTGTCTCCGCTGGACATGCTGACCACCTTTGCGCTGCCTGCGCTGGCCGGGAACATCATCGGCGGCACCCTGCTGTTTGCGCTGATCGCCTATGCGCAAGTCAGAAACGAGATCGCCCCCGACACCTCACGATCCGATTGAGGCGGGGGGTCCGGCGCTGCCGCCCAGCTGCACGCGCTGCATCTCCAAGCGCGGAAGCCGCGGCCAGCAGTTCGCCTTGGTTGGCTCGACCGGTCAGCCGCGTGACCCAGGTCAACACGCTGACCGCTGACCGCTGACCGCTGACCGCATCACCGTCAGCGCTCGGCCTGCAGGTGCTGGGTGACGTCTCGACCGTGCGGTTGGCGATCCAGTGGGTCAGAACCCCGAGACCGATTCAGATGGCAGGGCTGACGGCACCGGCGCGCCGCGGCAGGATGCAGAAGAAGGTGCTGCCGTGGCCAAGCTCGCTGCGCAGCCCGACGGACCCCCCTTGCCCTTCGATCAGCAATCGCGTCAGCGCCAAGCCGATTCCGGTGCCCTCCTCGCGCTTGGCCTGGAGACTGTCGAGCCGCTGGAACTCGACAAAGAGGCGGCCGTGGTCCGCCGGGGCGATGCCGATGCCGTGATCCTCGATTTCGACGATGAACGACGCATCGCCTTTCCTGCGCGCCCGCAGTGCCACCGCACCGCCCGCATGGCTGAACTTGATGGCGTTGGAACAGAGGTTGGACAGCACCTGCTTCAGCCGCAGCCGATCGATGAACAGACCCCCCATGTCGGCGGCGATGTCGACGGTGACCGTTGCCGACTTTCGGCTGGCCATGGGCCTGAGCATGTCGATGACTTCCTGGACCACCTCGGCCAGATCGACGGGCTCCGGATCGAAGTCCAGCTTGCCCGATGCCGCTTTCGTCAGGTCGAGAACCCCCGTGATCAGCTGCAGCAGATAGTGGCCGGCGGTGATGATGTGGTCGAGAAACTCGATGTACTTGGGCGATCCCGGAGGCATCGACCCGTGCCGCAGCACTTCGGAGAAGCCGATGACCGCGTGCAGCGGCGTGCGCAACTCGTGGGACATGTTGGTGAGGAACTGCGACTTCAGGCGGCTGGTCTCCTTCATCTGCCGGTTCTCTTCGCCGAGTTGCTTGCTTTCGAGTTTGAGCTTCGCCGTCAGTTCGCGAAAGGCGAGTTCGTGTGCAGCGGCTTCGGCATGGTGCTGAGCCTCCAGCATCGACAGCAGCAGTTGTTCGTTGATTTGCAGGAGGTGGGTCGGGGCTCCCTCGCGAAGCTTGCGTTCGGCCGCCGCGATCTCCTGTTGCAGCCGGCCCAGCTGCTGACGCGCCATGTCGACTTGGCCGTGCAGCGATGCCAGTGCGCGGGTGACGCTGGCGGTCGCGTCCGGGTTGCCGTCGACGGATTCTTCCAAAGCGTTCTCGGGTTCAGGCAAGGCTTGGCGGGCTGCCGGACGGGCCGTCGCGTCGTTTCGCGGTCGGCTGGCCACCGAGCAGTCCTTCCAGGTCGGGAACGGTCTGCTCGACATGAATGCCGTCGCCGTCGATGGTGAACAACCGCAGTTCGTCTGAATGCGCGCTGTCCCGCACCTTGACCACGGCCAGCATCCGTCGCAGGCGGCTGTCGATTTCGACATAGCGCTGAACGATGATGGCGTCGGTCATGAAGGCGGTGCCGTAGGGGCTGAAGCGAAGGTCCGTGTAGCGGTCTTCGAGCTCCGAGGTCATCAGCACCGTGACGCCCACGCCGGCCAGCGCGACGACCAGGCGGGCCAGCGACTCGCGGAAGTCCTCGCGGAAGGTCGGCGCCACCGAGAGCTCGAAACCCGAGAGAGAGTCGATGACCACCCGTGTGGCCTTGAGGCGCGCAACCTCGTCCAGCAACAACCTGAGCATCTCGTCGATCGACAGGTCCGCCGGACGGTTGGCGATCAGGCCGACCTGACCGCTGGCAATCAGGTCGGCGACGATGCGGTCGCGCGAACGGTGCGGGTTCTGCTCGAACGCAGCGATGACACCGGTTTCACCCCGCCGTGCGCCTTCGGCCAGGAAAGACGCTGCCAGGATGCTCTTGCCGGAGCCCGACGGCCCGGCGACCAGCAGCGAGTAGCCCCGCGGCAGCCCGCCGCCGAGCATCTCGTCCAGGGTCGGAATGCCCAGCCGCGCCCGCTCGTCCTGCAGCGTGCTGGGCGCAGCGCCGCTCGGCCAGGCCAGGCCCGCCGGCGCAAAGACTTCGACCCCGCTGTCGGACAGGCGAAAGGTGTGCAGGCCCGGCAAAGGCGCTTGGCCGCGCATCTTCACGACTTCCATCTTGCGGACCATCGAATTGCGCTGCACGCTCTGGCGCAGCCAGATCAGGCCGTCGGCGATGGTGAAGATCGGATTGACATCGGATGCTTCAGCGTACTCGCCGATCAGGAAGGTGGTCGCCTGCCAGCTCGTCATCGCTGTGCCCAGCTGTTGCAGGAAGTTCTGCAGCCGGTTGTGGCCGGCGCCTTCGGCATTGCTGGCCACGACCACCGAGCGAAAAGAGTCGATGAACACCACGCCCGGTCCATGCGCCTGCACTTCGTTGGCGATGCGGCGCAACACTTCATCCAGGTCGCCTTCCCGGGCGGCATCGGAGAGGTTGAAGAAGCGGACCGTGCGATTGACCAGCGCTTCGTCGAAGAACGCGAACTGCTGCTGGTAGCGCAGCATCTTCAACGGTGGCTCGCCCATGAACGTGAAATAGAGCGCAGGCTGCTCGGGCGAGGCCATCGCGAACATCATCTGGTGCGCGAGCGTCGTCTTGCCGGCCCCCGGCTGGCCCGCGATGATGTTGAACGAGAACTGCGGGATTCCGCCGCCCAGTACCTCGTCCAGCCCGGGCACCCCCGTCGTCAGCCGGCGGATCCTCACGTTGGTTGTCATCTTGTGCGCCCCTCGTCCGGCGCTTCGTGCCAGGGCTCTTCGTACACAGGCAGCAGAAGCCGCTCCATGAGCGATTCGCCGATCAGATTGGAAAACAAGCGAGCGAAGGTTTGCAGCAGCGCTTGCGCCGCAGCGGCGGCCTCGTCGACGTTCTGCTGTGCCATGGCGTCCCTCAGCCGGGTGGGGTCGACCTTCCGGTCTCCGTCTTTCCACACGTCGAGCAACCAGACATGGTGGCGCGCCGCCAAGTACAGGCTGCGCGTGTACAGCGCCGCGGCGCCCTGGGCACCGATGACCGCACGCAAGGCCCGTTCGAGGGCCATCCAGGCAGCAGCCATCACAGCCCCGATGGCCTGCGCATCGGTCGCGTCGGCGGTCCTTGCCGCGAACAGCGAAGCCAGCTTGCAAACGTCAGACGGCAAAGCAACTCCAGGGCACTGGTCCAAGCTGTTTATTGGAAACCGCCAGCACGCACCGGTCTGTGCGCTGGCAGACAGACCGAGCCGTCGCTTTCGTCGGGGGTTGTGACCAGAGGCAGAGGGTCTAGGAGCCTTGCCGGTGTCATGCCCCCGTCTACGCCAGAACCCTGCCGACGCCGCCAAGCCGCAGCGGCTGGCGCCGAGTCAGCGCACGGCCTTCATCGTGCGCCGGTAAATTTCCAGGTCGGCGGCGTAGCAGCCGCAGGCGGCCGCTTCCAGGCCGGAGCGGTCGAGCACCGTGAGTTCGCCGCGGTGGTAGGTGATCAGGCCGCGCCGCAGCAGGTCACCAGCGGCAGTCGTGATGCCGACGCGGCGCACGCCCAGCATCATGGCCAGAAACTCCTGTGTCATCGGGAATTGGTCGACATGCGCGCGGTCCTGGCTCATCAACAGCCAGCGCGCCAAGCGCGGGCCGATCTCATGGAAACGCAGACAGGCTTCGGAGGCGGCGCGCTGCGCCATCAACACGTAAAGGTACTTCTGCAGCACCTGGCGCAGCGCCGCGCTGCGCTCCAGTTCGACAACGAAGGGCGCGGCAGCCATGCGCCACGCAGCACCTGCGCCCTGCACCAGCGCTTTCAGCGGTTCGCGCACGACGCCCAGCGCCAGTTGCACACCCAGCATGCCTTCACTGCCGGCCATGCCCACCTCCAGACCGCGGGTACTGTCGACTTGTGCAATCAGCGAGATGAAGCTGTCGGTTGGAAAGTAGACATGCCGCGTCGGCGTACCCGCTTCGCAGAGCACTTGTGCGAGCGGCAGGTTGACCGACTCGCAACCGTCCAGCAAGTGGATGCGATCGGTGCGCGGCAGGGCGGCAATGAGCAGGTTGTTGTGTTCGGGCAATGCGGGGCTCCTGGGATCGTCGAGCTGAAGGTGCGACACCGCCACGGTGCGCCAAATCGCCCGTGGCGACTGTGCGGCAGCACACGCAGAGAAGAAGTCGCGCCGTATGTTCGGAAGCGAACAGACGGCCCCGGGGGAGTCGCGCCTTCCTCCACCACTCGATCCGCATGCCCCTGGCCGCAGGCGTGCTGTTCCCGCTCACCGGCTGGCTGCTGTCGCCGCTGTTCGCCGCCTTGGCGATGAGCCTGAGTCCGGCTTCGGTGATCGGCAACGCATTGCGGCTGCGTGGCAAGAACCTGCGCGCGGACGGATTGCCAACGCGAGCCATGGACACCCCTGAACGCATCGCTCGGTGATCATCGCCGCGTTGTCATGGATCGCGACCAGACCGATGGCGACGGCCACGACAGAGCGGGGTCAGAAGGCAGAAAACCCCAGTCGCATCAACGATCTGGGGCTTTCGGTGAAACCGGCCGGAGCGTCAGCGGACGCCAGCAAACACCATCACATGTGGTCGATCATCACCTGCCCAAAGCCCGAGCACGACACCTGCGTGGCGCCTTCCATCAGCCGCGCGAAGTCGTAGGTGACCTTCTTGCTGGCGATCGACTTTTCCATCGACGAAATGATCAGGTCGGCGGCTTCGGTCCAGCCCATGTGGCGCAGCATCATCTCGGCCGACAGAATCTCGGAGCCCGGGTTGACATAGTCCTTGCCAGCGTACTTGGGTGCAGTGCCGTGCGTGGCTTCGAACATCGCGATCGAGTCGGACAGGTTGGCACCCGGTGCGATACCTATCCCGCCGACCTGCGCGGCCAGCGCATCGCTGATGTAGTCGCCGTTCAGGTTCAGCGTGGCGATCACGCTGTACTCGGCCGGGCGCAGCAAAATCTGCTGCAGGAAAGCGTCGGCGATCACGTCCTTGATGACGATGTCCTTGCCGCTCTTCGGATTCTTCAGCTTGCACCATGGGCCGCCGTCGATCAGTTCGGCGCCGAACTCGTTCTGCGCCAGCGCATAGCCCCAGTCGCGGAAGCCGCCTTCGGTGTACTTCATGATGTTGCCCTTGTGCACGAGGGTCATGCTGGGCTTGTCGTTGTCGATGGCGTACTGGATCGCTTTCCTGACCAGACGTTCAGTGCCTTCACGGCTGACCGGCTTGACACCGATGCCCGAGGTGTTGGGGAAGCGGATCTTCTTGACCCCCATCTCGTCCTGCAAAAACTTGATCAGCTTCTTGGCCTTGTCGCTTTCGGCTTCGAATTCGATGCCGGCATAGATGTCTTCCGAGTTCTCGCGGAAGATCACCATGTTGGTTTTCTCGGGCTCTTTGACCGGGCTGGGCACGCCCTTGAAGTACTGGATCGGCCGCAGGCACACATACAGATCCAGCTCTTGCCGCAGCGCCACGTTCAAAGAGCGGATGCCACCGCCCACCGGTGTCGTCAGCGGGCCCTTGATCGAGACCACGTACTCGCGCACCGCGGCCAGCGTTTCTTCGGGCAACCACACATCGGGGCCGTAAACGCGGGTGCTCTTCTCGCCGGCAAAGACCTCCATCCAGTGGATCTTGCGTTTGCCGCTGTAGGCCTTCTGAACCGCAGCATCGACCACCTTCAACATCACGGGCGTGATGTCGGCACCGGTGCCATCGCCCTCGATGTAAGGAATGATCGGCTGCTCGGGCACTGCCAGCGAGAAGTCGGCGTTGACGGTGATCTTCTGGCCGCCCGAAGGCACCTTGATGTGCTGGTACATGGGTGTGGAGTCTCCGGTAGAAGCGCCCGGCGGCGCCGGACTGAGAGTTTTGCGGGGTCGATGTAGCGCGGATCGTGATTCGCGCGCGACGCTGGGCTCAAATTCTAGGTCACCCCCGACGCGCAACCGGCGCCCTCAGCCCAGACCGCAGAAGGCCGCGACCCGCGTCCAAAGTCCATGGCCCAGGGCCCAGCCCGAAGCGACCACGAGCAATGCGCCGGCCAGTCGCGTGGCGAGCCTTTCGCGAGCGGCCCCGGTGCGACCGCGATCGAACAGCCGCCGCGCCAGCCACGGCCCCAGCAGCAGGCCCGGGGCCGAGGTGACGGCGAACACCGCCATCACGCTGGCGCCGGTGCCGGCATCGGCACCCAGTGCGGCCACCAGCAGCGCCGACTGCAGCAAGCCGCATGGCCACAGCACCCAGGCCGAGCCCGCTCCCAGCGCACGACTCCAAGGCCCCCATCCGGATGGCGCCTGGACTTGCGGTGTCAGTCGAAATGAAGGCTGAAGTGAAACGACCCGCGCTGGCGCCGACCCGCCTACGACAGCGGCCGCGGCAGGAACCCGTCCGATGCGGCCCAGCCATTGCGGCTGTCGGCCCTGCAGCAGCAACCAGACCCCGAGCGTCAGGGCCGCAGCATGCAAGAGCGTCCACACCGGGCGCAACGCGGGCGTCCATTCGGACAGCGCGGCCAGGCCTCCCACCAGCGAAGCGACCACTGCGCCGGCAGCCGCATAACCCAGCAGCCGCGCTGCATGGAAGCCGAAGACCGACCCACGGCTGGCATCTCGCCCCAGCGCCGCGGCACAGGGAGCACTGCACATGGCGGTGCAATGCGGCATGCCGGCCAGCCCCATCAGGGCGGCACTTGCGAGCAGGGCGGTTTGCATGGCAGGCGCGTTTCGGGCTGACGCGGTTTCAGATCAGCCGCGGGTACCGATGGCGGCGGGCATCGGCGCTGCGGTAGCCGTCGAAAACCGCGGCCACCATCGGCGCGGCCCGACACCCGGCAGGGGTGAGCTCGATCGCCGCCTCGCTCAAGCGAACCAGACCGCAGGCAGCCAGCTGCGCGATGCGCGTCAGCTCGGCGCACAGCACCACACGCGGGTCCAGCAGATGGGCATTGGCGAGGGCCTGAAAATCGACTCGTCCCTGGCACAGCAGCGCCATCATCACGCTGCGGCGCAACAGGTCGTCGCGGCTCAGCGCCAGCCCGCGCACGACCGGAAGCCGGTGCTGTGCCAGCCGGCCGCGGTAGTCGTCCAGGGTGATCGCGTTCTGGCTGTAGCTGGCGCCCACGCAGCTGACCGCCGACACGCCGAACCCGAGCAGATCGCCGTCATGCACGGTGAAGCCGCCCGGCCCCATGGTCAAACAGCCCAGGCGCTTGGCAACTGCCAGCGCGTCGCCGGGCAGTGCCCACTGGTGCAGGCCGATGGTCTCGTAGCCGCTGGCCAGCAGCACCGCCATCGCGGCATCGAGCATCGCCAACCGGGCATCGGCATCGGGCAGCAATGCCGCATCGATGCGGCACTGCTGCGCGTGCTGCAGCGGACGATGGTCGAAGCAGCCGATGTCGATGGACGTCGGCCGCAGGGCTGCAACCTGCGAGACCGTGCGGCTGAACGAGCCCGCGTTCTGACGTGGCAGACCACAGCTCAACTCGACCGTCGTGGACCGCATGGGCAGCGCCTGCGCGGCGTGTACCAGTGCCTCGAGACGCTCGAAGCTGCAATGGCGGTTGACCGCCTGCTGCACGCCGGGTTCCAGGTCGGCCATGCTCAGGCGAATGCGGTTGAAACCCACGCCATGCAACGTGGCCAGGCGCGCGCCGTCCACGGTTCGGGGATCGACCTCCAGCGACACATCGGCCGCGGGGTCGACCCGCAAAGCCGAACGCAACAGAGCCAGCAACCGGGCCAAGCCATCGTCGTCGAGGAAGGTCGGGGTGCCGCCACCCACTTCGATATTCGCCACTCGGGTGCTTCGGCCGACGGCGGTGCTGGCCAGGTCGATTTCTTGTGCCAGCAAGTCCAGGTAGTGGGTACCTTGGCTGCGCTGTCGCGTGACCCGATGGTGGCGGTCGCAATGGTGGCATTGCGAGCCGCAGAACGGAATGTGCACATACACCGACACCGGCGCAGCGGCGCCGTTGCGCTGTGCCAGCGCCTGGGTCGCCTGCGGCGCGCCGAAGGCTTCGACGAAGCGGTCGACAGCGGGATAGGTGTTGAAACGCAGTCCTGCGGCGATCGTTTCCGGCCCGAGACTCGAAAACTGCGGTGGAACGGTGGCAGCAGGCGCTTGGATGGCGGCTCTCATGTCAGCCACTGTGCGCTGCCGCACTGTCGTCGGGGTTGATCCTGCTCAAGAATAGAGCCGAGTCGTGATTGCGCATCGAGCAAACACCAAAACAACAACTTGGACAACACCCATGACCGCCATCGACATGCCGATCCGCATCGAGCCGCTGAAAGCCGCCTGCTCGACCTGCAACCTGCAGGAGATCTGCCTGCCTGTGGGCCTGTCGGACAAGCAGCTGGAACGGCTGGACACCCTGGTCTCCGAGCGCCGCCATGTGGTACGCGGCGATGTGTTGTTCAGAACCGGCGACCCCTTCACCTCGCTCTTTGCCGTGCGCACCGGCTTCTTCAAAGCCACCGTCATGTCGGAAGACGGCCGCGACCAGGTCACGGGGTTCCAGATGGCCGGCGAACTGCTCGGACTGGACGGCATCGGCACCGACCGCCACACCTGCGACGCGGTGGCGCTGGAAGACTCCCAGGTCTGCGTGATTCCGTATGGCGACCTGGAGCACCTGACGCGGGAACTGTCCGAGCTGCAGCACCAGTTCCACCGCATCATGAGTCGCGAGATCGTGCGTGACCACGGGGTGATGCTGCTGCTGGGCAGCATGCGGGCCGAAGAGCGGCTGGCCGCCTTTCTGCTCAACTTGATGCAGCGCTTGAAGGCCCGTGGCTTTTCGGCCCGGTCGCTGGTGCTGCGCATGACCCGCGAAGAGATCGGCAGCTATCTGGGGCTGAAGCTGGAAACCGTGAGCCGCGCTTTCAGCAAGTTGCAGGACGACGGGGTGCTGGAAGTCAGGCAACGCCAGATCGAGGTGCTGGATGCCGACGCATTGCAGGCGCTGGTCAACGGCAGCGCCTGCTGAGCGGTCACACGCTTCGAGTTCCACCGGCCGGCCCCACCGGACCTTCGCGGTTGATGCGGCCCCGGCTGCGCGCCAGCGACAGCGTCATCAGCCCGGCGCCGATGCCGACCCCCCAGAACACGAAAAACGACAGCGTGTAGACCGCCTGCGGCGACAGCGCCAGTGCATTCCCTGACAGCGTGTGCAACTGCAGCGGATCGGCCAGTGCAAACACCAGCATCTCCAGCACCGCCGCCATCATGAAGGCCGGCCATGCAACCACCGCGAAGGTGAGCCATCGGCCCTGCAGGTCGTCATTCATCGGGGGCTCAGGGGCGCGGGGTGGCGGCGTGATTGCGGGCCTGCACCGCGGGCTGGTCGGCTGCCGTGGCACCAGCCACCGGCAGCAACACCGGGTCGGGGTAGATGATCGCCAGCGCCAGCGTCACGAAGCTCGCCACCACCACCAGGGCAGGTCCGCCGATCACCATCCAGACGATCGGCAGCCGCCACCAGACAGCCGTTTGAATATCGGGGCTGGGGTTGGGGTTGGAGGGTTCGCTGGTCATCGAGAACATCCTGATCGAGGAAGTGACAG
>JBBSPW010000098.1:0-12186 GCA_038258365.1 Burkholderiales bacterium | reverse complement strand
TGAAGTACGGGTTCTGGATGCGGATCGACTTGCGCGCCATGCAGATGGCCGTGTGGTGCAGCAGCTTGACCGCCGGTGCCGAACCTTCGGGCTTGAGGTAGGCGGCGAAGATCGACACATCGCCAGCCGGCTGCAGCGCCGGGAAGACATCGTCGCCGACGAACACCTCGCCGGGGTTGCCGGTCCAGTTCTCGCTGAAGGCAGCCTGCACGCTGTTGACGATCGGGCCGTGCAGGTGAACGCTCAGGTCTGCATAGTGCTGGTGGTCCTGTGCGTCACCCAACCAAGCGTCCACGATGCAGTGGCCGCCGACGAAGGCTTCGCGCCCGTCGATCACGCACAGCTTGCGGTGGTCGCGGTCGTTCATCACGCCCAGATGGCGAATGGCCCATTCGTGGAAGACCTCGACCCGGCATCCGGCTTCCTGCATGCGCTGCACCACCGCCTTGCCGACTTCCTTCGAGCCCACTGCATCGAGCATCACCCGCACCTGCCTGCCAGCGCGTGCGCGCTCGCACAGCGCGTCGGCCAGGCGTCGACCCAGCACGCCGTCCTTCCACAGGAAGGTCTCGAAGTGCACCGAGTGCTGCGCCGCCGCGATGCGCTGCAGCAGCACATCGAAGAACGCGCCGTTTTCCAGCACAGCCACCGAGTTGCCGGGCACCACGGTGCTCAAGCTCAAGCCGGCGAGCGAGTGGATCAAGTGCTCGATCGGCGCCGCGCTCTCGATCTCGAGCTTCGGATCGTGGTGACGCCGGATGGACCAGATGACCAGCGACAGCAACACGATGCCGAGCATCGCGCCCGCGGCAAGGTAGACGAACACATCGGTCCAGATTGGGGCGGCCATCTTTTATTGTCTCTGAGGCTGGGGCCGTTTTTGACGGATGTACCGGCTCGGCGGTTGAACTCAGCCGAAGCCGCGCACCGGCTGTTGCGCGCTGCGCTGCAGCCAGTTGCCGGGCGCATACGTGGCGCGGCCGTCGGTGGCATGCAGCGTGTAGGCCAGCCGCGAGCGCTCGGACCGGTTCGGCGCGCTGCAATGCGGCAGCAATCCGTGAAAAACCACCAGCGTGCCGGCGGCCACGGGCAGGGCGCGGGCGTCGGCCGGGTCGGGCCAGGGCATGGGGTCCAGCGCGTGCATGCGCAGCCGGCCGTTGTCGTTGACATAGCGCTCGCGCAGCACGGCAGCCGGCCCGCGGTGGGCGCCGGCCTGCACCTGCAAGCAGCCGTTGTCGACAGTGGCGTCTTCCAAGGCAAACCAGAAGGTGGTCACGGGCAAGATCGGTGCATCGTCGCGGTAACCGTCGCTGCCACCGGTCGGCGGCTCGGTGTGAAAGAAGCTCGCATCCTGGTGCCAGCCCACTTCGCCGCCGATGCGCGGCTGCTTGAAGATCAGCTGCGACTGCCACACCTGCGGATCGACCAAGCCGATCGCAGCCGCCACCTGCACCAGCGCGGGGCTGTGCGAGAAGGGCTCGAACACCGGGTCCAGGTCGTGCAGCGCATGGCCGATCTTGTTGACCGCGCCCGCCTTCGGCACCCGAAGGCGGCCCTGCGCATCGACCGCGTCTTCTTCCAGAAAACAATGCACCGCATGCGCCGATGCCAGCAAGGCCGCATCGGCCACGCGGCTCCTGTCGCGGGTGGAAAACGCGCTGGTCGATGCGTCGGGCTCGAAGGCGTCGACGATCTGTGCGGCGCGCTGGCGCAGCCGTTCCAGTCGATCCGCTGCAATGAAACCGGGCAGCACCGCGTACCCGTCGTCGGCGAAGGATCGGAGCGCTTCGGGGTCGTGCGACATCGGCAATCGGTGTGTGGGTGGGGTTCGGGTGTTGTGTGCCCGCGTCGCGCACCAGGGTTGGAGCCTGCTTTTCACGAGAATCGGGCCCGCCGCGCAGCATCATGGCACGCCGCTTGCGGCACCCGGCGGCTGCCGCCGACCGGCGCTTCGAACCCCACCAGGAGTCTTTTCATGCATCCGATTCGTGCCCGATTCAGCGGTGTTGCATCCGGTGCGCCCCATGCAGTGACGGCCGTGACCGCTTCGGTGCTGGCGTTGCTGTCGGTGGGTGCTTCGGCCCAGAGCGCAGCCCCGACCCAGTTGCAGACCATCACCGTCACTGCGGAGCGCCGGCTGGAGAACATCCGCGATGTGCCCAGCTCGGTCAGCGCCTTGCAGGGCGAAACGCTGGAGGTGCTGAATTCCGGCGGTCTGGACGTGCGCCAACTGGCCGCCCGGGTGCCCAGCCTGAACATCGAATCGTCATTCGGCCGCGCCTTTCCGCGCTTCTACATCCGCGGCATCGGCAACACCGACTTCGACTTGAACGCCTCGCAGCCGGTGGGCCTGGTCTACGACGATGTGGTGCAGGAGAACCCGATCCTGAAGGGTTTCCCGATTTTCGACATCGAACGCATCGAGGTGCTGAACGGCCCGCAGGGCACGCTGTTCGGGCGCAACTCGCCGGCCGGTGTGGTCAAGTTCGAGTCGGTCAAGCCCGGCAAGCGCTTCGAAGGCTATGGCAGCTTGTCGTTTGGTCGCTTCAGCGCGCTGAATGCCGAAGGCGCCATCAACCTGCCGGTGTCCGAGATGCTGTCGCTTCGCATCGCGGCGCAATCACAGAACCGCGACGACTGGGTTCACAACACCAACGCTGCCGGGCCGACCCAGGACCTGGACGGCTACCACGACAACGCTGTGCGCTTGCAGGCGCTGCTGACGCCCAGCACCGACCTGAGCGTGCTGTTCAATGTCCACTACCGCAAGCTCGAAGGCTCGGCGCGGGTGTTTCGCGCCAACATCATCCGCGCGGGCAGCAACGAGCTGGTGGACGGATTCGAGCAACGGCAGGTGTCGCAGGACGGCATCAACAGCCAGGATCTGACGAGCCAGGGCGGCAGCATCCGCCTGCGCTATGCCTTCGCCGGCATGGCGCTGAATTCGATCACCGGCTACGAAACGGTCGACTCCTTCAGCCGCGGCGACATCGACGGTGGCTTCGGCGCGGTCTTCCTGGGTCCGGGCAACTCCGGACCCGGCTTCATCCCCTTCGATGCCGAATCGGCAGACGGTCTGCCGAAGCACAAGCAGTTCACGCAGGAGTTCCGGCTGGAAAGCACCACCGCAGGCCCATTGCAGTGGTTGGCGGGGCTGTACTACTTCGATGAGCGACTGAACATCGACAGCTTCAACTACAGCAGCATCGGCGGCAACACGCAAAACGGCTATGCCACGCAGGACCAGGACAACAAGGCCTATGCGGTCTTCGGCAGCCTCAACTACGCCGTCACCTCGGACCTGAAGTTGCGCGGCGGGCTGCGCTACACCAAGGACAAGAAGGACTATGTGGCCGACCGCATCCAGGCGCCGCCGTTTTCCAGCCCCTTCATCGGCCGTCGCACCACCGAAACCGACGCCACCAACACCAGCGGCGACCTGAGCGCCAGCTATGCGTTGAACGCCGACAGCAATGTCTACGCACGGGTGGCCACCGGCTTCCGTGCGCCGTCGATCCAGGGCCGGCTGCTGTTCGGCGACCAGTTGTCGGTGGCCCGTTCGGAAAAGGTCACCTCGGTCGAAGCCGGCTACAAGGCCGACCTGATGAACAAGCGCGCCCGGGTGGCCGCCAGCGCGTTCGGCTACGAGATCAAGGACCAGCAATTGACAGTGGTGGGTGGCGACACCAACTTCAACACCCTCATCAACGTGCCGAAGACGCGCGGCTATGGCATCGAGTTCAATGGCCAGTTGCTGGCCACCGAGCGCTTGTTGCTGACCGCCGGCGGCAGCTACAACCACACCGAGATCAAGGCGCCGGGTCAGTATGTGGCGATCTGCGGTGGCGGCTGCACCGTCACCGATCCCACCATCACCCGAAACGGCAGCCTGCTGGCGCTGATCGACGGCAACGCGCTCCCGCAGGCGCCGAAGGTGATCCTGAACGCCACCGCGCGCTACACGGTGGCGATGCCGGGCGGCGACTTCTACGTGCTGACCGACTGGGCTTACCGAAGCAAGATCAACTTCTTCCTGTACGAGAGCGTCGAGTTCACCGGCAAGGCGCTGCTGGAAGGCGGCCTGCGCGCTGGCTACATCTTCGGCAACGGCAAATACGAAGCAGCAGCCTTCGTGCGCAACCTGACCGACACCACGCGCGTGGTCGGCGGCATCGACTTCAACAACCTGACAGGGTTCACGAACGAGCCGCGGCAGTACGGCGTGTCGTTCAAAGCCTCCTTCTAACTTGAAGATTTTTCTTTCTGCCGCGGTGCTCGCGACGGCCGCCATCACCGCCATCGCCGAGCCCGCGGTGATCTTCGAGTTGGGTGGCAAGAACGACAAGTCCTTCGGCCAGTCGGCGGCCGAAGGCGCCGAGCGCTGGAAGCGCGAGACCGGCAAGCCCTATCAGGAGTTCGAGATCCAGAACGCGGCGCAGCGCGAACAGGCGATCCGCCGCTTCGCCGAGCGCGGCGCCGACCCGGTGGTCGGGGTCGGCTTCCCCCAGGCGTCGGCAATCGAGAAGGTGGCGCGCGACTTTCCGAAGACCTCGTTCGCGATCGTGGACAGTGTGGTGCCGCTGCCCAATGTGCAGAGCTTCGTCTACCGCGAGCACGAAGGCGCTTTCCTCGCCGGCTTGCTGGCGGCATTGGCCAGCAAGACCGGCACCATCGGTTTCGTCGGCGGGCAGGACATTCCGCTGGTGCGCAAGGTGTTGTGCGGCTACGAACAGGGTGCCCGGTATGCGTCGCAGTCGGCCGCCCCGAAGACCCGCGCGACCGTCGGCAGACCCACCCGCGTCATTTCGGCGATGACCGGCAGCACCAACGCCGCCTGGACCGATCCTGTGCGCGGTGCCGAACTGGCGCGTGCACAGGCCGCGCAGGGCGCCGATGTGATCTTCGCCGCCGCCGGCAGCACCGGGCTCGGTGTGCTGCAAGCCGCGGCTGACCTGAAGATCCTGGGCATCGGTGTCGACAGCAACCAGAACAGCCTGCATCCCGGGCAGATGCTCACGTCGATGTTGAAGCGCACCGACGTGGCGGTGTTCCGGGCCTTCAGCGGCATCCAGCCTGGCGTGACCGAGCTGGGTTTGAAGGAAGGCGGCCTGGCGCTGGCCTACGACGAACACAACGCTGGATTGGTGACGAAAGCGATGCGGGAGCGGGTCGATGCGGCGCAAGCCGACATCGTCAGCGGCCGCATCACCGTGGTCGACTGGACATCGGCCAAGCGTTGCCTCTGACATCCGCTGCGCCGCTGCAGCTGAAGGCTGCGGATGGTTACTCGCTTGCAGCCACGCACTTTCCCGCCGCCGGGCCGCACTGGATCGTGGTCGCCTCGGCCACCGCAGTGCCGCGCGGCTTCTACCGCCGCTTCGCCGAGTATGCGCAGGCGCAAGACGTGCAGGTGCTGACGCTGGACTACCGCGGCATCGGCGGCTCCGCACCGAAGTCGCTGCGCGGCTTCGCACCCGACTATCTGGACTGGGCACGGCTGGATCTGGCAGCGGCAGTGGACCACGCGTCTGCGCGGGGTCCGACCTGGCTGGTTGGCCACAGCTACGGCGGCCATGCGATCGGCCTGCTGCCACAGCCCGAGTTGCTGCAAGGCGCGTATGCCTGTGCCAGCGGCGCGGGCTGGCATGGCTACATGCCCTGGCGCGAGCGGATCAAGGTCTGGCTGCTGTGGCATGCACTGGGGCCGATCGCTGTTCCGGTGTTGGGCTACCAGCCGCTGAAAGCGATGGGGCTGGGCGAGAACCTGCCCGCCAGCGTGTACCGGCAATGGAAGCGCTGGTGCAACCTGCCGCATCACTTCTTCGACGACCCGCAGGCGGCGCATGCGACCGCTGGTTTCGACCGCGTGCGGTTGCCGATCGCTGCCGCGAATGCGCTGGACGACGACTGGGCGCTGCCCCGGTCGCGCGATGCGTTCTTCCAGGGTTACCGCAATGCTCCGGTGGAGCGCATCGACCTCGACCCGAAGGCACTCGGCTTGGCTGGCATCGGCCACATGGGCTATTTCCGCGAGCCCGTGGGTCGCGTGCTGTGGCCGCTGATGTTCGACTGGTTTCGCGGCAAGGGCCTGAACCGCAACGAAACCCCACCCTAGACTCGCCCGATGCAGGTGCAACACCTGGGCCGACGCCCCTACTTGCCGACCGAAGCGGCGATGCGCGACTTCACCGCAGCGCGCAGCGCAGAAACCGAAGACCAGTTGTGGCTGCTCGAACACGACCCCGTCTACACGCAGGGTGTGGCGGGCCTGGAGCGGCATGTGATCGACCCCGGTGGCATTCCCGTGGTGCGCACCGGGCGCGGCGGGCAGGTCACCTATCACGGGCCGGGGCAGGTGGTGGCCTATCCGCTCGTGGATCTGCGACGGCTGCAACTCCATGTGAAGGAGTATGTGCACCAACTGGAAGAAGCCGCGCTGCGCACGCTGGCCGACCTGGGGGTCACGGGCCACCGGGTGCGCGGCGCGCCGGGCATCTATGTGCGCGCCGACGACCCCTTCGGCCACGCGGTGCTGCGGGCCGATGTCAGCGACCCGGAACCGTTTCGCGGCTTGTCGAAAATCGCCGCGCTGGGCATCAAGGTCAGCCGCGGGTGCGCCTACCACGGGCTGGCACTCAACGTGGCGATGGCGCTGGAGCCGTTCGACCGCATCGACCCCTGTGGCCATGCCGGCCTGCGCACGGCGGACCTGCAGACGTTGGGGGTGTCGGTCGAGTGGCAACAGGCGGCCGAATTGCTGTCGCAGCGTCTGCAGCAACGCTTGTCTTGACGCCCGGCCAGATGAAAAAAAGCCGCCCTGTTTCCAGGGCGGCTTGCGAGGTTGGCTACGCCGAATTTCAGATCGGCTGCGGCAGCCCGGTTTCTGTGGTCGGCGGCACCACACCGGTCACATCCAGCGGCAGCGCGGTGGCGCTGGGCTGCAAGGTGGCCGCAAACGTGGTGTAGGCCGCTGCGGAAAGCAGTGCCGACGAAGGCACCGTGTTGCTGGCCATGGGCGGTGCCGGCGGAGTGACCACGGGGTCGGGGACCCCGGGATCACTGCCGCCACAACCGGCCAGCAACGTTGCAGCAACTGCCGCCGCGCTCAAAGGTCGTAGAAAAGTCTTCATCAGTTGCACTCCTTGCAGAAACTTCCTTACTGGCCGCCGGCGCCCGGCAGCGGGGTGTTCAGGTACGGGAAGCCCGGCAGGAACGTCGATGCCGCTTGGTCGACCGCGTCATGCAATTTGAACGCGGTAGCGCCCAACGGCACCTTGCTCGGGTTGCAGTCGGCGCCGAAGCCGAGCGCGTTGGTGTTGCCGTTGGCCACGCACAGGCCACCCATCACCGCCACCAGCGAGATGTCGACCACGTCGTCTTTCGGACGGCGGCCGTTCGGGTAACCCGCGTTGTCGGTGCCACCCGCGAGGATGTTGCCGACGATGCCCAGACGGTTCTGCTGCGCGAAGGGCACAGCGGGAATCGCCGTGTTCAAGCGCAACTCTTCAGAAGCCACCACGTTGGCCGGCTTGTTGACACCGGTGATGCCGGTCAGGAAGGTGGTAACCAGGTCGTTGCGTGGGAAGTTGGTCGGCGCAATGCCCGGCATCGCAAAGGCGATTTCGATCAGCGCCGGCAACGTCGGGTTGGTGACGTAGTCGATGAACTGCCCATCACCCGAGGGCACGGACGCGTTGAACTTGTCCTTGTCCTTCAGGCCGATCACGACCTCGTTGACCAGTGGCATGCCCAGGCGCGACACCTGCACCCAGGCACCACCGGGCTTCTCGCTGGTCTGGTGGCCCGACGGGGGCGAGGGATTCAGCAAGCGGGCCTGGCGCAGGCTGGCGCTGGTCCAGCCACCGATGATGGTCGAGCCGGCCGCAACCAGGCAGCTCTTGTTGACCTCCATCGCCAGCGTGGTGACGTTCTTGCGTGCCAGATCGTCCTTGCCGGCATTGATCAGCGCCGGGTCGGTGATCACCGACAGCGGTGCATTCACCAGGTCGAAGATCGTGCCCAGGTTGACCGCAAAGGGGTCCTTGCGCTGACCGACGAACAGCTTGGCTGGCATCGCGCAGCCCGGAATGGCCACGTTGTAGATGTGTTGCCCGGCATAGGCGGCGTAGTTCGGAATCGTCTTGGTGCCGATGTTGTCCACCGGCTTGATGAAGGTCGCGCTGCCGCCCGAAGCGTTGGTGATCGGGCTGGCGGTGCCACCACGGCGGTCGCCACGGACCACGGTGACGGTGTAGGTTTCAGCCAAGTTCAGCGAAGCGCTGCCACGGTCCACCACCGCACCGGCCTGCACCAGGGGAATGGCCACCTGCTTGCCGCCGATGTTCAGGGCCACTCCGCTGCCGCCGGCCAGCGCATTGCTGAAGCGGAACTGAAAGGTGATGTCTTCTTTCGCGTTGGCGGTGTTGTCGATGTGGATCTCGTACAGCGCGTTGGGATCCATCGCGAAGTAGTTCGGTCCGCCGTAGGCATCTTGCAGCGGCTGGTAGTTGGCAACGATCGTCACGTAGTCGGCACGGCCGGCTTCGTAGCTGTTGAACATGTAGAAGTCGGTGGCGTCGACCTTCGGGCTGGTGGTGATGAACGGCGCCTCGCGGTGGCTGGAAGCCTGGGCGGTGCCCAGGCAAACCAGAAGAACTGCGGCGGCCAGGGGGGCCACGCGGAATGCGGAATGGGTCATGGAGTCTCCTCGTCAAGGGTTGGCGGCATTTGCCGGCACCTGACTTACGCGGGGTGGCGGGTCTTGGATGCGGCCCCGACGGTCTCATGGGCATCTGCGGCGCAAAGCATCCGGACGAGCCGCCTCTGCGTAGGACGGAATGCAGTGCGTGCGTTATGCACGGTTTTTCAGGGCATCGACGGCTTCCACTCGTTCGCGGGGTATGGCAGACCTTGGGACTTGCGTACCTTCGACCTCGACCGGCTTCGGCCTCAAAAATCATGGAGTTCCCCTTATGAATTTGTCACCCACCCGCACCCGCCTGGCACTGGTTTGTGCAGCGCTCGTGCTTCCTTTTGCTGCGCAGGCGCAAACCGCGTCTTTCGTGGTTCCCTTCGACGGCAGCGGCAACGTCTCCATCTTCGACCCCGCTGCAACTTCGGGTGGTTGGGTGGGTTCGATCAACGACTCGTCTTCGCCGTTGTCGTTCGTGTCGTTCGTGCTGTTCGATCTGAACAACGTCACGCGCCAGCTGACGGGCACCTTCGAGTTCACCACCACCGATCTGGCTTCGAGCCTGATGGGCACCGTGTCGGGCTTCAGCCTGTCGCCGACCTTTGCCGACACCGGCGGTCGTTTGTTGCTGAATTACACGATCGCCAGCGGCACCGGTCAGTACACGGGTGCCACGGGCTTCGCAACCTCGCAGCTGACCTATGTCAACGACCCGTTTGCCTTTGACAACTACACCGAAACCGGTTTGATTGCCTTCGCTGTGCCCGAACCCGGCACCTACGCGCTGATGGCCGTGGGCCTGATGGCCATTGGCGGCCTCAGCCTGCGGCGTCGTCAAGTCCAGGGCTAAACTGCCTGTACGGTCCCAGCCAGCCCCCGCTGTGCAGACAGCGGGGGCTGTTTCCATCTGGGGGTCCTTCATTTCATGATCAGCTCAGACACCCACTCTTCGTCACCCGTTGCCTACGACCCTTCTGCCAAGCAGAAGTCGCAGGCCAAGACCTCGCGCATCCCGATCAAGATCGTGCCGGCCGAGGTGCTGAAGAAGCCGGACTGGATCCGCGTTCGTGCGGGCTCGCCTTCGACCCGCTTCTACGAAATCAAGCAGATCCTGCGCGAGCACCAGCTGCACACGGTCTGCGAAGAAGCCAGTTGCCCGAACATCGGCGAGTGCTTCGGCAAGGGCACCGCCACTTTCATGATCATGGGCGACAAGTGCACGCGTCGCTGCCCGTTTTGCGATGTGGGGCACGGCCGGCCCGATCCGCTCGATGCCAACGAGCCGTTGAATCTGGCGCGCACCATCGCGGCGTTGAAGCTGCAATATGTGGTGATCACCAGCGTCGACCGCGACGATCTGCGCGACGGCGGTGCGGGCCATTTCGCCGATTGCATCCGCCAGGTGCGGGCCCTGTCTCCGGACACCCGCATCGAGATCCTGGTGCCCGACTTTCGCGGCCGTGCCGATCGTGCGCTGGACATCCTGAAGGCCGCGCCGCCGGATGTGATGAACCACAACATCGAAACCGCACCGCGCCTCTACAAGCAAGCCCGGCCGGGTTCGGACTACGACTTCAGCCTGAAGTTGCTGCAGCGATTCAAGCAAGCGGTGCCCAACGTGCCGACCAAGAGCGGACTGATGGTCGGGCTGGGTGAGACCGACGACGAGGTGCTGGCGGTGATGCGCGACTTGCGTGCCCACGGGGTCGACATGCTGACGATCGGCCAGTACCTGGCGCCCAGCGGTCACCACCTGCCCGTGATGCGCTATGTGCATCCCGATACTTTCAGGATGTACGGCCATGAAGCCGAAGCGATGGGCTTCAGCCATGCCGCAGTGGGTGCGATGGTGCGGTCCAGCTACCACGCCGACGAACAGGCACTGGCAGCCGGCGCCATCTGATCCCGGCAGACTCGACAGCCGACGTCGGAACAAGGGGTGAAACGCGCCGTTGACCGGCTCGCTTGCCCACTGCCCATCCTGCAGACTCTGGCGGTTCAATCCAACGCCCGTGTCTTCGCCGGGTTTCATCGATGACGACCCTTTGGTCTTACCTGCGTCGCAGTCGCCTGCTCGGTACCGCTTGGTGCGCCGTGTCGATGCTGCTTGCGGCATCTCCTGCCCAGGCGCAAACCCCCATCACCGTGCACCACATCGGTCCGCTGACCGGTGTGTTGGCGGCATCGAACCAGGAAACCCTGGCCGGTGCCGACCTCTACCTCGAAGCCTTCAATGCGCGCGGAGGGTTGCAGGGCCGCAGCGTGAAGATGGAGCGCCTGGACGACGCGCAGGACGCCAAGCAAGCGGCCAAACTGCTGGACGGGTTGGTGGCTGGCAAGCAGTTGCTGGCGCTGATGCTGCCGCGCACCACGCCTTCGATGGAAGCGATGCTGCCAGCGGTGCTCAAGCAGGGCATTCCGGTGGTCGGCCCGCAAACCGGGGGCTCGTTTGTCAACGAGCCGCCCAAGCGCGAGATCTTCACCTTGCGCACCAGCTACCGAAAGGAAGCCGAACGGGCGGTGATGCTTCAGCACTCCACGGGGGTGCGCAAGTTCGGCTTGCTGCTGGCCGACGACACCTTCGGCAACGACACGCTGGTGGGCATCGATGCGCAAATGAAGGCCCTGTCGCTGCAGCCGGTGGCCAGCGCCCGCATCGACAACCGCAAACCCGATGTGGCTGAAGCGGTTCGCACCCTGCTGGCTGCGCAACCGGAGGTGGTGCTGATGATCGTCTCGGCCAAGGCGGCGGCCGGCTTCGTGCGCGGCTACCGCGCGGCTGGCGGGCGCACCACCTTCATCTCGCTGTCCAACACCAGCAACAACGACTATGTGAAAGCGCTCGGCGACCAGGTTCGCGGCCCGATCGTGATGCAGGTGATGCCATCGCCCTTCAGCGCAACCACGCCGCTGGCGCGCGACTATGCCGCCGCCGCTGGCGCGAAACAGCTGCCGCTGTCGTATGCCGGTCAGTACGGCTTCGCCTCGGCCAAGCTGCTGACGATGGGCCTGGCCAAGGCAGGGCGAGATCCGACACCGGCTTCGCTGGTGCAAGCGTTGGAAGGAATGGGCGAAGTCGATCTGGGTGGCTTCAGGCTGCGCTATGGCCCGGGGGTGCGAACCGGCTCCACCTATGTCGAAGCGACGATCCTGACGCACGAAGGTCGCTTGATGCGCTGAGAAGCGACCGGCCGAAGATGGCTACAGTGCGGGCGATGAGCACCATCACCCGCACCCCTGGCATCGAAGCGCCGCCGATCCACCGCCAGGCTTTGCATGCGTTGCTGCGGCGCATGCCCAAGGCCGAGCTGCACATCCACATCGAAGGCTCGCTGGAGCCCGAGTTGATCTTCGAGCTGGCCGGGCGCAACCGGGTCCAGCTGCCGTACGACAGCGTGCAGGCGCTGCGCAACGCCTACGCCTTCACCGATCTGCAGAGCTTTCTGGACATCTACTACGCCGGCGCCAGCGTGCTCTTGAAAGAAGCCGACTTC
>JBBSPW010000097.1:0-12255 GCA_038258365.1 Burkholderiales bacterium | reverse complement strand
GCCATCAGCGCAGCATCGAGTCCGCGGTGCACAAGCTGGAGCAGCGCTTCGGCCGCGCGCCGGCTGAAAGCGAGATCGCCAAGGAGATGGGACTCTCGCTTGTCGACTACCAGGAGCTCCTGGGCAAGGTGCGCGGCACCCAGCTCATCTACCTGGAAGACATGAGTGGCGACGATGGCGACGACAGCTACCTCGATCGCCATGTGGCCGACACCGCGGCCAACCCGATCGCGCGGCTGCAGGACCAGCGCATGCGCGAGGCGCTGGTCGAAGCCATCAAGAACCTGCCCGAACGCGAGCAGTTCGTGATGAGCATGTACTACGAGCACGACATGAACCTGAAGGAAATTGCGGTGGTGCTGAAGGTGACCGAAAGCCGGGTCTGCCAGCTGCACAGCCAGTCGATTGCCCGGCTGCGCACGCGGCTGCGCGAGTGGTAGGAGACGCGCGATGGGACTGGGACTGTTGTTCGACCTGATGCCGCGGCGAGCTGCGTCCGCATCCGCAGCCGAAGCGTTTGGTTCTGGCGCGCAGGAAGCGCACGGGGCCGCAGCGGGTGCAGGCGACGCTGCCCGCACCGCCGAGCTGGTGGACGGCTTGGCGCGCCTGGCGTCGAGTCTGGGCCGCGAAGCCGCCGAGGTGCGCGGCGTGGTCGACGACACGCACGGCAGCGTCGGCCAGCAAACCGAAGCGATGGGCGCGTTGGTGCGCCAGGTGTCGCAGGTGGTGCAGGCCCAGGCGGCGATCGGCACCGAGACCACGCAGAGCGTCGGTGCACTGGCTGCGGTGTCCGACGCGCTGCGCGCGGTGGGCACCGAAGTCGCCGCCATCGAGCGGTCGCTGTCCCAGGTCTCGGATGTGGCAACGGAGATCACCCGCATCGCGCTGCAAACCCGGTTGGTGGCCTTCAACGCCTCGGTCGAAGCCCGGCGTGCGGGTGAGGCCGGGCGCGGCTTCGGGGTGGTGGCTGGCGCTGTCAAGGACCTGGCAGGCCAGGTCGAGACCTGTTCCAAGCAGATCGTGGGCACGGTCGCGCAGCTGGACGACCGCATCGTGGCGCTGGCGCGCGAGGTGGGGGCGCAGAACGGAGCCACATCGTCAGCCCATGCCGGGGTGGTGCACCGGGCGCTTTCAGAACTGCAGAGCGGCGTGCAGCGCATCGAGCAGGCCAGCTTGTTGAGCCGCGAGGTTTGCGCCGGGCTCGACACCGAGATCGCTGCCGTGCAAGGCGGGCTCAAACGCACCCGCACCGCTTTGGACGCGGCACAGCAGCGCACCGGCACGTTGCTGTCGATCTCAGAAGAGATGATCGAACATGTGGCTTCGTGCGGCGTGGAGACTGCCGACACCCGCTACATCGAAGCCGCCCGGCAAACCGCACAGCTGATCGGCCGCGGGCTGGAAGCAGCACTCGCCGAAGGCAAGATCAGCACAGCGGATTTGTTCGACGAGCAGTACCGCGTGTTGCCCGGCACCACGCCGCAACAGCACGACACGCGCTTTTCTCCTTTGGCCGATCGGCTGTTTCCGGCGCTGCAGGACCCCGTCCTGGGGTTGAGCGACAAGGTGGTGTTTTGCATCGCTGCCGACCGCAACGGCTACATTGCCTGCCACAACAGCCAATACAACCAGCGGCAGCGATCGGGCGATGTGGTGTGGAACACCGCCCATTGCCGCAACCGGCGCATCTTCAACGATCGCACCGGTTTGGCATCGGCTCGCAACCAGCGCCCGTTTCTGCTGCAGACCTACCGCCGCGACATGGGGGGCGGGCAGTTCGTGGTGATGAAGGAAGCCGCTGCGCCGATCACGGTCGCGGGTCGCCATTGGGGCGGTCTGCGGCTGGCGTTCAAGTTCTGACGCGTTGGCAGAAGCACGTCAAAGACCGCGCCGAAGTCGGCGCGAGCGTCGAGGCGACAGTCGACGCAAAAGATGGCACCAACGACAAAGCCCGCAGCAGCGGGCTTTTTGCGTTCTCTCCCGGCCAAACGCCGGGGCGGCTGCAGCCGCTTCAGGCCACCAAACCGCCGGCGCTGGCGTTGCGGTCGTTGCCGCCATGGGCGGCATAGAGCCCGGCCGCAGCCGCAGGGCCGGGCATCAGCACATCGATCGCACGGTCCAGCGACGCTGTGGCACGGGCCAGCGCTTCACGCTGCGCTGCCACTTGCCCGCCGGCCATCGCCAGGCGACGGCGCAGCGGCGGCGGCACGCCACCGCTCTTGGCAGCGGCAGCAAAGTGGCCCATCGCCACCGCCAGTGCAGCGCGCAGATCCGATGCGGCGCGGTCGACCGCCAGCAGGTCTTGCTGCCGCAAAGCAGCACCCAGCAGGGCCAGCTGCGATTCCACGTCGGCCAATGGGCGTTCGAGCTCGGCCGCGCGGTGCAGCGCCTGTTGCTCGTCGAGCGAAATGTTCATGTTCAGCGCCAGGCTCAGTTCGGTTTGCGGCCCAGCAACTCGGTCGCGTTGGCGATCAACTTGTCGGCAATCGCTTCGGCATTGACCTGGAAGCTGCCGTCGCGGATGGCCCCCGCAATGCGGTCGACCTTTTTCGCATCGAAGCTGCCGTCACCCGCGGCGCGGGCCACGTCGGCGGCTGCCGGCGAGAGCTGCAGTTTGGCGCTGGATTCAGGGCTGGCCGGGCCACCGGTGACCGCGGCCGGCTTGCGCTCGGCGGTCTGGGGGGGCAGCGGCTTCGGGTCCAAGTGACCGATTTTCATGGTGAACTCCTGTCTGGTGCACGGGGGTCCGTGCGGGACATTGACATGAACGCTGTATCGACCATGTCGTGGCGGGACTTTAGCCCCGCAGCCCTGTTTTTTATCGTTGCCGCAGCTCGCAGCCGCTTCACAGCCGCACCTCGATGCGGCCGTCGCTCACCGGGCGTCCGGTCAGCACGCGGCCGTTGTCGGTGCGCACGCGCGCCGGCTGCCCTTCGAATCCCGGGGTCAGCGCCTGGCCTTCGGCGACCACGCTGAAGCCGTCTCCGGTTGCATCGATTCGCACCGTGTCGCCCAGGCTGAAATGTTGCCGTGGGCGCAGGTCGGTGCTGCGCAGCACTTGGCCTGCAGCCACGGATTGCAGCAGTTGCCGGCCGGCGAGTGCTTGCGGGTCGTCTGTGGCACTGCCACTGCCGTCGGCCCAGTCGGCCTCGACGCGTGTCAGTTGGCTCTCGATCAGGACCGTGCCGGCGGCGAGGGCCGCGGTGCTGACCACAGCGGGGGCCCAGACACGCACCGTCACCGGCAGGTAGACCCGCCAGGCTGATGTGCCGGCGCTGCAGCGCAAGCCGACCCGGGTGCGGCCCCAGGCCGGCGCACCGGGCGCCGGAAAGGGGTCGATGCGGGCGCAGGACGCGAGCCGCAGTCGGTTGTCGAGCGAACCGGCTTCGGCCGCGATGCGGGCGCCAGCCGGTGCCAGGCTGCGGGCGGCCTGCTCGGCCAGCGTCAGCGCTTGCTGAACGACATCGGCAGGCAACTGAAACGAAGCGGTGACCTGTGCGGCGGCCGAGTTGCCCAGCGCCAGCGCGACCCACACCGCAGCGGTCGCAACCGTGCGCGAGCGCAGGGCAGGGGGCAGGGACTTCGGCACCGGGTTCATGGTCAACACTGTGCCCGCGCTGTTCGCCGGGCAGCGTTGGAGATGGCAGACAAAGCACCGCTTGTTCGGCCTCATGTCTGCGCGGGCTGCCCAACAGAATTCCCTCCAGCCGCTGGACCTGTTTGAGGTGCACCTGAATGATCTCCCGCCTGACCGAGAACCTCGACTTTCACAGCCAGGCGCTGATGCTGCGCGCCGAGCGACAGAAGGTCATCGCCGGCAACATCGCCAACGCCGACACCCCAGGCTTCAAGGCCCGTGACTTCGACTTCGCATCCACCTTGCGTGCGGCCACCGGCCAGGCTGCCAGTGGCGGCATCGCAGAAGGTGTGATGGCCGGCATGAACAGCGGCAAGGACAGCGGCATGCGAGCCACCCCGGTTCTGCGCTACGCCCAGCCCGCGCAAACCAGCCTGGACGACAACAGCGTCGACATGGACCGCGAACGCGCTGCGTTCGCAGACAACGCGCTCAAGTACGAGTCCACCTTGCGCTTCATCAACGGCAGCATCAGAAGCACGCTGGACGCGATGAAGAGCCCCCACCAGTCGTGACCCGTAGCAGCCGACCCAAAGGAAGAAGCCGATGAGCCTGATGAGAATCTTCGACGTGGCCGGCAGTGCGGTCAGCGCGCAAAGCCAGCGCCTGAACGTGGTGGCCAGCAACCTGGCCAATGCCGACACCGTGGCCGGACCCGATGGCAGCGCCTACAAAGCGCGGCAGGTGATGTTTCAGGCGATGACGGTGGGCATGAACGGAGCAGGCTTCAGCGGCGGCACGACACGCGATGCATCGGCCGGCGTGCGGGTCTCGACCATCACCGAAGACCAGACCGCCGGGCGCCGTGTGCACGACCCCAAGCACCCGAGCGCCGATGCCGATGGCTATGTCACCTACAGCAACGTGAACCCGGTCGAGGAGATGGTCAACATGATCTCGGCTTCGCGGTCCTACCAGAACAACATCGAAGTCATGAACACCGCTCGCAGCTTGTTGCAGAAGACGTTGCAGGTGGGTCAGTGAGCACTGTCGCGCCGGTCTCGAATGACCCGTATGCGGCGTTGTCGGGCAACGGCAATTCGCCAGCGACAGCCAACGATGCCGGTGCAGCCGACCGCTTCCTGAAGCTGCTGGTGACGCAGTTGCAGAACCAGGACCCGCTGAACCCGATGGACAACGCGCAGATCACGAGCCAGATGGCGCAGATCAACACCGTCAGCGGCATCGAGAAGCTCAACACCACGGTGCAGGGCCTGGGCGGCGGGTTGGTGCAGATGCAGGCGCTGCAGGGTGCAGCGCTGGTGGGCCGGGACATCACGTTGCAAGGCAATCGCATCACCGTGCAGTCGGGTGCGGGCACCGGCGGCTTCGATCTGGCCAGCCCCGCCGACCGCGTGTCGGTGGAAATCCTGGGCCCGGCGGGGCAGGTCGTGCAGACCCTCGACCTCGGCGCGCAGACAGGCGGGCGCCACAGCTTCAGCTGGGAAGCCAAGGGGGTGCCCGATGGCGCCGCCCACAGCTTTCGCGTCAACGCGCGCGCCGGCACCACTGCAGTGGCCACCGAGCCATTGATGCGCGACCGCGTGCAGGCCGTCAGCACCATCGGTGACCGTCTCGTGCTCGAAACGCAGAACTCCGGCACGGTGGCCTATGCCGCTGTCAAGGCCTTCAACTAGACCCCGATCGAGGACCACCCCATGAGCTTTCAGCAAGGCCTTTCCGGTCTCAACGCATCCAGCAAGAACCTGGAGATCATCGGCAACAACATTGCCAATGCCAACACCTATGGCAGCAAGGTGGCGCGCGCCGAGTTCAGCGATGTCTATGCCGCCGCGCTGAACGGCGCCGGCACCAACCAGGTGGGCATCGGAACGCGCCTGTCGGCGGTGGCGCAGCAGTTCACCCAAGGCTCCATCACCACCACCGAAAACCCCATGGACATCGCCATCAACGGCGCCGGCTTCTTTCAGCTGGACGACGGCAAGGGGAACATCGCTTTCTCGCGCAACGGCCAGTTCAAGGTCGACCGCAATGGCTTTGTCGTCAACAACAGCCAGCAGAAGCTGATGGGTTACACCACCGACGTCAAGGGCACGATCCAGCCGGGCCGGGCAGTGCCGCTTCAGGTGTCCACCGCCGGCATCAACCCCTCGCCCACCGGCGCGATCTCGTTGGAGATGAACCTGGACTCGCGCCAGAAGTCGACCGTCCCGGCCGGCGGGCCAGGCATCGACTTCAACGACGCTGCCACCTACAACAACGCCACCTCGCTGACCATCTACGACGCCAAGGGTCAGGAAGTGGCGATGACCTACTACTTCCAGAAGTCGGCCACCGACAGCTGGAACATCTATGCCACCGCCAACGGCGAGCCGATCGGTGGCGCTCCGGCCACGCCGATCACGACCCTGCAGTTCCAGGCCGATGGCAGCAAACTCATCACACCGGCCGGGCCGGTGACAGTGGATGTGCAGGCCACCACCAATGCGCAAGGTGCCGTGGCGCTGGCGATTCCCGGCATCCAACTCAATCTGTCGGGTGCGACCCAGTTCGGCTCGGGCTTCGGCGTCACCGACTTGAAGCAGGACGGCTATTCGGCCGGCCAGCTGACAGCGATCGCGATCGAGTCCAACGGTGTGGTGATGGCGCGTTACTCGAACGGCCAGTCGCGCCCGGCAGGGCAGATCGAAACCGCGACCTTCCGCAACCCGCAGGGCCTTCAGCCGGTTGGTGACAACGCCTGGACGCGCAGTTTTTCTTCCGGCGAACCGGTCACCGGTGTGCCCGGCGACGGCAACCTGGGTGTGTTGCAAGCCGGCGCACTGGAAGAGTCGAACATCGACCTGACCGGTGAGCTGGTGAACATGATCACCGCGCAGCGCATCTACCAAGCCAACGCGCAGACGATCAAGACCCAGGATCAAGTACTGCAGACCTTGGTCAATCTCCGCTGACCGATCCCGGATTCGGACTGCAACGGCACTGAAGGATTGCGATGGATCGCCTCATCTACCTGTCAATGGCCGGCGCCAAGGCAACCATGCAACGGCAAGACGTGCTGGCCCACAACCTGGCCAACGTCTCCACCACCGGTTTCCGCGCCGAGATGCAGGCGTTTCGAGCGGTGCCGGTGCGCGGCGACGGCGCCAGCACCCGCGTGTATGCGCTGGAATCCACTGTGGGTGCCGACACCCGGCCGGGCCCTGTGCAAACCACCGGGCGGCCGCTGGATGTGGCGGTGCAAGGCACGAGCCTGCTGGCGGTGCAGTCGCTGGACGGCACCGAGGGGTACACGCGGGCTGGCTCGCTGCAGATCAGCACCGAAGGCACACTGGTCACGCCCAGCGGCTTGCCGGTGCTGGGCGAAGGTGGGCCGATCACGGTGCCCGCCAATGCCTTGATCGAGATCGCCGCCAACGGCAGCATCAGTGCGACCGTGTCCGGCGCGGCGGGGGGTCGCCCGCAACCAATCGGCCGCTTGAAACTCGTGACCGCCGAAGCCCCGCTGGTGCGCGGAACCGATGGGTTGTTTCGTGCCGCTGATGGCGCCGACCTGAACCCCGACGCCGAAGCGCGGGTGCAAAGCGGCGCGCTGGAAGGCAGCAATGTCAGCGCGGTCGAAACGATGGTTTCGATGATCGCGGCGGCGCGCCAGTTCGAGCAGCAGATGAAGATGCTGCAGGGCGCCGAGCAGCGGGAGCAGGGTGCAGCGAAGTTGCTGGCGCCGCAGTAGCGCTTCCTCACAACTGAACCGCTCCATTCCTCGCGCAAGCTCCAGCGCTGGGAAAAAGGGACTCCCCCGCACCGAGCCTGCCGCAGACACTGCATCTACTCCCTACCGATCGGCTTGTGGGGCTCAGCCTGTAGGACGGCCAGAATTCCTTTGGTTACCTCAGCTGCCAAGCTCGGCGTCTGTCGAATATCCTTTAGAACCTCGGGGATCGCCGTGACCTCACTTAAGCCGGCCCATTGGGCAATTTGTTCCGCAGTTGCGCTGACATAAGCCATTTTCCAGTCGGAAAAGAGGGCTGCTGGAATCTCGACTTCGCGCAAGATGGTAACGGTTTCATGGCGCACGTCGCTGTCTATTTTTTCCATGAGCGATCTGACTATCTGCGGCTCGCCTTCGAGTATTTGAAAGAATATCCCATCGACATACACAAGAGCACCGGTTATCGCATTTTTCGCATTGTTTCGTCGAGCTTGCTCTAGGATTGCTTCCAGATCGTCCTGCTGGAGCGGAGTCGATGATTCGGATGAGTAGATAACTTGATAGGTCATTTGTCGTTGGTATCAGGATGATCGTGATGTTGGTGGGGCATCATTGGCTCAAGTCGGCCCTGCTTCAAAAATCCTGACCTTGCTGCCAGCCCACTCGCCACCGAATGTAGCCGCCATCGAGCTGGATGGCGACGCCCAAGTGGTGCCTTCCATCTTGGCGGGCAAAATCGTCAGCGGCAGCTTCGTGTGCTCCTAGACGCCGGCGTCACTCATGCACCGGGCGCAGGCGGTGTCGGGATTGCTGAGTGAATCCAAGCGGCGCCGCGTGCTTACTGCTGTTTGGACTTTTCTGCCAGTGTTCCAGTAACATATTTGTGCAGCACGCTTGCTATTAGAGTTTGGTAAGGCATACCTTCTTCCAACGCCTTGGCCTGAATATCAAGAAGATCACTCGATGATAGGCGAATGTTGACACGCTTGTCCTTGATGGCGGTGGCCCGAGCGGCCGTGCGCAGCTTATGCAATTCAGCCTTGCTTGCGACCGATCTGAGCTGACCCGTTTCGAAGCCAGTGAGCACTTCGATTTCGTAGGTATCTAGGCTAGACATCGTCTGACTCCTTCGTGATGTAATCGCTGGTAGCTTTGCGACTGGGGATTATTGTCTTAAGAAAGAAGTGTTTGCTATCCTCAACTAACGGAACCAAATACGCATAGCCACTAAGTGCAACGATCGTGACTTGCTGCCCGGGGTACTTCGTCGGATTCGGATGTTCCACGAGATCGAGCAGACCACCGGACTCAACGGCTACCGTAACCTCCTCGAAGGGAACGCCACGGTCAGCTTTTAGAAGCGTGTTCTTCTGTTGCGACCAACGAAACGACTTAATAGCTGGCGATGGTAGCAGAGTGTGTGCCTTCTGCCCTCAGCGAGCGGGCGAGTAGCAGAACCGTCGGATTGGAGACGCCTAGTAAATGGTGTGCATGTTTGAGTAGCTTGGTTTCGATGCCAATGTTTGTTCAACCCGGCAGCACATACAGCTGATCTATCCAACCTACGCGTTGATCTATCGATATTGATCGGACCGCACACGTTTGCCCTTGCTGCTCCCGCACGACGACTTGCTCTTTTTGGAGTAGTTTCCCGGACCCAGCGAATAGTAGCTACCACTGAATGTGCCATTGGAGCGAATGGGAGCGGTTTTGCGGTCCACGGGGTAGGCGAGAGCGGCAAGCCCGAGCTTGTGCGCCCGAACGTTGCGCGAGCGAAGCTGCATGAGTTGATCGCCAGGCTGGCGCCGTGCGTGATCGGCATGGAAGCCTGCTCGGGCGCGCACCACTGGGCGAGGCTCTTCGCGACTCATAGCCATACCGTGCGTTTGATGGCGCCGAAGTTCGTCGCGCCGTACCGGCTGAGCGGCAAACGAGGCAAGAACGACGCAGCCGATGCGGCGGCGACCTGCGAAGCGGTGCAACGGCCGAACATGCGCTTCGTGCCGGTCAAGAGCATCGAGCAGCAGACCCGGCTGATGGTGCACCGGGTTCGCCAAGGCGTAGTCGAACAATGCACGGCCACCTTCAACCGCATCCGCGGCCTGCTGAGCGAGCTCGGCATCGTGCTGCCGCTGAAGGCCGCCACCGTGCGGCGAGAAGCTGCGGCCGCACTGGAAGAGCTGCCCGGAAGATCGAACCTCGTCGTCGGGGATCTGCTCAGCGAGATCCACCACCTGGACGAACGCATCGGCCAGTACGACCAGCAAATCGCGCAGATGGCCAAGGAAGATCACCGAGCACGCCAGCTCATGCAATTGAGCGGCGTCGGCGCCACCACCGCCACAGCGCTCGTTGCCACCATCGGCAACGCCCACGACTTCAGGAACGGCCGCCAGCTCAGTGCCTGGCTCGGCCTGGTGCCAGGGCAGTACAGCTCAGGAGGCAAGACCCGGCTCGGGCGCATCACGAAGGCCGGAGATGCCTATCTGCGATCGCGGCTCTTGCTGGGAGCGCGCTCGATGCTCAACGCGGCTGACAACAAGACCGACAGCATCAGCCGCTGGGCGGTGCAGTTGGCCGAGCGCTTCGCGATACCGGCTTGAACCCAGACCACGGCCACAAGAAAAAACACAACAGTCCGCTCCCCTGGCCCCACTGCAACGCAAGCCACCAGCGCAGACGGGAAACACCGCCGCAGGTTCCGCCATCAATTGCTTCGCAATCGACGGCGGCTGATTGACTGTCGCTTTACGACAGGGGAAGCCCTTGTAGTTTGAGTTAAGCGGGATTTAAGAATTGGCCGCGCGGAACGTATAATTGCCGAAGAACAAGGGTTTCTTGTTCTCCTGCATATGGCTCGTATCCACGTAGAGCTCGGACGCATCGTCCTTCTTAGTAACGAGCTCGGCTGCATACGGGGCCATTATTTTGTGCAGAGCCGCGAAGACGGTCGCGAAGTCTTGTATCTGTATTCCTTTAGCGCGGGAATCGGGCAGAATAGGTCTTGTGCGGCCAACGTTTGAGTTAAGCGGGATTTAAGAATTGGCTGCGCGGAACGTACAATTTCGCACAGTGGAGCGCAGCCAATTCTTGAATCTCCGCTTGAACGAATTGTTAGGCGACGTGGATTCACACAGTAAGTGCGACATCTTTTTGTAGAAGGAGGGAGAGCGGTGATACTGGCCGCTTCCTCATCCGGCAAGAAGGGGTTGCGACCATGGAAAGCTATCACCAGCTCACCCAGCACGAAAGATACATCATTGCGTCGATGCGGCAGGCAAGAAATTCGGTGGTGCAGATGGCCGACAGGCTTGGCCGACATCGAAGCACCGTTTACCGGGAGCTGAGGCGCAATAAAAGCACCTACGACGGGCACTACGGGGCGGAGAAGGCACACAGCTACGCGGTAGCCAGGTGCAGGCGCTGCCGAAGAGGACCCCAATACAGCCATCAGGAGCTCAGTCGAGTCGAAGCGATGTTGTGGAACTGGTGGAGCCCGCAGCAGATGAGCGGCGTGCTCCGGCGCCAGACAGGCATGCAGATCAGCGCCCAAACGATCTACCGGCACGTCAAGCGCGACAAGCGCCGAGGTGGAAGCCTGTGGGAGCAGATGCGGATCATGTCCAAGTTCGGTCGCAAGCGGTACGGAAGGCCCGATTCACGAGGGAAACTGGCCGGCAAGCGCCACATCAGCGAGCGGCCCGAGGCGGCGCAAGACAGGAAGCGGATCGGCCACTGGGAAGGAGACACCGTGATGGGATCCGACCTGCGGCACTGCGTGCTGACGCTGGTCGAGCGCAAGACCGGCTACGCGATCATCAAGAAGCTGACAGCGCGGTCCAAGGAGCAAGCCAGCCTGGCCGCGCTGCAGGCCGTGGTCGAGTTGCCCGGACGCTTCAAGACCATCACCTTCGACAACGGCACCGAGTTCCACGACTACAAGCTGATCGAGCGCAACAGCGACGTGAAGTGCTACTTCGCGACCCCATATCACTCGTGGGAGCGCGGCACCAACGAAAACACCAACGGGCTCATCCGCCAATACTTGCCAAAGGGCAGCAGCATGGCTCACGTTACTCAGTCAGACTGCATCAGGATCCAGCAAAGCCTAAATGATAGACCGCGAAAGCGTCTGGGTTACCAGAATCCGGCGTCACTGATGCACCGGGCGTAGGCGGTGTCGCACTTGCTGAGTGAATTCAAGCGGCAACGCTTACGAGTTCACTGCTCGAGTGGGCGTCTGGGACACTCTGCCCTTGGGACCGGAGGTCTTCTATATGCAGCTCGATTGCCTCTTGAATCAACGCTGCCACTTCCTCACGGGAGTCAGCAGCCGCTACACAGCCAGGCAGGTCGGGGACATACGCTCCGAAGCTACTCGGGCCCTGCTCAATTACGACAAGGTATTGCATTGGCGACCTCATTTCTTCAAACCAGTTTGCTTAAGAATGCTATTCAAAGTTCCGATAGGCACTTCAACGCTGCCCTTTCCGGCTACAGTGACTGTACCGGATTTGGACGGATGATGGTACTGGCGGTGGCTGCCCTTCACGCGGACTTGAAACCATCCGTCTTGCTCAAGGCGGCTGAGTAGCTCGTTTACTTTAGTGGGCATAGTTTCAACACCCTTCTCACGGATTTATGACGACGCTCAACCCCATGGGCGCAGCTTACGTGCGCGCTTTGCTCCAATTCGTCCGGTAGGCCGGTTGCCATTCAGCTTTCGGGAGGGCAGATAGCAAGATTTGAGCGGCTGCAGACAACATTGGTTGTCTTTGCCGCCTAACGTTTGAGTTAAGCGGGATTTGAGAATTGGCTGCGCGTGCCTGTGCCCTCTTATACGTTACGCGCACCCCAATATCAAATAACGCGTAAAAAAAACGTTAGGCGGCAAAGACAACCCAAGTTGTGTGCCGCCGCGCAAATCATGGGATCTGCCCGCCCG
>JBBSPW010000096.1:0-12399 GCA_038258365.1 Burkholderiales bacterium | reverse complement strand
GGTGGCCAGCAAGCCGTCGTGCGACAGGCGCAGGACGAACAGCCTCGCGGCACGCATCGGACCCACCGTGTGCGAACTGCTGGGGCCGATGCCGATCTTGAAGAGGTCGAACACGCTGACAGCCATGGTGCCGATGCTAGGGCAACGCCCGACCCGCTCTGCACGCGCTGTCAAACGCCAACTTTGCGCCCCCGCACCCGGGGGGTGGGGGGGTCAAATCGCCCCGACCGGCCATCAACAGGCGCTAGTCTCGAGCCCTCAAGATGTTGCAGTGCAACGCAAGCCGACTCGACCGATCGACAACGCTCAAATGCCTGTCAGCGCCCCGCCGTCAACCCTGTCACAGAAAGATTCCATGACGCATTCCAAACTGCTGACCACCGCCGCCATCGCCCTTGCGCTGGGCGGCTCCTTCACTGCAGCGCAGGCGCAGTCGTTCACCGAAGGTTTCGACGGCGGCGGCCCGGGTCTGCCCGCCGGCTGGCTCAGCACCAACAACAGCACCAACGCCGACCCGGCAGTGCCCTGGTCGGTCACCACCGCCATCGTCGACGCCGCCGGCGATCCGGTGGTCAGTGCGCAAGCGGGCTTCAGCTTTGCAGTGGTGAACTTCCTCTCGATCGCCAGTGGTTCCGGCACCATCAACAACTGGATGTTTTCGCCGCAGATCAACACCATCAGCAACGGCGACACCTTCAGTTTTTACACCACCACGGTGCCCGACTCTGGCTTCCCCGATGCCCTGGAACTGCGGCTGAGCACGGCCGGCGCCAGCACCAATGTCGGCACCACGGCCACCAGCGTCGGCAGCTTCAGCACCCTGCTCCTGAGCATCAACCCGACCCTGTCGGTGGGCGGCTACCCGGAAGACTGGACCCAGTTCACCGCCACCGTCAGCGGCTTGGCCGCACCGGCCAGCGGGCGCATCGCGTTTCGCTACTTCGTGACCGATGGTGGTCCGTCGGGCGACAACTCCAACATCATCGGTGTCGACACCTTCAGCTATGTCGCCGCGGTGCCGGAACCCGCCAGCTGGGCGCTGATGCTGATGGGTGCAGCCGGGGTTGCGGGTTTGCGGCGGCTGCGCCGCACGGCCGCCTGAGTCGCGGGTTAGCAATCCACGTGGGGAATGCGCGACGGCCTACAGGCCGTAGGTCCAGCGCCCCACCGTGATCACCGCCGGGTCTACAGAAAATAGCTGTTGATTGTTATTCATTCGAGGAGCCCACCATGACCGCCCAAGAACACGACTGCTGCGTCAACCGCCACTCTCGAAAGAGTGCGGCCCGTCCGAGCACTTTATTGACCGCTGCCATCGCGCTTTCGCTGCTGGCGTTGGCCGGATGCGACGTCGAACAAACCCGCAAGGGCGACATCACCGCCCCAGCCTATGAGGTGAAGAAAACCCAGGAAGGCAATGTGACTCTGCCGAAATACGATGTCACAACGCCGGACGTGAATGTCGGCACGAAGCAGGAAACCGTAATCGTGCCCACGGTCGTCATGCAGGAGAAAACCATCACCGTGCCAACCGTGGATGTGAAGTCGGCTGACGAGGTCAAGAAAGATCAAAAGAAGTAAGCGTCGCGCAGGCTACGGTTGTTCGCCGAACCGAGGAGCTCTGCAGCGGCGCCTGGGCTGAGCAAACGACCTCAAACGGGCGCGTTTTGAATCGCGAGTCGCACGTTGGCATCCGCAGCCGCTGATCCAGCCACCAGTCGTTCTGCGAGAATCCCGAAACTGCGAAAGCGCTTGGCGATTGCTTTTGCCCGCTGCCCAGCCAAGCCGTTCGACGACGAACCGGGATCGGGCGGCGCCGCAATCAGGGTGACTCTGGCGAGCGGCAGGCGCCTCAGGCTCAGCGCTACCTTATTCAACACAGCTGCCAACGGCGGTTTGATGATGGTCGCCTTGGCATAGAAGCAGAACTCCGCCGGCACGGTCACGACCAGCGCGCCGTCATCGGTGCGCTGAATGTCCACAGGCGTGCCTGAAAAGAACGACAGCAACCATTGCTGTTCCACCGCCAGCGCATCGGCAGGCGCGGCTTGGGCGGATTCCGGATGCTGACCGGAGGTTTGCGCGGCAGAAGTTGCTGTTGCGGCACCGGATTGCGGCATCGGCTGCGGAGATCGCAGCGGCGCACCGGCGCAGCCGGTCAGTACCAGCGTGGCCGCTCCGAACCCGCCTAGCAGCGTGCGGCGGTCGATCGGCAAGACGCTGTCGTATGCAGCGTGGCGGGGGTCGATCTCACGACCGTAGTCGCCCAACAGCGCGAGTGGCAGCCCGGATAACCGTTTCGGCTGGACTTTCATTGGTCGGCCCAGGCCTCCATCGGCAGGCAGCTGCAGAACAGGTTGCGGTCGCCATACACGTTGTCGACCCGGCCCACCGGCGACCAGTACTTCTGCTGCTTCAATCCGGCAACCGGATAAGCCGCCTGCTCGCGCGGGTACGGGTGCGTCCAGTTGGATGCCATCAGCGACAGCGCGGTGTGCGGCGCGTGTTTCAGCGGGTTGTCGTCCTTGGGCCAGCCGCCGTCTTCGACCTTGGCGATCTCGGCGCGGATCGCCAGCATCGCATCGCAGAAGCGGTCAAGCTCGGCCAGCGGCTCGCTTTCGGTGGGCTCGATCATCAAGGTGCCGGCCACCGGAAAACTCAGCGTCGGCGCGTGAAAGCCATAGTCGATCAGCCGTTTGGCCACATCTTCGGCGCTGATACCCACGCGCTCCTTGATGGGCCGCAGGTCGATGATGCATTCGTGCGCCACGCCGCCGCCTTTCAGCTGCGGGTTGGCGCCGGAGTACAGCACCGGATAGTGGTCGGCCAGTCGCGCGGCGATGTAGTTGGCGCTCAGGATCGCCACCTCGGTGGCATCGCGCAAGCCGTCGGGGCCCATCATGCGGCAGTACATCCAGCTGATCGGCAGCACCCCGGCATTGCCGAGCGGCGCTGCGCTGACCGCGCCCACCGAATGCTCGCCACCCAGCCCTGCCGTGCGGTGCGCCGGCAGGAAGGGCACCAGGTCGGCCACCACCGCCACCGGCCCCACACCCGGCCCGCCGCCACCGTGCGGAATGCAGAAGGTCTTGTGCAGGTTCAGGTGGCTGACATCGCCGCCGAACTCACCCGGTGCGGCCACCCCCACCAGCGCGTTCATGTTGGCACCGTCCACATAGACCCGGCCGCCGTGCTGGTGCACCAAGGCGCACAGCTCTTTCACGTGCACCTCGAATACACCGTGCGTGCTGGGGTAGGTGATCATCACCGCAGCCAGCTGCGCGCTGTGCTTCTCGCACTTGGCTTTCAGGTCGTCCATGTCGACATTGCCCATCGCGTCGCAAGCGACGACCACCACGCTCATGCCCGCCATCTGCGCGCTGGCCGGGTTGGTGCCGTGCGCCGATTCCGGAATCAGGCACAGCGTGCGGCCGGTGTCGCCGCGGCTGTCGTGCCAGGCGCGGATGATCAGGAGCCCTGCGTATTCGCCTTGCGACCCGGCGTTGGGTTGCAGGCTGACACCCGCATAGCCCGTCGCTTGACAGAGCCACGCGCACAACTGGTCCTGCATGGCCCAGGTGCCGGCTTGCTGATCCCGCGGCGCGAAGGGGTGCAGGTTGGCGAACTCCGGCCAGGTGATCGGAATCATCTCGGCGGTGGCATTGAGCTTCATCGTGCACGAGCCCAGCGGAATCATGCTGCGGTCCAGCGCCAGGTCCTTGTCCGACAGGCTGCGGATGTAGCGCAGCATCTGGGTTTCACTGTGGTGGGTGTTGAACACCGGGTGGGTCAGGAACGGCGTGGTGCGGCGCAGGCCATCCGGGATCATCGGCTCGATGCCCTTGTCGAAGACCGACAGTTGCGGCAGCGTGGCGCCAGCGGGCGCGAAGATCTGCCACAGCGCCGCGATGTCGGCGCGCGTGGTGGTCTCGTCCAGTGCGATGCCCAGCATCGTGTCGCCCCACTCCGGAAAGCGCCGCAGGTTGATGCCGGCACCGACTGCGGTGGCTGCCAGCGCCGCGGTCTGCGTGCCGGTGTCGATGCAGATCGCATCGAAGGCGCTTTTGCTGCGCACCGCCACTCCCATCTCGCGCAGCCCTTGCGCCAGGATCGCGGTGTACGAAGCCACCCGCTGCGCGATGCGTTTTAGACCGGCCGGTCCGTGATAGACCGCGTACATGCTGGCGATCACCGCCAGCAGCACCTGCGCCGTGCAGATGTTGCTGGTGGCCTTTTCGCGGCGGATGTGCTGCTCGCGCGTTTGCAAGGCGAGCCGGTAGGCCGGAGCGCCATGCACGTCCTGGCTGACGCCGACCAGGCGGCCGGGCAGGCTGCGCTTGTAGTCGTCGCGGCAGGCCAGATAGGCCGCGTGGGGCCCGCCGGCGCCCATCGGCACCCCGAAGCGCTGGGTGTTGCCGACGCAGATGTCGGCATCGAACTCACCGGGGGGCAGCAGCAGGGTCAGCGACAGCAGGTCGGCCGCCACGATGAAGGCCGCCCGGGCTGCGTGGATGCGCTTGGCGTCGCCGGTGAAGTCGTGGATCGAGCCGTCGGTGGACGGATACTGCGCCAGCGCCGCGAAATAGTCGCCACCCTCCAGCAGCGCGTCCCATTCGTCGGCCGAGTTGGCCAGTACCACCGTCAGACCCAGCGGTTTGGCCCGCGTCTGCATCACCTCGATGGTTTGCGGGTGGGCGTCGCCGCACAGCACGATGGTGTTGCTCTTGCTCTTGACACTGCGCTTGGCGAGCGTCATGGCTTCGGCTGCTGCGGTGGCTTCGTCGAGCATGCTGGCATTGGCGATCGCCATGCCGCTGAGGTCGCAAACCATGGTCTGAAAGTTCAGCAGCGCTTCCATGCGGCCCTGCGAAATCTCGGCTTGGTAGGGCGTGTAAGCGGTGTACCAAGCCGGGTTCTCGAGGATGTTGCGCAGGATCACACCCGGGGTGTGGGTGCCGTGATAGCCCTGGCCGATGAAGCTCTTCAGCACCCGGTTCTGCGACGCCAGCGACTTCAACTCGGCCAGCGCTTGTGCTTCGGTCAGCGGTGCGGGCAGCGCCATCGGTGTGGTTCGCGCAATGGCACGCGGCACGATGGCCTCGATCAAGGCGCGGCGGCTGAAGCCATCGGCATCGCCACCGATCGTTCTCAGCATCCGCGCTTCATCGTCGGCCCACGGGCCGATGTGGCGGGCAGTGAATTCAGCCCCGTTCTCGAGTTCGGGGAGCGATTTCAGGGCGGACATCAGCATGGCTTGGGCTTCGGCTTGTGATTGGATATGGCGTGCGGTGAGGCTGCGGCATGCAGCAGAGGCGGCTGAGGCGGCTGAGGCGGCTGCAGCAGCGGCACTGTGCTCAAAGGGTTTTCAACAGCGCGTCGTAGGCCGGCTGGTCCATCAACTGGTCGAAGTCGGCCATGTCGGTCACATGAACCTTGAAGAACCAGCCGTTGCCGAGCGGGTCGGTATTGGCCAGCGCCGGGTCGTCCTTCAGCGCGGTGTTGATCTCGACCACTTCGCCGGTCACGGGCATGTACAAGTCGGCAGCGGCCTTGACCGATTCGACCACCCCGGCCACTTCGCCTTTCTTGTAGCTGCGGCCGACCTCGGGCAGTTCGACGAACACCACATCACCGAGCGCATCTTGCGCATGCAGGGTGATACCGACGACTGCGGCTTCGTGGTCTTCGATGTTGATCCATTCGTGGTCGTCGGTGTACTTGGTGGACATGGAGGTGCTCCGTGGATGGTTGGGAAGAAGAGGACGGGATCGAACCGATGCTCAACGCAGGTAGCGGTGTGGCGTGAACGGCATCGCCACCACGCGCATCGGCAGACGCTTGCCGCGCACTTCGGCATACACCTCGTGGTGCGGCTGCGCGTGGTCCACCGGCAAATAGGCCATGGCAATCGGCTGGTCGACGGTAGGTGCCAGTGTGCCGCTGCGAACGGTGCCCAGCTTGTGGCCGTGGGCATCGACAAGCGCGGTGCCCTCGCGAACCGGCACGCGCTCCAGTCCCATCAGGCCGACGCGCTTGCTGCGTGCGCCGATGCTCAAGTGGCGATCGATCGCGGCTGCGCCCGGATAGCCCCCGGCGCGCGCGCCACCGGGGCGGCGCACCTTCTGGATCGCCCAGGTCAGATCGGCCTCGACCGGGCTGGTGCTGTCGTCGATGTCGTGGCCATACAGGCACAGACCAGCTTCCAGGCGCAGCGTGTCGCGAGCACCCAGCCCCGCCGGCTCGACCTCGGGCTGGCGCAGCAGCGCTTCGGCCAGTGCCTCGGCATGGTCGGCTGCCACCGAAATCTCGAAGCCGTCTTCGCCGGTGTAACCCGATCGGGTCACAAAGCAGGTCTGGCCCGCCAGCTCGAACTCGGCGCCGTCCATGAACTTCAGCCGCGCCACATCGGCATTCAAGCGCGACAGCGCATCGACCGCTTTGGGTCCCTGCAGCGCCAGCAGGCCGCGGTCGGGCATGGTGACGATGCGGCAGCGGTGGCCGATGTTCAGGTTCAGATGGTGCAGATCGGCTTCTTTGCAGCCCGCGTTGACCACCAGAAACAGGTCGCCGAAGCCGCTGCCGGCCGGTGGTCTGCACACCATCAGATCGTCGAGGATCCCACCGCTGGCATTGGTGAAGAACGCATAGCGCTGGCGCCCTGCGGCCAGCCCCACCACATCGACCGGCACCAGACTTTCCAACGCCGCAGCGGCATCGTCGCCCACCAGCCGCAACTGCCCCATGTGCGAGACATCGAACAGCGCTGCCGAGGCGCGGCACTGCTTGTGTTCGGCGATCACGCCGGCAGGGTATTGCACCGGCATCGCATAGCCCGCGAAAGGCACCATCCGCGCTCCCAGCTTCAGGTGCAGCGCATGGAGGGGAGTCTGATGCAGGGCTGTTGTCGCGGTAGACGTCGCGGTGGGTGGTGCGATCGGGACGGGCATCGGCGAATCGGTCATGGCAGCAGCGTCATCAGAGGGGCATCGGCGACGGCATTGCCTGCGCAATGCCGTCGATGGCCCCCGCTGTCCGCTTTACCTGAGAGATTCGGCTTTGCCCCCTGTCCCCCGCTCGAACCGCTCGGGTGTCGATGCAGATGACCTGGCCAGCCTTGCCCCTTCGGTGGGCCGGTGCACCGCTGCGGGTGCGACGGCCTCTCTCCAGTGAGGTGAGGAGTCAGTCCTTTTGCCTGAGCGTTCGGACCGGAACCCGCAGCAGGAGCCATGGTTTCAACATCGGTCTTGCGCCTTCGGCGGCACCGGTTGCCGGTGCTCTCTCCTGACGGCTGCAGTGTATCAGCGCGCTGTCGACATCCGAGGCGTTCTGGCAGCGTCATGATGCACCGCCAAAGCCGCTGAAGGATGCCATGCCTGCACGGTCCCATGCCTTCTCCGCCAGCGATGCCCAGGGTGCGTCCGACACCCCCGACGATGCCGCCGTATTCGCGCGCCGGATGGCTGCGCACCGCTCGATTCGTCGCTCCCAGGACCGGCTGCTGGACCCGTTGTTCGTCGACCGGGTGCTGACGCAGGCGCTGGCTGGCTCGGCTGCGCCAATGTTTGAAAAACGTCGGGTTCCAGCCTTGACGTGCAACGGCCCGGGGTGCGATTGCTGGCCTCGCTTGCTGCGCTCGCGTGCTGAACCCGGTGTCGACCCTCTTTACACCGGCAGCAGCCCGAGCGGGGGATCGGGAACGCCGGCAGCGTGACCAAGTACCGCAAAGCGAAAGAAAAGCTGTGGCAAATCAACGTCTTGCGCTGCTGCGTCAGCATCGGTACCGTGCAGACGGTCCGTTTCTTGCATCGCGAGCACATTCGCAACACCCATCACGAGAGGACTCCCGCATGAATCCGTCAAAGCTGTTTCGGCGCCTGCGCGCAACCGCTGCTGCTGCTCTGGTGTTGGGTGGTGTTGGCGCCGCGCAAGCCATCGTCTACACCGGCTCTTGGGATCCGGACTTCGGGCCGAGCTTGCAGTTTCTGAGTTTCTCTGGCACCGCCAGCATCTACATCCCCGATTCCTGCATCGCCGGCGGCCCGAACAGCAGCAGCGCATTCGTCAACAATTTCAGCACCTGCACGCAAACGCCAGGCGCAGGTTTTGATCCGATGCGCTTGATCAGCGCGCAGGTGACGCTGACCGACAAGCGTATGGGGGGACCGTCAGAGGTTTTGGATTTCATCACCGGCTTCAACTACAGCGCTGCGCAGTTGGCGGCATTCGTGCTCGGGGTTTACATCGAGTTCCCCAACGGTCCTGGTGACGGCGCGTTGGTCGGTGCGTCCACGCAGTACATCGGTGCCGTGCCCGGGACGATCGAGGCGTCGAAGACCAACCTCATGGACCCCAACGATTTCTACCTGCGCTTCGGCCCGGGCCCAGCGGCGGCCGATTGGGGTCTCTTCGGCGCCTTTGATGGCAGCGATCCTTCAGGCATCTACCGCACCGCCAATATCCTCGCTGTCGCGCAGGGCGCGAGCGGCCCCGCGGGGGGCACCGCGTCGCTTAACGCGCAGGTGCGGTGGGACGGGCAAGTGCCAGAACCCGGTTCGCTGGCGCTGGTACTGGGCGCGCTCGGCGCCCTCGGTGCCGCTTCGCTGGCGCGGCGCCGGCACTGAGCGTTTTCTGACTCGGAGCGCGGCGCCGGTCACGCGCCTGAAACGGGATCAGGCCGGACTGCTGCTGAGCAGCCGTTCGTCCACGTTCGATTCCGGCGCCAGCGCACGCTCGATGGCGGTTTCGATGTCCCAGCCTTCGGCCTCGGCAGGTGCCGACTCGATCGCATCGGCGGGCAACGCCTGGCGCAGGGTCTCCATCAATTGCAGCCAGCGTTTGTGCATGCCCGGAGGGCGCACCAGGGCCAGCCGCTCGCGCAGCATCGATGTCAGTCCCAGCAGCCGCACCGCCAGCAGCGGTCGATGCTGCGACAAGGCGAGCGCCGCGTGGTCTTCCAGGCAGCCCAGCAACTCGTCCCGCATCTCGAAGTCGCGGTAAGCGCGCAAGGCCTGACCCAGCCGGCTGCGGGCGCTGTCGATCAGCCCCTCGTCCAGATCGATCTTGCCCAACCAACGCTGTGCATTGGCCTCGCCTCGGCGGTCGCCGGCTTCTCGACACACGGTCGATGAACGCGCGGCATGGCGCCGCGCCAGGCTCAGGTTGGCGGCTTCGAAGGCCAGCACCGCCAGCATCATTTCGCACTCGCCTTCGGCTTCCTGGTTGTGCAGGTCGCGGGCGATCGCCAGACCTTGCTGCAGGTGCTCCACAGCCCTGCTGCCTTCGCCGGTGTGGCGGTGAATGTGTCCCAGGTGAATCAAGGTGATGACCTCGCCCATGCGGTCGCCGTTGCTGCGAAAGATGTCCAGCGCTTCGCGCTCGCTGACTTCGGCGGCATGGGTGTCGCCAGCCGGCAAACGCGCCAGGGTCAGCGTGGACAAGGTCGCGGCGATGTCGATGGGGTTGCCCAAGCGGCGGCGCAGCACCAGGCAGCGCTCCAGCATGCGACGCGCTTCGGCGTGGTCGCTCTGCCCGCTGGCCAGCGCCGCACCGACATACAAGGCCCAAGCCTGTGCGAGCTCGGAGTTCTGCACCGCTGGCAGTGCCAGCGCGGCCTGCACGGTGGCTCGGCCCTCGGTGGAATAGCCGCGCAGCATCCAGAAGCCGAGCATCGCGACCGCAAACTTGACCGCGATGAACGCATCGACCCCACCGGCCAGCGCCAACTTGATCGCGGCCCGCACGTTGTCGAGTTCGGCTTCCATGCGTTGTACCCAGTCGGCCTGGTCGCGGCCCTTGCGTCCTGCATTCGCAGCCTTGGCGAAGTCGAAGAAGTGCTGGCAATGGCGCTCGACGGTGTGGGCGGCATCGTCGGCCGGTGCAGCCAGCAGCTTCTCGCGTCCGTAGTCGACGATCGTCTCCAGCATGCGGTAGCGCGGCATGTCCTGGCGCTCGTCCAGCATCACGAGCGACTTCTCGACCAGCGAGGACAGCAGGTCCAACACGCTGTCGCGTTCCAGCGGCTCGGCGCCACAAACGGCTTCGGCCGCTTCCAGATCGAAGCCGCCGGCGAACACGCTGAGCCGCATCAACGCGGTTTGTTCGTCTGCATTCAGCAGGTCGTAGGACCAGTCGACCAGCGCACGCAGCGTTTGCTGGCGCTGCATCAGGGTGCGCCCGCCACCGGTCAGCAGCTTGTAGCGGTCCTTCACGCGGGCATTGATGTCGGCCACGCCCATCGCCCGCACCCGCGCCGCCGCCAGCTCCAGTGCCAGCGGAATGCCTTCCAGCCGCGACACCAGCTCGGCCACCGCAGACGCGTCGCGTTCGGTCAGCTCGAAGCTGGGTTTGTGCAGTTGCGCGCGGTCGACAAACAAGCGCACCGCGGTCGACTGCTGCAGCATCTCGATATCGATGCGAGCGCCTGCTGCGGGCAAGGGCAGCGGCATCACCGGGTAGGCCTGTTCGCCCGGCACATGCAGCGCTTCGCGGCTGGAGGCGATGGCATGCACGCCGGGTGCCGCTCGCAGAATCGCCGAAACCAGTTCAGCGCAGGCCTGCACCAAGTGCTCGCAGTTGTCGACGATCAGCAGCAGCTTGCGGTTTTTCAAGTACGCGCACAGGGTCTGCAGCAAAGCCTTGTCGGCGGCTTCGCGAACCCCGAGTGCCTGCGCGGCTTCGTCCACCACCAAGGCTGGGTCACGGATCGGCGCCAGGTCCAGGAACCAGACTCCGTCGGGGAACTCGGGCATCACCTCGGCTGCGGCCTGCAACGACAGCCGGGTCTTGCCGAGTCCGCCCATGCCCAGCAACGTGACCAGGCGCGTCTGGCCCATCAGTGCCTTGACTTCGGCTAATTCCCGCTCGCGACCCACAAACGACGTGAATTGCGGCGGCAGGTTGTTGGGCATCTGGTGCACCGGCAGCCAGCGCCCGCCGCTTTTGGCCACGCGCCAGACCTTGTCGGTATCCGGCGGGGTGACGAAAGTGCACGCGTCGGTGCCGACTTCGAACAGCTCGATCGGATCGGCCACGCCCTTGACCGCCCAGCAGCCATGCGACTGCAATGTCAAGCCAGCCGGCACGGTGTCGCCGAGCGCCCGCCGCGCCTGCGGCGTCAGCAGGATCTGCCCGCCCTGCGCCAGCGACATCACGCGCGCCGCGGTGGGCTTGGCGATGCCGTCCACCTCCAGCGGCTTGGCGCCGCGGGCGACATCGGCATCGGCGTTGGCGCGCAGGATCACCGGCCCCACATGCAGGCCGGCGCGGGCCGACAACGGCACCGCCAACGCCGCCAGCGCTTGCTGGTAGTCGACCGCATAACGCACCGCATCGGTGGCATCGTCGAAGAGCAGCAGCATGCCGTCGGTCTTGTCGATCTCGAGCCCGCGCCAGCGAGGCAGCAGGTCGCGAGCTGCCCGGTCGTGCGCGGCCCAGACTTCGGCCATGGCCTTGTCGCCCAGACGCTCCGACAGCCGGGTGCTGTCGACCACGTCGGTCAGGAGCAGGGCGCGGATCGGTGACATGGAATCGGCGGCAACGGGCTCTCAGGTCAATCCGGAACGGTATCACCGACACTGCGCCTCCGGGCCCGTCAGTAAGGGGGTGCCGGGTGTTGCGCGCAGCCGCACCGGCTGCGCTGTATCGACAGCATCGAATCACGAACAAAAGGAGCAACCGACATGGCAGCCTATCTTTGGGGAAACATCACCGTCACCGACCCCGCGCTGTACGACGGGTACCGGCAGCAGGTGCCGGCGTTGATCGCGCGGCACGGTGGGCGCTACCGGGTCAGGGGCGGCGCTTGCGAGGTTCTGGAGGGCGACGCTTCAGCCGAACGCATCGTGCTGATCGAGTTCGACGACATGAACCGGCTCAAGACTTTCTACACCTCGCCCGAGTACCGTTCGCTGATCGCATTGCGCCAGCGTGCCAGCCACGGCAGCCTGTTTGCGGTCGAAGGCGTGGCACCGGGTTGATGGTGTCTGCGGCTGCCTGCGAGGATCGATGACATGGAGGAATGCAAATGGAATCACTGGTATTAAAGATCGTGCTGGGGTTGGTGGTGCTGGCCGCGGTGGCGCTGTTTCTGCGGGCCCTGCTGGGGGGCGGGAAGATGTTGGGTCGGTTCGCCGATCAGGACGAGGCGCGGCGCGACGCGCAGCTTCGCGCAGCCGCAGCAGACCGTGCGGCTGCAGCCAGCCCGCCGAACGGAGTCGGCCGATGACGCGGCCCGCGCGCATTCCGGGCCGGCGCTTGCTCCACTCGCCCGGCCCGACCCCGCTGCCCGATGCGGTGCTGCACGCGCTGGCGCAGCAGCCGATGGATCTGGCCGACCCGCGGGTCGACGCCAACATCGCCGCTTGCGAGCACGGCCTGCGGCGTGTGCTGCAGACCGCTTCG
>JBBSPW010000095.1:0-12614 GCA_038258365.1 Burkholderiales bacterium | reverse complement strand
GGGTCGTGCGTTTGCTAACGCGGTGCCACCCGAGCCGACACCGCCGGCGCTGCGGGGGGCGCTTCCCGGGCAGCGGTTGTCGATCCACACCCGCGCGGGTCGGATCAACGTGTACGCAGACCTGCCGGTGCAGCCGCAGCCGGCGCAAGCGCCAACCCCGCTGCTGCTGGTGCACAGCATCAACGCCTCGGCTTCGGCAGCCGAAATGCGGCCGCTGTTCGAGCATGCGCGGGCCAGCAGGCCGGTCTATGCCCTGGATCTTCCGGGTTACGGCCTGTCAGACCGCCGGCCGCGCGCCTACACGCCGCGCTTGATGACGGATGCGCTGCACGACGCCCTGGACCTGATCGGACTGCAGCATGGCGATGTGCCGGTCGATGCGCTGGCGCTGTCTCTGGGTTGCGAATACCTGGCGCGTGCCGCTGTCGAGGCGCCCGAGCGGCTGCGCCGTCTGGTGCTGGTCAGCCCCACCGGGTTTTCCGGCGACAAACGCCGTTATGGCCCGACCGCCGAGCCACTGGGGCCGGCGTGGTTGCCGCGGCTGATGAAGTCGGCGCTCGGCCGCGGCGCGTTCCGGTTGCTGACGCAGCCCGCAGTCATTCGCTACTTCCTGCAGCGCACCTGGGGCAGCAAGGCGATCGACGAAGCGCTGTGGCGCTACGACGTGGTCACCACGCGCCAGCCCGACGCGCAGTGGGCACCGCTCGACTTTCTGGGGGCGCAGTTGTTCAGCGCCGACATCAACACCCTCTACGAACGCCTGACACACCCGGTGCTGGTGACTTGCGGCACCCGCGGCGACTTCACCGACTACCGCGGGAAGTCGACCGTAGAGGATCGACCCAACTGGCAGTTCGAGGTGTTCGAGGACACCGGCGCGCTGATGTATTTCGAGCGCCCGGCGCCATTCGTGCGCCTGATGGACGCCTTTCTGCAGGCGCCCGCCCCGGGTGTGTGAGCAGGGTCGTCTCAGAGATCGGTGCGCAGACTCCACAGCTCCGGGAACAGCACCACATCGAGCATCTTGCGCAGGTAGCTGACCCCGCTGGTGCCGCCGGTGCCGCGCTTGAAGCCGATCACCCGCTCCACCGTGGTCACATGGCGAAAGCGCCACAGGCGGAATGCATCTTCCAGGTCGACGAGCTTTTCGCCCAGCTGGTACAGGTCCCACTGCGCTTGCGGATCGCGGTAGACGGTCAACCAGGCTTGTCGCACCGCTTCGTCGGCGGGGTAGGGCTCGCGCCAGTCACGGTCCAGATGGGAGGCAGGAACCGACATACCGCGCCGCGACAGCGCTCGCAATGCTTCGTCGTACAGCGAAGGCGCCCGCCAGGCTGCGTCGACGGTCGCCAAGCGCTCGGGCCGGTGCGCATGCGGCTTCAGCATCGCCGCGTTCTTGTTGCCGAGTGCGAACTCGATGGCCCGGTACTGCCAGCTCTGAAAGCCGCTGGAGCTGGCCAGATACGGGCGCATCGCGGTGTACTCTGGCGGGGTCATCGTCGCCAGCACGGACCAGGCAGACACCAGTTGCTCGATCACGCGACTGACGCGGGTCAGCATCTTGAAGGCATGCGGCATCTGGTCGGCCCGGATGGCCGCCATCGCCGCCTGCAACTCGTGGCGCAGCAGCTTCATCCACAGCTCGCTGGTCTGGTGCTGGACGATGAACAGCAGCTCGTCGTGCGCAGGCGACAGCGGGTGCTGTGCATCGAGAATCGCATCCAGATGCAGGTAGTCGCCATAGCTGAACTCGCGGCTGAAGTCGGGCTTGGCGCCTTCGTCGGCGACGATCTTCTCGCTGCCCATCGTCCGTGCCACTCCTTCAGAAGTTGGCGCTCAATGTAAGCCTGAACGAGCGCGACTCGATCGGGTGGAAGTGGATGTCGTCCACACCTTCGGCTGCCTCGCCCTGCAAGCGCGAGCCATAGTAGTAGTCGATCGCCGACGCCTTGCGGTTCGCCAGATTGAAGCCTTCCAGCTCGATCCGCACCCGCTGCCCGATTCTGTAGCCGATCCGGCCGTTGATGGTGGCGGTGCTGGCCGAACGCACCGAGTTGTCTTCCAGCAACGGGCGGGGGCCGAACAAGCGGTATTGCAATGCGCCGAACCACGGCCCCAGGTTGTCGAGCGCCACCGCCACCGACGCCACGCCTTCGACCGCACCGGGCACCCGGTTGCCCTCGGGCGCAGGGTCGCGAAAGCGGGCGCGGGCGAAAGCGATGTCGGCATCCACCGTCAGCCAGTCGTTGGGCTTGTAGTAGTTGGCCAGCTCGAATCCGGTGCGCTTGCTGGGGCGACCGGCTTCGGTGGTGCCGGCATCGCCGACGAACAACAGCTCTGAATCGAAGTTCAGCTGGTACACCGACAACGACGTTTGCAAACCCTTCACCGGCACCACGCGAACCCCCAGCTCGCCTCCCTTCGAGCGCACCAGCGGTGTCACCGGGTCGACGGCTTCGCCGGTCTTCGGGTCGATCTGGATGACCGTGCCGCGCGCGTCGTTGCTGTGGAAACCGCCGCCCGCATTGGCATAGAACTCGGTTTTCATCGACTGCTCGAAGAACGGGCCGAAGATCAGGCTGAGCTTCGGGTTGGCGATGCTGGCGTTGCGCTTGCCGCTGTTGGCCGGCAAGTCGAGGCTGTTCACGTCGAAGCGGTAGTGGTCCAGCCGAACACCGGCCACGCTCCGAAAAACCGATGTCCACGCCGTGGTGTTGTCGAACCACACACCGACGCTGGTTTCGGTGATGGCGTCGCGCCGTGTCGTCGACAGCGTCTGCCGCGCCTGGGTGCTCAGAAGGGCGTTGTGGGTGTCGTCGTTCTGCAGTTGCAAACCGACCCGGTTCTCGCTGCTGCGACCGAACCATGTCATGGGCCACGCATGGCGGATGTTGAGCGCGCTGGTGGTGCGGCGGTCGGGCTGCGCGAACTGGTCGCCCTGCACCGGGTTGTCCAGAAAGTAGGTGAAGTTCGACCACAGCTGCAGCTTCCAATGCGTGACCGATGCCTCGACCTCGGTAGCTGAAGACGCTGTGGTCTGGCGCCACGCACCCGACAAACTGTAGCGGTGCGATCGGCCGCCATCGGTGGGGTCGATCGCATCGAAGCGGCCGAGCGAGCCGTCTTGCACCGCGCGCAGCGGAATCTGGTCGGTGGCGTTCCAGCGCGCGCTGTAGGCCATGCCCGTCAGGTTCCAGCCATTGGCGCGGTCGCCTTGCGAATAGCGCAGCACGCCGTTGAATTTGCGGAAGTCGTCGGGGTGGACGAACGGGCCGTCGTTGTGCAGACCTTCGATGGCGAACAGCAGGTTGCCGTTGCCGAGTGCCACCGAGTTCGCGACCAGTCCGCGGCGGAAGCCGTTTTCGCCCAGTCCGATGCTTGCAATGCCTCGGGGCAGCGCATCGGCATAGGTCAGCTCCACGGCCCCGGCCGATGAGAAGTCGCCCTCGTCGGCGAAATAGGGCCCCTTCTTGTAGCGCAGCCCGGTGGCGAGCTCGGGGATCACGAAGTTCAGATCGGTCCAGCCCTGGCCGTGGCCGTGGCTGCGCTGGTTGACGAGCATGCCGTCGACGGTGGTGCGCAGGTCGGTGCCGTGGTCGAGGTTGAAGCCGCGCAGGTAGAACTGGTTGGCCTTGCCTTCGCCACTGTGCTGACTGACGACCAGGCCGGGGGTGGCTTCGAGCAATTCGCCTGGGCGGTACGCGGTGCGGGCTTCCAGTTGCTGTTGGGTGACGGTGCCGACGCTCGCGGAATCGGCGATGCCGATCTGGCCGATGGTGGAACCGGTGATGGTGATCTGCTGCAGCTGCTGCTCACCGCCGGCATGGGCCAGAGGCGTGACGAGCAAGGTGCAGAGGATGGTGCGCGAGAAAGCAGGGGCCAGCAGCAGGCTGCAATGGCCGGTTCGGTTGTTCAAGGTGGGACTCCATGGCGTTCGGCAGAGGCGAGCCGCACGGCGCGCACCTGCAATCGTCAGGAGCGGCGCGAACCGATGCGGCGGCTGTGGGCGCGGGCCACCGATGGCGGTGGCCGCGCGCGGGCGTGCTCAGCCGTGCCGAGGCGGACGCAGCAGCGGTTGGGTGCTGCGGCTGTCGAAAGCGATGCGAGCGCCCGCAGGCCAGCCTGTGGCTGCCTGCACCTGTGCAGGCGCCAGACCCGCCGGCAGGGCGCCCGGAAGGTCCAGCGCCTGCTGCGCCAGATTCAACAGCTGCGCCACCTTGGCACTGCGGCGGTTGCTGTTGCTGCCGCCGTCGTCGACCGTGACCACCCCCGGCTGGCCCGCCGCATGGCTGTGGTGTTCGACCGCAGCGTGGGAATGGAGGCGGTCGTTGTCGCTTGCCTGCTGAACGTGCGCACGCAGTCTGCCGCCGAAGGGGGTCGGGGCGTTGGCGAACCGGTGCGGTCCGACTCCCCTCTGGAAAGCGCTGTCCGCCAACAGCGGCAGGTGGTGAAAGTGCCCCATACCGAATGCGCGCCGGGTGCCACTGGCCAGCCCCTGCACCGCCACGCAAGCGACCAGCAGCCACAGCAGCGTTCGCCACCAGCTGCTTCGCCAATGCCAAGCCGCAGTGAGCGGCCCGGGGTCTGGCATGAACGCGCAGCGGTACTGCATCGAAGGAGGTGGGTGCGGGACGGCAAGGCGGGGGGGCGCGGCGCGCCTACAGCGCCTTCGTGACGATCCGGAAATCCGGGTCTTCGGCATAGCGCGCCACCTTGAAGCCCAGGCTCGCCATCAAACGCAGCATGGCTGCGTTGTTGGACAGCACCAGACCCATGATCTCGGCCAGGCCCTTGCTGCGCGCCACTTCGATGATCGACAGCATCAGCCGCGAGCCGAGCCCGCGCCCGGCATGGTCGTCGGCCACGAGCAGGCTGAACTCGCAGCTGCGCCCGTCGGGGTTGGTGATGATTCGGCTCACCCCGACGATACGGCCCGGCGCGGCATTTGGATGCGCGGGCGGTGGTGGTGGGTCAGCGGCTTTTGCGGCCAGTGCGGTTGGCGCGGGCTCGGTTTCGCGGGGCGCGGCCACTGCCACCAGGGCCATCTCGCGGTCATAGTCGATCAGCGTGAAGCGCGCCAGCATCCGCAGCGGCAGCTCGGCCATCGCGCTCGCGAACCTGAAGTAGCGGCTCTCGGCCGACAAGCCGCGAACCAGCGCCTGCAGCATCTCGGCATCGTCGGGGTGGATCGGCCGCACCGTGACGCGATCGCCGCCCTTCAGTTGCCATTCATGGTCGTGGCCGTCGGGGTAGGGCAGGATCGCGAGCCGGCTGGAGCCTTCGCGCGAACCGCCACGTTCGCTGACCACGATGCGCGCATCCACCGCCACCACACCGTTGGCGCTGACGATCAACGGGTTGATGTCCATCTGCTGCAGCTGCGGCAGCAGGCACACCATCTCGCTGACCCGCAACAGCACCCGCTCCAGAGGCCCCAGGTCCACCGCCGGTGCGCCGCGCCAGGCGCGCAGCAGTTCGGCCGCGCGCGAGCGTTCGATCAGGCGCCGGGCCAGAAAGGCATTCAACGGCGGCAGCTCGATCGCCCGGTCGGCGATCAACTCGATCATCGTGCCGCCGGCGCCGAAGCTGATGACGGGGCCGAAAGGCTCGTCGCTGGCCACACCCACATAGACCTCGCGCCCGCGGTCGGCCATCGGCTGCACGCTGATGCCGTTGATGCGGGCATCGGGCCGGGCGCGGGTCACGCGCTGCAGCAGTTGCTGGTAGCGGTCGCGCACTTGCGCGGCGCTCTGCACATCCAGCTCGACCGCGCTGGCCGAACCCGCATCGCCACCGATGGCATCGCTCTTGTGGGTGATGTCCGGCGAGTCCACCTTCAACACCACCGGGTAGCCGAGCTGACTTGCAATCAACATGGCTTCGGTGGCGCTGCGGGCCAGCATCGTGCGCGTCACCGGAATGTGAAAAGCCGCCAGCAGTGCCTTGCTCTCGATCTCGGTCAGCACCTGGCGGCGTTCGGCCAGCACGCTTTCGATCAAGAGCTGCGCGCCTTCGGTGTCGGGCGCGGCGCCTTCGGACATCGTCGGCGGGGTTTGTTGCAGCAGTTGCTGGTTGCGGTAGTAGCTGGCGATGCTGTTGAAGGCATCGACCGCAGCCTCTGGGGTACGGAACACCGGCATCTGCAGGGCCGCCAGATGCTCGCGGGCGGGGCGGGCGCTGGCTTCGCCCATCCAGCAGCCGATCACCGGCTTGGCGGTTGGCGAGAACACCTTGCCGACAGCGGCTGCCACCGCATCGGCACCGGTCTGGGTCAGTGGCTCGACGCTGAATTTGGGCGAATGGATCAGCAGCACGCCGTCCACGCTGCGGTCGGCCACCGCGGCCTGCATCGCCTGCACATACGCTTCGGCACCGGCTTGCTCGCCCAGATCGTCGACCTTGGCGATTGAAAGGCCGAGCATGTCGGCCCAGTCTGCTGCCAGCACCGCCGGGCCGCCGCCGTTGGTGACGATCGCCAGCCGCTCACCCGCCGGCCTGAAGCGTGAAGCCAGGCATTGCGCGGCCGAGAACAGCTGCGTGAACTGCCGCACCCGCACCACGCCGGCGCGCCGCAGCGCGGCTTCAAAGACATCGTCGCTGCCGACCATCGAAGCCGAATGCGTGACGGCCACCTTCGAGCCTGCGGCTTGGCGGCCGGCTTTCATCACCACCACCGGCTTCGAGTACGCCGCCACCCGCAGCGCACTCATGAATCGCCGGGCATCGCGGATGCCTTCCATGTAGACGAGGATGCTCTGCGTGCCGGCATCGGCCGCCAGAAAGTCCAGCACCTGCGGCAACTCGACCGCGGTGTTCGGACCCAGCGACACGACTGCCGAGAACCCGACCGCGTGGTGCTGCGCCCAGTCCAGCATGGCCGCTGTCAGCGCACCCGACTGCGACACCAGCGCCAGCGGGCCGGCTGCGGCCAGCGGGCCGAGGGTGCTAAGGTTGAGCTTCAGCCCCGGCCGCTGCAAACCCAGGCTGTTCGGCCCCAGCAGGTGCACGCCGTGGTGCTGCGCGGTTTTCTGCAATTCGGCGCATTGGGTGGGCGGCAAACCGCTGCTGAGCACCAGCGCGGCGCGGGCGCGGATGCGGCCCACCACCTCCAGCGCGTCGCCCACCTGCTCGGGCGGCAGCGCGATCACCGCCAGATCGACCCGCGATGCGGCCAGATCGGCGAGCGTGCCGCTGGTGCCGATGTCCAGCCAGCGCAACGCAAAGCCCGGCGGCAGGTCGTTGAGCGCATGGCGCAGCGCACGCGCTTCGGGTGTCGGCGGCTCGCGATCCGGGTCTGCGGCCGAAGGTCCGGCAAACACCACCACCGAGCCGGGATTGAACAGCGGAGACAGGTAATGACGGTCCATGTCGGCGGGGTGTTCGGATGAGGTTGCGGCTAGACGGTCGAGCATAGGCGAGCCGGATGACAACGGAGGTTTGTTGCGCTTTCGCGAGGGTGGGGGGAGACCCCGCACGCGCACCGTGGCAGCATCGGCGCCATGCCCGCACCGACACTCAACCGCACGCCACCCTCGCCGGACCAGCTCGACGATGCCCTGCTGCGCGAAATTGCGCGCCGCGGCACGGTGCGCAGCTACCCGGCCAACGCCGTGCTGGTGACCGAAGGCGATGTCTCCGATGCGCTCTACATCCTGTTGGCCGGTCGCGTGAAGGTCTACGGCTCGGGTGTGGACGGGCGCGAGATCGTCTACTCGATTCAAAACGCCGGAGAGTATTTCGGTGAGCTGACGCTGGACGGTGGGCCGCGCTCGGCTTCGGTGATGACGCTGGAGCCCACCAGCTGCGCGGTGGTCACCGGGGCCGATGCGCGCGGCTTCATGGCCAGCCACCCCGACTTCGCGGTGCACCTGGTGCACAAGCTGATCCGCTGCGTGCGGGCTTCCACCGAACACGTCAAGAGTCTGGCGCTGGAAGACGTGTACGGCCGCATCGCCAGGCTCTTGCGCACGCTGGCGGAAGAAGCGCCGGCAAACGTGGCAAACGCGGCAAATACGGTTGCAAACGCGGCTGCGACCGCCGATGCAAAGGCCGACGCAAGCGCCACCGCAAGCGCCGAGGGAAAAGCCGCAAACCCACCGATGCTGCCCGAGCGGCTGACCCAGCAGGACATTGCCGAACGCGTGGGTTCTTCGCGCGAGATGGTCAGCCGCATCTTCAAGTCGCTGATGGAAGGCGGCTACATCGAACGCCGCCAGGGTCGCATCGTGCTGCTGCGCAAGCTGCCGCAACACTGGTAGGCAGAGGGTGAGGCTGCGCAGGCCCGTCTTCTGGGCACCAGGCCGGGGGGCGCGATGCTGGACATGCTGAGCACGGCCATCGGCCAGTTCACACATTCGCTGCAGCAACCCGACCAGTTGTTGGCGGCTGTGGCCGCGGTGGTGGGCGGCTTGCTGGTGACGGTCAGCGCGTTCGTGCGGACGATGATCCCGTTGCGGTGGCTGGCGGTGGGCAGCAACATCGGCTTCATCATCTACGGCGCGCTGCACCCGTCGCTGATCATGGTGGTGCTGCACAGTGTGCTGCTGCCGGTCAATCTGGTGCGGGTCGGGCAGATGGTGAGCTTGTCGCGCCGGGTGTTCGAGAGCACATCCGACCCGCAGCAACTGGAGATCTGGCTGCGCCCCTACATGCGCAGCCGGCGCCGCAAGGCCGGCACGGTGCTGTTCGAGCGCGGCGCGATCGCCGATCGCTTGCACTATCTGGCGCAGGGCCGGATCGAGTTGCCCGACGTCGGCCGGGTGCTGGAAGCCGGGCAGATGTTCGGCGAGATTGCCTTCTTCGCGCCCGACCGCCGCCGCAGCAGCTCGGCCCGTTGCCTGACCGACTGCACCGTGCTGTCGATCGACGAGGCCATGTTCAAGCAACTGGTCTACCAGAACCCGGGCTTCGGGCTGGCGGTGGTGCGGCTGATCGCGGGCCGCTTGACGCAGGACATCGCCCGGCTGCAAAGCCCGCAGAACGATCCGCCGACCCGCGACGGACCGGGTGCAAAAGTCGCACCACCAGCGGTCAAAACCGACTTGCGAGCGGACCCGTGCTGACTACACTTTCGCCTTGTCCCTGCGATGCCCAATGACAAATTGGCGAATCGACACGCTGGCCAGTCGCAAACGGGGCGTTGTCCAAAAACCGAAACGGGAGAGGTGCATATGAAAATCGCAAGCCTGGTGGTTGTCGCGCTCTTGGCATCGGCCAGCGCACTGGCAGCAGAGCCAAAAACCCGTTTCATCGATCACTCGAACTCGAACCTGATCAGTGAGAAAGCCGCCACGAGTCTGATGGCCGCCATCATCCCCGCCACCGTCTGGCGGGTCTATCCGGCCACCAAGTACGCCTTCGTGAGCCAGGTCGAAGGCGGCATGAACGGCACCACCTGCGTGGTGGCGGCACGTGTGATGGTGTTGCCGTTGTCCCCGACGATGAAGGCCGCGCTGTTCAGGCCCCGCGAAACCGCAACGGCTTTTGATTCGGCGACCGGATCGAGCACCGAGCAGTGCCGCACGATGGCACGCGAGAAACTGCAGGAAGCCACCCGCGCGGTGGTGTCGTCGCTGGTCAAGCAGTAGGCGCTGCACGCCTCGGCTCGCGGCCTGCCCGGCGCCGCCGCTGTGCGGCCACCAACGGCGCCAATGCTGCCAGCCCCAGCGCTGTCAACAACAGCGTGCCGGACTCCGGCACAGCCGAAGTGATGCCGGGCAGAACGCCGATGCCGCCGCTGCCACCGGGAGGCAAGATGTCGATCGGGAACGGCGGCCCGGCAGAGCTGATGGTGGGCGGCAAAGGGGTCGGTGATTCGGGTAACGCTGTTGCGGGCACAGGCGCAGTGATAGCTGCCGGGACGGTCGTCTGATTGCCCGCAGGCGTGCTGCTGCCGGGGACGACACCGCCCACACCGCCTCCGGTGATCGGGAATCCGCCAGCCGACGGGACCCCTGCGCCGCCTTCGCCGCCCAAGGCAACGAGCCCGCCACCGGTGTTGACGGCATCGACACCGGCTTGCTCCGCAAAGCTGCTGCCGGCACCGGGTGCATCGAAGGGCAGCTCGGTGGTGGGCTGCGCCGCAGTCTTCGGACCCTCATCATTCAGCGACCTGGGGGGCGCCGCCTGGGTTTCGGGTGCCTGCTCCAGGCGGGTCACCCGGCTGACGTTGCGGCACACCGTCGGCACGATCAGGCAATGCCCGTCTTCGCAATACACCAGGCCGCGTTCGACTGCGTTGTCTTTCCAGTTGCTGCGCGTGACCGTGCCGCACACCTGCCCGGCGCCGAAGTGCATCTGCCGCAACTCGGGTGCGTAGGCATGTTTGCCGGTGATGCTGTCGCGGCGGATGGCAGCGATCTCGTCGTACTGGCGCGCTGCCATTCGGCGCTTGAGCACCGCACGCGTGGCCGCCGGGATGTCGCTGTAGCGGTCGACCGCATTGACGACATTGCCCATGAACGCGTCGGCACCCGGCCGGTCCCAGGAACAACTGGGGACCGTGGCGGCAGATGCTGCAAGTGCAGCTGCAAACAGCATCGACATCGGATGGGGGCTGGCTCAGCGGGTGAAAGACACAGCTCAATTCTAGGAAGCGGGGCGGTAATCGCGACTGCCGCGTCACCCTCAAACGCTCAAATCACAACAACGCACGCGGCGAAAATCACGCCCGGTTGCTTCCGGTGGGTTTGGCTGCCTCAGTCTGCGGCGGATCGGCAGTCGACATCCAGCGCCGCCAGCCCTCGGCGCCCATGGCGCGCAGGGTGCCGATGTTGCGCTCGTAGATCAGTGCCGCATCGGGCACCGACGCCACAGCCCGCGCCACGCTGTCTTCGCGCAGCAGGTGAAGGGTCGGGTGCGGTGATCGGTTCGTGAAGTTGGCAGCGTCATCGGCAGCGGTATCGGCGAAGCGGTACTGCGGGTGAAAGCTGGCGATCTGCAGCACGCCTTCCAGCCCCAGCTCTTGCAGCGCGCCTTCGGCCAGATCGAGGAAGTCGTTGTGATCGCTGAAGTCCTGCAGCAGGTCGGGATGCACGATCAACGTGGTGTCGACCGCATCCGGGTGGGTTTCGGACAGCTTCTGCATCTCGGTCATCAACTCGGCCAACAGCATGGGAACGTTGTCCGCAGTGCTCAGCACCCAGCGGATCTGGCCCTTGTGCTGCACCGCGCGGGCAAACGGGCACAGGTTCAGGCCGATGACGGCGCGGTTCAGCCAATGCTGCGTGGCGGTGATCGCCTCTTCTTCGCCCGGACCGACGGTCATGGCCGCACCGCCGGTGTTTCGACTGGCATGCCGGCAGCGCGTTGCTTCATGAACAGCTCAAGCGCTGTCCAGGCTTCGCTGCCCGGTTTGAAGGGCTGCGCCCGCACCGCCCGCATGCAGCCGGCCATGCGCCGCTCTAGGATGCCCATGCCCTGCCATTCCAGGCGATAGATCGGATACCCGGTGGGGTGTGCTTGCGGAATCGGGCTGCCGGCAAGGCGTCCGCCGGCATGGTCGTCGTGGCATTCAGAGCAGGAGAAGCCCAGTTGCCCGAAGCGCGTGCGCCACAGCCGCTCGCCCTCTGCGCGTGCGGCATCCAGGCGCGGGTCTGCAGGCGGCGCAATCGGTAGGCCCCGCGCCAGATGACCGAGGTACGTGCCGAGTGCCAGCGTGGTCTCGTCGCCACCGGCAGGTGGCGCCGGTTGCTGCCGTTTGCGCTGGCGGCATTGGTCGATGCGCTGGTTCAGTGTCAGCGGCTTGCCCAGCACGGTGTCGAAGGCCGGGTAGCGGGTGGCCACGCTGCGCATCGCTGCGGGAGCATGGCAGGCTGCGCAGTCGGCAGCGAACCGTTGCTGCCCGTCCTTCAGCCACAACCACGCGGGGTTCTGGGTGTCGTCGGCTTGCAGCGCTTGCAGGGCAGGGCTCATGTCGTCGAAGCCCGAGCGGCGGGGGTCGCCGGGGGCGTTGCCTTCGCCTGCTGCTGCCGCAGCGGTGCAGATGCTCGTCAACAGCAGCGCTGCACACCAGGCGTTCACAAAACTGTCAACGATGCGGTTTCGGTGTGGTCGAAACCGTTGTCGCCGGCCCAGTTCACGCTGAGCGTGCCGCTTTGCACCGCGCGCAGCTGAAACGCGATCGTGGGGTTGGCGGCAATCGCCGGGTGCAGCTCGGCGGCAAACACCAGGGCGCCGTCGAAGCGGCATTGCAGGCGCCGCAGGATGTTGCGCGGCAACTTCTCGCCGCGCGAGCCGCTGCGGTAGCCGGTCTCCATCGGATGCTGCACCAGCACGCGCACGGCCAGCACCTCGCCCTTCGAGGCCGTCGGCTGCATGTGGATGATCGCGCGGGTCATATCAGCGAACGCAGAGAGCGTGGGGGCACCATTTCAACCGCCTTCCACGCAGGCGGCCAGCGTCACCAGGACGTTGACGCGGTGTTGCCACAGGCTGCCGTCGCTGAGCTCCGCTACCGCTAGCACGGTCTGCGTGGTGGCCAGTCGCATGCGCGTGCCGACTTCGGCGCGGCCATTGGCGGGCGACAGCTCGAACAGCGCCACCTCGGGCTGTGGATTCAGTTCGGTGAAGATGGCAATCCGCTTGACATGGTCGGCATCGGTCATCGGGCTGTC
>JBBSPW010000094.1:0-12657 GCA_038258365.1 Burkholderiales bacterium | reverse complement strand
GCCGATTCACCGACGGCGTCGATCAGCAAGGGTGCGATGCCGAGAGCGGCCAGCGGCGATGCCAGCAGCAAGCCGAAGGAGAGCCCGGTGCGGCCACCGAGCCGCCAGGCGATCCAGGCGACTCCCGCGCCGACGGTGATGCCCAGCAGCGCGCGGACGATCGATGCCCGCACCGCGCTGGCCCGGGTTCAGGACTTGGGCGACATGCCGCCAGTTGTGCCGTCGGCTCCCCGCTTGGCCTCGGCTTCCTTGACCATCTTGGCCAACTCCTCACCGCTCTTGTAGTGCGGCACGCGGAACACCAATCGCTTGGTGCGTTGCCAGAAGCTGTTGTTGCCGGCCACTTCGTCGGCCCAGTACTGGTCGGCCAGTTTCTGGTTGCGCGGCACATCGAGCAGGTACGCGGCCTTGGAGCCCGCACCACCGAAGATGTAGAGCTTGCCGTCCTTGATCAGCCAGGTGTCGGCGTCACCGCCCCACGGGATGGCATAGACGATGCCATCGGCGCAGAAGCCGCCGTATTGCGGCAGGTACTTCTGTGGCGCGGCATCGAACAGCGCCTTGTGCTCGGCGCTTGCGAAGCGGAAGCCGACGCCTTGGTAGACGGTTTGAAACTGCGGCGCGCCCAGCGCATGGCGCCCGTCGGTGAAGTAGGACACCACATCGTGGCCCTTCAGCATCAAACGGTCGGTGCTTGCATCCGGCACCGCATTGACGGGCTGCAGTGGCGAAGACGGGTTCTGCGCCTGCATCGCCGAGCAGCCGGTCAGCAACACGGCGCCAGCGATTGCAAAGGCGGCCAGCAAGCGCCGCGGTGCGGCATCAGGTTTGTTCATGTGGTGACTCCAGTGGGCGTTGGCAGGGGGCGTCCGGGCTCCGGCGACGAAATCGTGCGGCGGCCGAAGGAGTGATCGGAAAGCGGGCCGGCGATGGCGTCGGCAAACGGGTCGACGAGTTGTTCCGCATAGGGCGCTGTCCACCCCAGCAGGGCGCTGGCCCTCAAGGTGCGTTCACGCAGGTCGTGCCAGTCGGCACCGCCCAGGTGAATGATGCCCTGACGATAGCTGCCCAGCCACTTGAAGTCGCGCGCGATGGCATGGCCGGTCTTCGGGTAGGTGAACAGCAGCGCGTCTGTGAACGCGGTTTTCATCCGCGCCTGCTGCGCCGAGTTCGGGATGTGGACCGGGTCCGTGGGTGAAAACACGCGGTACACCTGGCTGCCCGCCGCGCCCGCCGTGGGCGCCCGCCGCGGCAGCAGAGCCGGGTCCTGACCGAGTGCCAGCGCCACCGACATGGCATGCGCATCGACCCCCAACACCCGTCGGTACAGGTCGGCGAACTGCGAGGCCATGCGCGGGTTGAACTCGATCACCGTCAAGCGGTCGCTGGCCGGATCGTGGAAGAACTCCATGTTGAAGAAGCCATGCGTGTAGCCGATGGCAGCGAGGAACCGCCGCGCCACGTCGAGCGCGCGGTCCTGCACCGATTGCGGAAGGCATCCCGGGTACTCCCAGCGCATGAAAGCTTGCGTGCCGGGGTACATGATGGCGTCGACCACGCCGAGCGCGCGGGTCTGCCCATCGAACACCCAGCCGTCCAGATTGAACTGCGGGGTCTGCAGCGGCAGCGGGGTCTCCAGCATCATCCGGTGCGCGCTACCGGCTTGCGGCAGGCGCTGTTTGGCGATTCGCTCGAAGGGTTCTACCAGGCTGCGGATCACCCACAGCTCGCGCCGGCCGAAGCGGGTGTGGGCATGCAGCTCGGCCTGGCTGGCCACCGATTTCGCCAGCACCGAAAACGCCGCTTTGACAGGCTTGACGAAGGTCGGGTAGCTGAGTCCGTCGGGCACCGGCCCACCGTAGGCCGCATCGAGACCGGCGAAGGCGACATTGGCTTCAGGCGCCACCTGCTGCAACACCCGACGGGCATGCAGCTTGTGCTGCGCGGCCAGCACCGACTCCGGTGTGGCACCCGGCAGCGACAGGCGCTCGGCCACCAGCGCAGCGGCCAGCGCACCGAACTGCTCGTGGTGCGACACCACACCCGACCAGCCGAGGCGGCGTCCGCGGCGCGCTTGCTGGTCGGCGAAGCGGTCGAGGTCGAAGCCCAACAGGCGGGCGCTGCTGGGAAAGCTGAAAAGGTCGAAGCCGGCGCGATCGAACTGCGGTGCATCGGGGATCGCGGTGAAGCCGTCCAGGTCCCAGTCGTAGCCGAACAGCAGACCCAGGCGGGGCTTCACGAGGCCTTCTCCAAGCCGCACGGTTGCGGAGCCTGCGGAGCAAACATCCGCCGGGACACCGTGCGCCAGGCTGCGCGCATGCCCCAGGGCAGCACCGCCAGCGCCAACAACGCGGCCAGCAAGGCCGGCGAAAACAGCGCCGACCAACCCACCGACGCCAAAGGCACCGAAGCCAGTGCGGTACCGGCATAGACATAGACCGCGCTGCCGGCCAGCATGCCCAGCAGGCTGGTGCCGAAGAACTGCGACAGCGGCATCCTCGACAGCCCCATCAGCGGGTTGATCACCGCATAGGGAATCAACGGTGCCACGCGCAGGCTGAAGAGGTAGAACGCGCCGTCACGCGCCAAGCCGTTCTCGATCGCTTGCAAGCGGTGCCCGAAGCGCCGTTGCATGGGGTCGCGCAGCAGGTGGCGGGCTGCGAGGAACGACACCGACGCCCCGATCGTCGAAGCCAGCAGCACCAGCGCGGTGCCCGCCGCCAAGCCAAAGTACAACCCCGCGGCCACCGCCAGCACACCGCAACCGGGAAGTGCCAGTGCCGACAGCAGGGTGAAGACGAAGAAGAAGCAGGCCGCGAAGGCCACGGGGTGTTGCTGCTGCAGCGCTCCCAGATCGGCCTGTTGCGACAGCAGCCACTGCGGGCCGGGCATCTGGCAAGCCAGCCAGCACAGCAAGGATGCCGCAGCCAGCACCGTCACCGACAGACGCCAGTCGGGTCGATAGAGCCCCTTCGGTCGCGATGCGGCTGCCTCAGGAACCGACCACTGGGCGATTCGGCAACCGTCGGACGGCACCTGTTCGGGGAATCGGGAATCGGAAACAGCCAGCGACATCGGAACGGGTCGGTTTCGGGGAAGGGAACTTACCAATCGGCGCCCACAGGACCATCTACGCCGCACGATGGCTTGCGGATGCAGCCTCAGCGGCGGGCAAACCTGCATTCTCGCCGCTGCGTCTGGCACGGTCAGCGCGTCATGGCGCGGCGCGCGCCATAGCTCACGGCATCGACCAGCGCCACCATCAGCAGCATCGCTCCCAGCACCGTGGCGGTGCGGCCCATGTGGAACAAGCCCATGTGATAGGCCAGCAATTGCCCCAGCCCGCCGGCGCCCACCACGCCCAGAACCGCTGCGGCGCGGATGTTGTTTTCCCAGCGGTACAGGGTGTAGCTCAAGAGCTGCGGCAGGATCTGCGGCAGCGTCGCATACAGAAACACCCGCACATCACCGACGCCCTGGGTGCGCAGGGCGAAACCGGGCTCGGGTGGTGCGTTCTCTGCCGCTTCGGCAAACAGCCGCCCCAGCACCCCGGTGGTGTGCAGCGCCAGGGCCAAGGTGCCTGCAAAAGGCCCCAGCCCGGCAGCGATCAGCATCAGCGACGCCCACACCAGCTCCGGTATCGAGCGCAGCGCATTCAGCACGAGCCGGGTCGGCGCGCGCGACAGGTTGCGGCCGCCGGCATGCAGCCGGCTGGCCGGCAGGGCCAGCAGCAACCCCGCAGCCGCTGCCAGCACGGTGCCCAGCAGCGACATCGCGAGTGTCTCCACCGTGCCCCATGCGACCTTGCGAAGGAACGTCGCGCTGAGATCCGGCGGAAAGAACTCGCCGATGAAGCGGCCCATGCTGTTGAGCCCTTCCAGCGACAGGAACTGCCCCCACTGCAGGTCCAGCGACCAGAAGCTGGTGACCACCAGCACCGCGATGCCGAACAGGAACCAGCACACCTTGCAGCGCGCATGAAACAGCGGCGGCGGCAGTTTGTAAGGCAGGTTGGCGGCAAGCGGCTTCATCTGTCCGGGCCCAGCGCACGCGAGCGAAGCGCAGCGAACCCACCCAGAAAAGCCGCAGAACCGGCTTTGCCGGGCCGCAGGCGAGCTCCCCCGAGTTTTCGAAACCACGGGGCAGCGAGTGAATGCGAGCATGGGCGCACCATCACCCCACCAGATTCCGCCGCAGCCACGTGCTGGTGCGGTCGGCCAAGCCGACCAGCAGCATGAACACCAGCAGCATGGTGGCGACTTCGCTGCCGTTGAACATCTTCATCGAGTTGTCCAGCTGCTGCCCGAGCCCGCCGGCGCCTACGAAGCCGAGCACCACCGACGAGCGGATCGCGCATTCCCAGCGGTAGACGGTGTACGAGGTGAGCTCCGGCGCATTGGTGGGCAGCAGCGCATGGAAGAAGGCTTGCAGCCGGCCGCTTCCATTGCGCATCAGGGTTTCGGTGGCGTGGGTTTCGCCGCTTTCCAGGATCTCGGCGTAGACCTTGCCGAGCATGCCGCCATAGGTCAGCGCGATCGCGAGCACCCCCGACGTGGGACCGAGCCCCACCACCCGCACGAACACCAGCGCCCACACCAGCTCGGGCATGCTGCGCAGAAAGATCAGCAGAAAACGGATCGCCTGTCGCAACACGAACGGCCCGCGAGCCATGCGCCCCGACAGCGCCGAGATCGACAGCACCCGGGTCGACAGCAACGTCAGCGGCACCGCCACCAGCAGCGCCAGCGTGATGCCAGCGGTGGCGATCGCCACCGTGCGCCAGGTTTCGCGGGCCACCAGCCACAGAAACTCCGGGCCATGCGCCGGCGGAAAGAAGCCGGCGATGAACTGCCCGGTGACGCGTCGGCTGTCGGCGTCGAAGAGCTGCCAGAGCTTGAATTCGGTGGCCACCAGCAGCGGCCAGGCGAGCACCAGGGCAGCCATGAACCAGAAGACGCGGCCGATCCAGGCCGGGTCGCGCTCGGGGGCGCGCTCCCCAGCGCGCAAGGCCAGCGCAGGGCCCATCACACCCACCTCATCGGCAATGCATGACAGCGGGCGCCTCAGCCATCGGCTGCATCGGTTGCGGGGGCGGCGCTGGCCCGTGCAACTCGTCTTCCTTTTGGTCGTACAACTGCGCCAACAGTTCGCGCGTGACCTGCGCCGAAGGCAGATCGAAGGCCAGCGCGCCATCGCGCAGCCCGACGATGCGGGGAAAGTTCGCAAGCGCGGTGTCGACCTGGTGCAGCGTGGCCACCAGCGTCACCCCGCGTTCGGTCGCGCAGTCGCACAGGGTTCGAATCGCCAGATCGGCGCGAGCCGGGTCGAGCGCCGACAGCGGTTCGTCGATCAGCCACAGGCGCGCCGGGGCCAGCAGCGCCCGCGCCAAGCCGACCCGCTGGCGTTCACCGCCCGAGAGCCGGTCGACCCGGTCGAACAACTTGTCGCCCAGATCGAAACGCTCCAGCGCCTCGAATGCCGCCGGGATGTCGTCGGGCAACAGCAACGAGCGCAAGCTGGCCAGCAGCCCCTGGCGCGGCAAACGGCCCGCCAGCACCGAAGTCACGACACGCTGGCGTGGCGGCAACGGCGGCACCTGCGGCGCCAGGAACAACTCGCCCCGCAGCCGCTGCAAAGCGGGTCGTGGCAGGCTCCAGGGGTCGGCGCCACCCAGACGCAATTGCCCGTTCACCGGTGGCAGCGCGCAAGCCAGCACATGCAACAGCGTGGTCTTGCCGGCACCGGAAGGGCCGATCACCGCCAGTGACTCGCCGTCGGCAACGGTCAGCGTCAGGCCACGCAGCGCGGGTGCGCTGTTTCCGCGCGCGGCAGGGTGCCGCGCGTCCACGCTTTCCAGGTGCAGCTTCAACGCACGTGTCGGATGTCGTGCGAGCGGCGCATCAGGCCAGGCAACGGTCGCAGCAGCCGATGCATCTCAGCACCCCGATCAGAGCAGGCCGGCGCTCTTGGCAGCGGCTTCGATGCCCTTGTAGTTCTCGACCTTGGTGGGCACGAACTTGGTGGCGCGCTGCAGGTCCAGGATCGCCTTGCCTTCGGGCGTGTCCATCGACAAGGAGGTCATCGCATCGACGATCTTCTTTTGCATCGCAGCCGGCATGTCGGCATGCACCGTCCAGTTGTAGTCGTAGTAAGCGGGGGTGGTGTAGAACACCCGCACCTTGTCGGTGTCGACCTTCTTCTCGGCCACCAGGCGGTTCCAGACCGAGACGTTCAGCGCGCCGGCCTGCACCTTGCCCGAAGCCACCGCAGCCACCGTGGCGTCGTGTGCGCCACTGAAGGCCACGCGCTTGAAGTCCTTGTCGGGGTCGACCCCGGCTTCGAGCAAGAAATTGCGCGGCATCAGGTGGCCGCTGGTGGAGCTTTGCGAGCCGAAGGTGACATCCTTGCCCTTCAGATCGGCCAGGGTCTTGATCGCCGGGTCGGTGGTGATGAAAACCGATCGGAACTTTTCGTCTTCTTCACGCTGCACCAGCGGGACCACTTTGCCACCCGATCGGGCGTAGGCCTGAATGAAGGTGAAGCCGCCGAACCAGGCCATGTCGACCTTCTTGTTGACCAGCGCTTCGACCGAGGCGGCGTAGTCGGTCACGGGGGTGAACTCGACCTTCATGCCGAGCTTGCCTTCCAGGTACTTCAACAGCGGGGCGGCTTTGCGCGCCAGCTCGGTCGGCGATTCGTCGGGGATGGCGGTCATGCGGAAGACCTGCTGCGCGTGCACCTGCGCGGTCAGCGTCAGGCCCAGCACAGCGCCCATCAACAGGGGCTTGAAGCGATCGAACAATTGGCGCAAGGGGGGTCTCCCGGAGTAGTGAGGGTGCGAGGGCGCAGTGGGCGTCGGTTGCAACAGCATGGCTGCAACGGCATGGCGAACCGCGCATGGCAGTTGCAACGCTGCGGGCATTTTGTCCCGGACGCGGATCGGCTGCCGGGCCGCTGCTACATTGCCCGCCAATGTCCGACGCTGCCGAGCCCCGCTTCTACCAACTGCACGAGCTGGATGCGCCGGGTCTGATCACCGAAGCGGTGGCCGGACTGCAGGCGGTGCCGGCCGCGCTGTCGCCGAAATTCTTCTACGACCGGCTCGGCTCGACCCTGTTCGACGCCATCACCGAACTCGACGAGTACTACCCCACCCGCACCGAGGCGGCGATCTTTCGCGCCCATGGCGCAGCGATGGCGGCAGCGGTGCATGGCAGGCTGGGAGCAGGTTGCACGATGGTCGACCTGGGCGCTGCCGATTGCATCAAGGCCGCTTCGTTGTTCGGTGCCATCCAACCCCGGCGTTATGTGGCGGTGGACATCTCGGTCGATTTCTTGCGCAGCGCGCTGCTGCAGTTGCAGCGCCAGCATCCGGCGATGCAGATGACCGGCGTGGGGCTCGACTTCTCGCAGCAACTGAAGCTGCCGCAGGATGTGCTCAGCGGATCCGCGCTGGTGTTCTATCCCGGCTCCAGCATCGGCAATTTCAACCCAGCGCAGGCCTTGCGTTTGCTGCGGCAGGTGCACTCCCTGGCCCGCGGCGGTGCCCTGCTGATCGGTGTCGATCTGGTCAAGTCGCCGCAGCAACTGGAAGCGGCTTATGACGATGCTCTGGGGGTGACAGCGGCTTTCGATCTGAATGCACTTCGGCACCTGAACCGGCTGGTGGGCACCGACTTCGACTTGCGGCAGTGGCGCCATGCATCGCGCTTCGACCGCGCCGAGTCGCGCATCGAGATGCACCTGCATGCGCGTCATGCCTTGACGGTGCGCTGGCCGGGCGGCGAACGGCACTTCGCAGCCGACGAGAGCATCCACACCGAGAGCTCCTACAAGTGGCTGCGTGCTGACTTCGAGTCGCTGTTGCGTGACGCCGGCTTCCAGCAGGTGCAGGTCTGGACCGATGCCGACGACTGGTACGCCGTGCTGCTGGCGATGTGAGAGCCCGAAGGCGACGATGTCGCGACATCAAGCTCGGGCTGGGGCTCAGGCTTTCAGATCAGCAGAGATCGCGCAGCTTCTGAACCCGGCATGGATGTCGTCGCGCTCGGGTGTGAAGTAGTTTCGATAGCGCGGATGGCGCATCCGCGGATGGGTCGCGAAGCTGGCGCCGCGCAGCACGGGGCGGCTGCCGAAGAAGGGCGCCGAGTAGTCGCGGTACGGGTGGGCGACGAATCCGGGATAAGGGTCGAAGCGGCTGGTGGACCATTCCCAGACATCACCCCAGTGAAAGTTCTGCGGGGATGCGGACAGCGCGGCGCGCTCCCATTCGGCTTCGGTGGGCAGGCGCCGGCCGGCCCAGGCGCACCAGGCTTCGGCCTCGAAGAAGCTCAGGTGGCAAGCCGGCAAAGCCGGGTCCAGCGCTTGCCAGCGCCCGCGGTGGCGCAGCTGCCAGCCAGCGCGGTCGTTTCTGCGCAGGGCCGCTGGCAGCCGTCCCGGGCCTGCGGCGTGCGTCTGCGTGGGTGCCTGCGTCCTCGTGCGAAGCCAGTCGATCCCGGCGGCCGACCAGAAGCGGGGCTCGTCGTAACCGCCGGCTTCGATGAAGGGCAGGAACTCGACCCACCGCACCACCTGCGCGTCGATCGAAAAGGCGCCCAGATCGACCCCGTGCGCACCGAGTTCGTTGTCGAAGACAAAGCCCGCAGCGCTGCTGCCCAGCAACCAGCGGACCGGGTCGAACCGCAACTCGGCACCGGGCGCCGGCCTCGGGTTCAGCCGCAGGCGATCCCCGGGCAACTCCAGCTGCAACGCATCGGCCCTGTAGAGCGCGGCTTCGTGGTGCATGTCTTCGTGCAGCAGCACCAGGCGGTGAAAGTAGAGCGCACGGTCATCGTGTGGGGCGCCCTTCAGCACGGACAACGTTTGCTCCAGCTGCGCGGCCAGATCGGCTCGGGTGGCATCGGCATCGGGCAGCGGCAGGCTCCAGCGGGTGGCATGCGGCACGTTGGCGCTGTCGTAGAGCGCGTCGGATTCGCTGCGGTTGGTGCTGCGCGGTGCCGGCAGGCGGGGTGCATCGGGCTCTGCGTCCCAGCCGCGCAGCCGCTGCGGATTGCGCCCGACCCAGTGCGCTTGAAACCAGCCGATGTGACCGAGTTCCCACAGCGGGGGATTGAACTGCGGCAATGACGGCACCTCTCTCGCGGCTTCCGCCAGCGCCTGCTGCAGGGCCGAAAAGGTGGCAAGCGTCTGGCTGCGGCTGTCGGTCAGGGCGACTGCGAGCCAATCGGCATCGCCAGTGCGTGCCGACATGCCCGGGTCGAGGGGGTGATTAGCACCCAAGACGCCCGCCTCGACATCGCAGAACGAACCCCCACCCGTCATTCGCGCTACCCTCCTTGCGGTGAACCATCCAACGATCGCACTCGTCACGCCGGCCCTGGCCGACGCCAACAACGGCAACTGGCAAACCGCCCGTCGCTGGGCGCGGATGCTGGGGGCCGATTATCGAGTCCACCTCTGCAGCAGTTGGGAGCAGGGCGACGAAGACCTGATGATCGCCTTGCATGCCCGGCGCTCGGCACCGTCGGTCAAGGCCTGGCACGCGGCCCACCCGCGCCGTCCGCTGGTGCTGGTGCTGACCGGCACCGACCTGTACCGTGACATCGAAAACGATGCCGATGCGCGCCATTCCCTCGACCTGGCCGACTGCCTGGTGGTGCTGAACCAGCTGGGCCTGCAGCAACTGCCGCCAGCGGTGCAGGCCAAGGGCCGCATCTGCCTGCAATCGGCTGCCCCGCGCAGAAGATTGCAGAAGCCCGCGAACGAACTGCGGGCGCTGATGGTCGGCCACCTGCGCGACGAGAAATCGCCGCAAACCTACTTCGAATCCGCACGCCTGCTGCAAGGCCGGTCCGACATCCAACTGGACCACATCGGCGAAGGGCTGGACCCGGATCTGGCCGCTGCCGCACAGGCGCTGGGGGCAGAGTTGCCGACCTACCGCTGGCTCGGCGCGCTGCCGCACGGGCAGGTTCGCCGCAGCATCCAGGCCGCGCATGTATTGGTGCATGCGAGCCGCATGGAAGGCGGGGCGCATGTGGTGATCGAGGCCATCATGAGCGGCACGCCGGTGCTGGCCTCGCGCATCGACGGCAACCTCGGGTTGCTCGGGGCCGGCTACACGGGCACCTTCGACCATGGAGACGCGGCCGCATTGGCTGCGTTGCTGGAACGCTGCCGGGACGACCCGGCTATGCTGCCCGCACTGATCGAGCAGGTTGCCGAACGCGCCTCCCTGTTTCACCCTGACACCGAACGCACCACCTTGCTGCATTTGCTGCAGATGCTGCGCATGACTGCCACTGGTACCGCTGCTGGTACCGCCACCGGAGCTCCCCGATGAACGCCCCTGATCGATCCGCCACCTCTGGTGTTCCCGCCGCCGAACCCCGCCTGACCTCGCTCTCGCATGGCGGCGGCTGCGGCTGCAAGATCGCGCCGGGCGTGTTGTCCGAGATCCTCAAGGGCACCGCCGGTTTCCCGGTGCCGAAGGAGTTGCTGGTGGGGATCGAGACCGCCGACGACGCGGCGGTCTACCAGCTCAACGACGAGCAGGCCTTGATCGCCACCACGGATTTCTTCATGCCGATCGTCGACGACCCCTTCGACTTCGGCCGCATCGCCGCCACCAATGCGATCAGCGATGTCTATGCGATGGGCGGCAAGCCGATCCTGGCGCTGGCGCTTGTGGGCATGCCGATCAACGTCCTGTCGACGAAGACGATCGGCCGGGTGCTGGAAGGTGGCGCTTCGGTGTGCCGCGCAGCCGGCATTCCGATTGCGGGCGGTCACACCATCGACTCGGTCGAAGCCATCTACGGCTTGGTGGCGCTGGGGCTGGTGCATCCGAAGCGGGTCAAACGCAATGCCGATGCGCGGCCCGGCGATGTGCTGATCCTGGGCAAGCCATTGGGCGTGGGGGTGATGTCCGCGGCGTTGAAACAGGGCAAGCTGGGCGATGCCGGCTATCGACAGATGATCGCCAACACGACCCAGCTCAACACGCCGGGGCCGGAGTTGTCTGAGCTGGAGCATGTGCATGCGTTGACCGATGTCACCGGCTTCGGCTTGGCCGGCCATGTGCTGGAACTGGCACGCGGTGCCAAGGCGCAAGTGCAGATCGACTGGTCAGCCGTGCCGCTGCTGGCCGATGTTCGCGAGCTGGCGCAGCAGGGCTTTGTCACCGGTGCGTCGGGACGCAACTGGCAGGGCTATGGGTCCGAGATCGAGTTGCCAGCTGGCTTCGCGGCCGAGGACCAAGCGCTGCTGAGCGACCCCCAAACCAGCGGCGGTTTGCTGGTGTCCTGCGACCCCGGCGCGGTCGGCGCGGTGCTGGATGTGTTCAAGCGCCACGGCTTTCTGGGCGCAGCCGTGGTGGGGCAGGTGGTGGCAGCGCCTGCGGGTGCACCGCGGCTGGTGGTGCGCTGACCCGGCTGTTCGCAGCCGTTCTCTTCCAGTCGGCTACTTCCAGCCCAGAAAGCGCTTCAAGGGCGCCAGGCTGCGCGCGGGGTCTTCTTCTTGCGGCAGGTGCCCGAGTCCGTCCAGCAGCACGCGCTGACTGCCCGCAATCAGGCGCTGAAAGGTGCCGCCGACCTCGGGCGGCACGAGCCGGTCGCGGCTGCCCCACAGGATCAGCGTCGGCAGGGTCAGCCGCCCGATGCGGTCGGCGTCGGGGCCGTCGATGCGCTGCTGCTGCAGCCGCAAACCGAGCGCATGGCGGTTGCCTTCGCGCAGCAACAATTCAAAGTGGCGGTCGATCAGTTCCGGCGTGACCTTCGACGGGTCGCCATAGGTGTCCTGCAGCCCCTCGGCGATGATCGAACGCGGCAGCAACCATTCGGTGATCCGGCCCAGGCCCGGCACGCGCGCCAGTCTGAAGCCGATCGGCACCGATCGCGGGGTGAACGCCGGCCCCACCGCATCGACCAGCACCAGTGCTGCCACCCGCTCGGGCGCCCGGGCTGCCAGGCGCCAGGCGATCTCGCCCCCCAGCGAGTTGCCGGCGACCACCGCGCGCGGCACGTTCAGTGTGTCCATCAAATCGAGCACAAAGCGCACATAGGCCTCCCCGCTGTAGTCGTCGGGTGGGTAGGCGCCGGTGAACGGCCCGGTCAGGCCGAAGCCGGGCAGATCGAAGCTGATGACACGCCGTTCCGACTTGAGCACGCGTGCCCAGCCTTCCCAGGTGTGCAGGCTCGATGCGGTGCCGTGGATCAACAGCAGCGGGGTCGGGTCGTCGCGCGGGCCTTCGTCACGGATGTGAACCGTCTGCCCCTTGACATCGACGAAATCCGATGGCGGAAGCGCCCAGCGCGCGACCAAGGTCTGCACCGGCCGGTCGGGCGCTCGCGACAACGCCACCACCAATGCGGTCAGCATCAGCATCACGCCAAAGGCGCGCAGCAGCCAGGCCATCAGGTGACGGTGATGCGTTCGTCGAAAACGAAGCAGCGGCCCTGCCAATGGCGCGCAGCGGCTTCTGTGCCGGCCGGCTCTGCAGCACCCGCCGACTCGCCGCCCGCGCTCGGCGCATGCCGCAGCCAGGCATGGGTCTTGCCTTGCAGACTGTCGCGGTGCGATTCCAGCGCCGCGGGAAAGTCGCCGAAACGCTGCAGGCGCCAGTCGACCGCGCCGCTGAATGCGCCGGCATCGACCTCG
>JBBSPW010000093.1:0-12736 GCA_038258365.1 Burkholderiales bacterium | reverse complement strand
GATCTTGCCGCAGATGATCCGGGCGTCGTTCGGGTTCTCCTGCAACCAGTCGTGCAGCAGGTTGCTGACGATGTCTTCCACCGGGCCCCGCACCTCGCTGCTGACCAGCTTGTCCTTGGTCTGGCTGCTGAACTTCGGCTCGGGCACCTTGACGCTGACCACGCAGGCCAGACCTTCGCGCATGTCGTCGCCGGCGATCTCGACCTTGGCCTTCTTCGCCATCTCGTTGGCGTTGATGTAGTTGTTGATGACCCGCGTCATCGCCGCGCGCAAACCGGTCAGGTGGGTGCCTCCATCCCGCTGCGGAATGTTGTTGGTGAAGCACAGCACGTTCTCGTTGTAGCCATCGTTCCACTGCATCGCCACCTCGACGCCGATCGTGGTGTTCTGGTCGCTTTGCTTCTCGCCCATCGCATGGAAGATGTTGGGGTGCAGCACCTTCTTGCCCTGGTTGATGAAACCGACGAAGCCTTGCACACCGCCGGCGAACTCGAAGTTGTCTTCCTTGCCGTTGCGCTCGTCGACCAAGCGAATCTTCACGCCGTTGTTGAGAAAGCTCAGCTCGCGCAGCCGCTTGGCCACCACGTCGTAGTGGAAGTCGATGTGGCTGAATATCGTGTCGTCGGGCAAAAAGTGAACCTCGGTGCCACGCTTTTCGGTGTCGCCGGTAATGCGCATCGGACTCAACTCGACCGGGCCCTCGGGTGTCTGCCGGATCTCGATCACCCGGTCTTGTGTCACTCCGCGCTCGAACTCCAGCAGGTGAACCTTGTTCTCACGCCGCACCGTCAACCGCAGCCAGCGGCTCAAGGCGTTGACACAGCTGACGCCCACGCCATGCAGGCCGCCGCTGACCTTGTAGCTGTTCTGGTTGAACTTGCCGCCGGCATGCAGCTCGGTCAGCGCAATTTCGGATGCCGAGCGCTTCGGCTCATGCTTGTCGTCCAGCTTGACCCCCGTCGGGATGCCGCGGCCGTTGTCGATCACGCTGACGCTGTTGTCGCTGTGGATCGTCACGACGATGTCGTCGCAATGCCCCGCCAATGCTTCATCGATGCTGTTGTCGACCACTTCGAACACCAGATGGTGCAAGCCGGTGCCGTCGGAGGTGTCGCCGATGTACATGCCGGGCCGCTTGCGCACCGCTTCCAGGCCTTCCAGGATCTGAATGCTGCCTTCGCCGTAGGCCATCGAGGCTTCGCTGCCGACTGATGCGGCAGCGCCATCGGCACCCGGTACTTGCCGACGGGTGACCCCGTCCTTGCCGATCTTGTTGGCAGGTCCGTCGTTCTTGCCGTTCGGGCCGCTGCTGTCGTTGTTGTTCTGTTCAGTCATCACTGCCTTCAAAGGTCTACTTGCGCGAAATCATCCGGTGCTGCGCGAGCGCAGCGCAGCGCTGTCACCGAGCAAAGCCGCGGAACCGGCTTTTCTGGGCCGCAGGCGAACGCCCCCTCGGAGGGGCAGGGAGCGCATGCCGCCCCGGGCACCCTAGATCCGCATGGGCATCACCACGTACTTGAATCCGGGCTGCTCCGGCACGCTGAACAGCGCGCTCGCACTGCTGTCCTGCAATTCCAGCCGCACCATCTCGTGGGCGTTGTCGGTGTTGGCCAGCACCTCGATCAGGTAGGTGACATTGAAGCCGATCTCGATCGGGTCGCCGCTGTAGTCGACTTCGAGTTCTTCCTTGGCTTCTTCCTGCTCGGCATTGCTGGAAGCGATGCGCAAGATGCCCGGCTCGATGTTGACGCGCACGCTCTTGAACTTCTCGCTGGTCAGGATGGCCGCGCGCTGCAGGCTGGCCAGAAACGGCACGCGTCCGAGAGTGACGATGTTCTTGTGGTTGCGCGGAATCACTCGGTTGTAGTCGGGGAATTTGCCTTCGACCAGTTTGGTGACAAATTCAAGCCCGGCAAATGCGAACTTGGCTTGGTTGGCGGCGAAGCGCATCTCGATTGCGGTTTCTTCGTCCTTCAGCAAGCGCTGCAATTCCAGCACCGTCTTGCGCGGCAAGATCACTTCCTGCTTGTTCGGCACCTGCTCGGCCAATTGCGATTGCGCCAGCGCCAGGCGGTGGCCGTCGGTGGCCACCAGGGTCAACGTGCTGCCCTCGGCGATGAACAGGATGCCGTTCAGGTAGTAGCGGATGTCGTGCACCGCCATTGCGAAGTGCACTTGGTTGATGAGCCCGCGCAGAATCTTCTGCGGCACCGAAAACGTGGGGCCGAACTCGACGCTTTCGCTGACCAGCGGGAAATCATCCGCCGGCAAAGTCTGCAACGTGAAGCGGCTCTTGCCGGCTTGCAGCGTGAGCTTGTTTTGCGCCGAAGACAGACTCACCGTCTGGTCGGCCGGCAGGCTCTTCAGGATGTCGATCAGCTTGCGCGCACCGACCGTGGTCGATACGTTGCCGTGGTCGCCGCCGAGCTCGGCCCGGGTCCGAACCTGGATCTCCAGGTCGCTGCTGGTGAACTCGATCGTGCCGTCGGTTTTTCGGATCAGCACATTGGCCAGGATCGGCAGGGTGTGGCGCCGCTCGACGATGCCCGCCACCGATTGCAAGGCTTCCAGGATCTGCGCTTGCGGGGCTTTGAGAAGCATCATGGTTGTTGTTTCTTCTTCAAAAGAGATGGTGGTAGCAGATAGAGGAGCGCTCTTTCTGTGGACAACGGCATTTTCGCCTGTTCCGTCAATGTCTTAGCAGACGGTGAACCCTGTGCGTGCAGCCCCGCTGCTGCTGCACCCGCAAAGAGAACAACCTGCCCGCTGTCGGGCGGTCGGTGGACAAGCGGCAGGTTGTTCTGCCCTTTTCCACAGTTTGTAGTCTCGCTCGGCAGGGCAGTCCCGAACGAAATGGCGCTCGTGCATCGGCGCTTATCCGCGGCCTTCAGCCCTTGAGTGTTTGTTCCAGCACATGCAACTGCTGGTTCAGGTCGGGGTTGATGCCGCGTTCGGCGCCGATCTTGCGAACCGCATGCAGCACGGTGGTGTGGTCTCGCCCACCGAACAGCTCGCCGATCTCGGGCAGGCTGCGCTTGGTCATGTCCTTGGCCAGGTACATCGCAATCTGGCGCGGCCGGGCGATCGAGGCCGGGCGCTTCTTGCTGTACATATCGGCGACCTTGATCTTGTAGAAATCGGCCACGGTCTTCTGGATGTTCTCGACCGAGATCTGTCGGTTCTGGATCGACAGCAAGTCGCGCAGTGCTTCCTTGGCCAGTGCGATGTTGATGTCCTTGTGACTGAAACGGCTGTAGGCCAGCACCTTGCGCAGCGCGCCTTCGAGCTCGCGCACATTGGCTCGAACGTTTTTGGCGACGAAGAAAGCCACGTCTTCGGGCATCTCGGTTTTCTCGAGCGCGGCTTTGCGCATCAGGATCGCCACCCGCATTTCGAGTTCGGGCGGCTCGATCGCCACCGTCAAGCCGGCGTCGAAGCGGCTTTTGAGCCGCTCGTCGATGTCCACCAGCCCCTTCGGATAGGTGTCGCTGGTCATGATGATGTGGGCGCGCTTGGTCAAAAGCGCTTCGAAGGCGTTGAAGAACTCTTCCTGCGTGCGTTCCTTGCCGGCGAAGAACTGCACATCGTCGATCAGCAGCAGGTCCAGCGAGTGGTATTTGGCTTTCAGTTCGTCAAAGGTCTTGCGCTGGTAGTTCTTGACCACATCGCTGATGAACTGCTCGGCATGCAGGTACAGCACCCGGGCTTGTGGCCGATCGTGCAGCAGGGCATTGCCCACCGCGTGCACAAGATGGGTCTTGCCAAGGCCAACCCCGCCGTAGATGAAAAGCGGGTTGTAGCTGACCCCAGGCGCACCGGCCACATGCAGCGCCGCGGTGCGTGCCATCTGGTTGGCCCGGCCGGCAACCAGGGTATCGAAAGTCAGCGCGGTGTTCAGCCGGTGGGTCGGCAACAGCGAATGAGTCGGCCCGGTCGGCGGATGGTCCCTCGACCCCCCAACCCCCGGCGCCATTGCCGGCGCGTTGCGCTGCAGCCCCAGCAGGGCCAGCGCCGCCGCCGATCCCGCCGAGGTCGTCGACGCCACGACGGCGGATGCGGCAACCGGGTCTTGCCGCGGGCTCGTCGGCGCCAGGCTCAGCTCCAGCCGCACCGGATATCCGGCGACCGCTGCAAGCACCGACTCGATGCGACCGGCGTATTGCGACCGTATCCACTCCAGCTTGAAACGGTTGGGCACCTGCACCGACACCACGCCATCAGCGTGCGGTGGCATCGGGGCTGGTGCGGGACCGCCGGTCAGGCCGGCGGCGGGTTCCGAGCGGTTGCCTGCTCCGGGCGCAGGCGACAAGGGCCGGATCCAGGTGTTGAATTGTTGTTCGGGCAACTCGGCTGCCAGTCGTTCGCAGCTCCGCAGCCACAAGTCATTGGTCATTGTGGATATCTGGTGTCATGAGCCGCCGATCCTTGCGTCATTCGCGGATGGCGGACCGCAGTTATCCACACTATCGGCTCGCGCGTCAAGCCCGCCACACCGGGCTGTTTGCGGTGCAAGTGTTTGACCCAGCACGCCTTTTTTGCTGTAATTGCGGGTTTCCCTGCAACTGCAAACAACCTTTGCGTTGCGCGGGTCAAGCCGGGTGGGCACCCGGGCGCAATCGAAGCGCAGCTTCGGCGCTTCACAAACTGCTCATCGCAGGCACAGTGCCTTGCAGCCCGCAAGCCCAAGCCCGCAAGCCCGCAAGCCCGCAAGCCGGAAGCAAACGTCACCAACCTGCCCGCATCGCGCCGGCAACCGAAGGAGTTTTCATGAAACGCACCTATCAGCCCTCCAAGATTCGCCGTGCCCGCACCCATGGCTTTCTGGTGCGCATGAAGACCCGTGGCGGCCGGGCGGTGATCAACGCCCGCCGCGCCAAAGGCCGCAAGCGTCTGGCCGTCTGACGAGCGTTGCGCCGGTGGCTGGTCCACTGGCCAGGGTTGTCAACAAGCCTGACTTCGACCGATTGCTGGCCGTGCGCAGTGCCGCGCGAAGCGCTCACTTCGCGATTCACCACGTCGATGGGGCTCCTTCGCCGCGTCAACCCTTGCGCTACCAAGCCCCGGAGAGCAAGTTATCCACAGGACATCAACCCGTTGGTTCGCCCGATGTGGATAACTTCCAAGCCGCCATCTGGTTGGGCTGCATGGTGCCGAAGCGTCACGCGCGCCGAGCCGTCACCCGAACGCTGGTGAAGCGGCAGATGCGACAAGCCTTCGAAGGCTCCCGCGAAGGCTTGCCGGGCGGGTTGTGGTTGTTGCGGTTGCGCGCGCCCTTTCAGCGCTTGCTCTTTCCGTCCGCGGCATCGGGTGCGTTGCGGCTGGCGGTGCGCGACGAGCTCGCTTCGCTGCTGAAAGGCCTGGCCGCGTCGCGCGGTTACCACCGGTCGACGCTGCCAACCGGAGCGCCTGAATGAGATTGCGCGCGTTGACCGATTTGCCTCGCCGAGTGTTGACCGGACTGGTGCTGACCTACCGTTATCTCTTGCAGCCCTGGTTGGGCAATGTCTGCCGCTACGAGCCGACCTGCTCAAGCTACGCACTGCAAGCCTTGCAACAACACGGCGCACTGCGTGGCAGCGTGTTGGCAGGCTGGCGGGTCTTGCGCTGCAATCCCTGGTGCCAGGGCGGCCACGATCCGGTGCCGGGTGCCGAACCTGCTGCGCCATCTGCTGCGACTACCCCGCCTTCCGACCCCTCATCTCAACCGATCCAAAGCCGTTCATGACCGATATCCGACGCACCCTGTTGTGGGTGATCTTCATCATGTCGCTGTTCATGCTGTGGGAAGCATGGAACCGCCACAACGGCCAGCCCACGATGTTCGGCACGCCCGCGCGGCCGACAGTCGGCAGTGCGGTCGGCGGCCCCACGCCGAACCCGGCGGGATCCGCGGCCGTGCCGGGGGCGGGTGCCGGCCCAGCGGGCGTCCCCGCTGCCGTGCCATCGGCTGTGGGCGCAGCTGCGCCCAGCGCATTGCCGGGCACCGCCGCCCTTGCTTCGGCGCAGACAAGCGGCGAGCTGGTCACCGTCACCACCGACAAGGTCAAGGCCACCTTCGACAGCCTGGGTGCAACCCTGGTGCGGCTGGAGTTGCTGGACTACCGCGACAACGCGGACCGCAGCCGCGATGTGGTGCTGCTCGACCGCAGCGCCAGTCGCCTGTATCTGGCGCAGAGCGGTCTCGTCACCACCACGCCGGGTGTGAAGCTGCCGAACCACCTGACGCCGATGACTGTCGAGCCCGGCGAGCGCACGATGGCAGCCGGCGCCAATGCCTTGACCCTGCGCTTCGAGTCGGCCACCGTCGACGGTCACCAGCTGATCAAGACCTACACCTTCAAGCGCGGCAGCTATGCCATCGATGTGAAGCAGGAGTTCATCAACAGTGGCCCCACGCCGGTGTCGCCGCAGCTCTACCTGCAACTGGCACGCGATGGCAACAAGCCCGAAGGCGAATCGAGCTTCTACTTCACCTTCACCGGGCCGGCCATCTACACCGAGGCCAACAAGTTCCACAAGATCGACTTCAAGGACATCGACAAGGGCAAGACCACGCACGACCGCCAGGCCGACAGCGGCTGGGTGGCGATGGTGCAGCACTATTTCGCATCGGCTTGGCTGGTGCCTGCAGGCACGCCGCGCGAGTTCCGCACCGCCAAGATCGGTGACAACGAATACACGATCGCGATGGTGCTGCCGCTGGGCGAGGTGGCACCGGGCGCCACCAAGACGATCGATGCCACGCTGTTTGCCGGCCCGCAAGAGGAATACAAGCTCGAAGCGCTCGCGCCGGGGCTGGAGCTGGTCAAGGACTATGGCTGGCTGACGATTCTGTCGAAGCCGCTCTTCTGGTTGCTGACCAAGTTGCACAGCTTCATCGGCAACTGGGGCTGGTCGATCGTGGCGCTGGTGGTGTTGCTGAAGATGGCCTTTTACTGGCTCAATGCCAGCGCCTACCGCAGCATGGCCAAGATGAAGGCCGTGGCGCCGCGCGTGACCGAGCTGCGTGAACGCTACAAGGAGAAGCCGCAGCAGATGCAGGCCGAGATGATGCGCATCTACCGCGAAGAAAAGGTCAACCCGCTCGGTTCGTGCCTGCCGATCGTTGCGCAGATGCCGTTCTTCATCGCGCTGTACTGGGTGTTGCTATCAAGTGTCGAAATGAGGAATGCGCCCTGGATCGGCTGGATCACCGATTTGTCCGACAAGGACCCGTACTTCATCCTGCCGGTGCTGATGACGCTGTCGTCGCTGTTCCAGGTGTGGCTGAACCCGAAACCGCCCGACCCGATCCAGGCCAAGATGATGTGGTTCATGCCGCTGGCGTTCGGCATCATGTTCTTCTTCTTTCCGGCCGGGTTGGTGCTGTACTGGTTGACCAACAACATCCTGTCGATCGCCCAGCAGTGGTACATCAACAAGAAGCTCGGGGTGATGAACCTCTGAGCCCGGCTGCCGACCGGTCGCAGCGAATGGGCATGTCTGCTGACCCGATCGTCGCGATCGCGAGTGCCGCCGGGCGCGGCGCGGTCGGCATCGTTCGGGCGTCCGGGCCCGACCTGCAGCAGCTGATCGGCGCGGTTTGCCAGCGGCCGCTGGTGCCGCGCGTGGCGACCTTGCTGCCGTTCATCGGCGACGATGGTCAGCCCCTGGATCGGGGGCTGGCGATCCACTTCCCGGCCCCGCATTCGGTGACGGGTGAGGACGTGCTGGAGCTGCAGGCCCATGGCGGGCCGGTGCTGCTGCAACTGCTGCTCACCCGCTGTCTGAACGCCCTGCCCGGGGCACGCCTGGCCCGGCCCGGCGAGTTCACCGAGCGCGCGTTCTTGAACGACAAGATCGATCTGGCGCAGGCCGAAGCAGTGGCCGACCTGATCGATGCCAGCACCGAGGCCGCCGCAAGGTCGGCTGCCCGGTCGCTGGCGGGCGCGTTCTCGGCCGAGGTCGATGCGTTGGCCGAGCGCACCGTGCAACTGCGGACCCTGGTCGAAGCGACGCTCGATTTTCCCGAAGAAGAGATCGACTTCCTGCAGCGCGCCAACGCCGCTGAACGCCTGGACGGATTGCTGCAAACCCTGGATGCGGCGCTGTCCCGCGCCCGCCAGGGCGCGCTGCTGCGCGACGGCTTGCAGGTGGTGCTGGCGGGCCAGACCAATGTCGGCAAGAGCTCGCTGCTGAACGCGCTGGCGGGAATTGAACTGGCGATCGTCACCCCGGTGCCCGGCACCACGCGCGACCGCATCGGGCAAACGGTGCAGATCGAAGGTGTGCCGCTGCACATCGTCGACACCGCGGGCTTGCGCGTCGACATTGAAGCCGCCGACGAGGTCGAGCGCATCGGCATCGGCCGCAGCTGGGACAGCATTGCCAATGCCGATGTGGTGCTGTTCCTGCACGACCTGTCGCGTGCCGAGCAGCCCGGGCATCGAGCCGCCGACAACCGCATCGCGGCCGCATTGCCGGCAGGCGTGCCGGTGCTGCATGTCCACAACAAGGCCGATCTGGTGGCGGCGGCAGCTTCCGATTCGGGGGTTGACCTGCCGATCTCGGCCCGAACCGGGCTTGGTCTCGATGCGTTGCGACGGGCCCTGCTGCATCAGGCCGGCTGGCAGCCCCAGCAAAACGGCACGGTGATGGCGCGTGCACGCCATGTGCAGGCGCTGCAGCGAGGTCGCGAACACCTGCTGCTGGCGCAGCGACAGATCGCAGAATCTGCGCCAGCGCTGGAACTGCTGGCCGAGGACCTGCGTTTGGCTCACCAGGCGCTGGCCGAAGTGACCGGTGGCTTCACCAGCGACGATCTGCTCGGCGAGATCTTCGGGCGTTTCTGCATCGGCAAGTAGTTGGAACAAGAGGATCTCTTCATGAGCGCGTCGGAACACCCCGTCGATCTGGGGCTTGAGCCTGCTGCAACGGTCGGCGCCCTACTGGCCGAAGTCGACACGCCTGCCCTGGTTCTGGACCTGGGCGCATTCGAGCGCAACCTCGAGCGCATGCAGAGGCTGACCCGCGCCGCCGGTGTGGCGCTGCGCCCGCATGCCAAGGCGCACAAGACCCCGGCGATCGCGCTGGCGCAACTGCAGCGGGGCGCCGTCGGTATCTGCTGTCAGAAGGTCAGCGAGGCATTGCCGTTCGTGCGGGCGGGGGTGCGGGACATCCACATCAGCAACGAGATCGCGGGTCCGGCCAAGGCCCGGATGTTGGCGAAGTTGGCAGCGCATGCCCGACTGAGCGTGTGCGTGGACCACCCGTTGCAGGTGCAGTGGCTGGCCGATGCGATGGCCGATGCCATGTCCGACCATGTGCCCGGTCCTGGCGGCGGCGGTGGTGGTCTGGGGGTCTTCATCGAGATCGACATCGGCCAGCACCGCTGCGGCGTTGGCGCGCCTGAAGAGGCGCTGGCGCTGCTGGAGCTGTTGGCCCGTCACCCGGGCTTGCATTTCAAAGGCCTGCAGGCCTACCACGGCGGTGTGCAGCACATCCGCGGCCACGCGCAGCGGCGTGATGCCGCTCAACAGGCTGCGGCGCGCACGGCGAGGTTCATCGACGCGCTGGCACATGCCGGCCAGGTCTGCCCCATCGTCACCGGCAGTGGCAGCGGCAGTGTCGAGTTCGATTGTGAAAGCGGGGTCTACACCGAAGTGCAGCCCGGCTCCTATGTGTTCATGGATGGGGACTACGGCCGCAATCAACACGATGCGCCGTGGCGCTTCGAGCAAAGCCTGTTCGTCGCCAGCACGGTGATCAACACCAGGGACAGCAGCGAAGTGGGCGGGCAGGTCGTCGTCGACGCCGGGCTCAAGTCGGTGGCTGTCGACAGTGGGCTGCCGCAGGTTTGGCATGGCGGAGAGGGCGAGTCGCCGTTCGACTATTCGGCGGCCAACGACGAGCACGGGCTTGTGCAGGTGCGCGATGCCGCGCGGTGGCCGGTGGCACTCGAGACCCGGCTGCTGTTGGTGCCGGGGCATTGCGATCCGACGCTGAACCTGCACGACCAAATCGTTTGCGTGCGTGAACAAGCCGGCGGCAGGCGGGTCGAGTGCATCTGGCCGGTGAGCGCGCGCGGCGCGAGCCGCTGACCAAGCGTCCTGATCTGCCGCGCTGCGTGGGGCCGTTCAGCTGCGCAACAGTTTCTCTTCGGCCAGCCCCAGTGGATCGGGCAGCCCCGACAGCACCATCGTGTCGCCGGCTGCCATCACATGTCCCGGCGACGGCACCGTGACACCGCCATTGGCACGCCGCACCGACACCACCGACACCCCCACCGCGTGCAGCGCCAGGCTGTCCAGTGGCTGGCCCAGGCAACGTGCGGCTTCGGGCAGCGTGACGCTTTGCAGCCGGGCCTGCAGGCGTTCTTCGGCGCTGTCGTCGTCGGTGCCATGAAAGTACCCGCGCAGCAGGCCGTAGCGGGCGTCGCGCGCTTCGCTGGTGATGCGGATCACGCGCTTCATCGGCACCCCCACGAGTGCCAGCGCGTGGCCGGCCAGCATCAGCGAGCCTTCGATCGCTTCGGGCACCACCTCGGTGGCGCCGGCGCTGCGCAACTGTTCCATGTCGGTGTCGTCGATGGTGCGAACGATCACCGGCACCCGCGGTGCGTGGTCTTGCACCTGGCGCAGCACGCGAAGCGCCGACGGGGTGTCGTGGTAGGTCACCACCACCGCTGCGGCGCGTGCCAGGCCGGCGGCCATCAGGCTTTGCAGGCGCGCGGCATCGCCGAACACCACGCTTTGGCCGGCGGCAGCTGCCTGCCTCACACGGTCCGGGTCCAGGTCGAGCGCCATGTAGGGGATGTTCTCTGGCGCCAGCAAACGCGCCAGGTTCTGGCCGCTGCGGCCATAGCCGCAAATGATGATGTGGCGCTCGGCCGAGATCGCGCGCTTGGCGATCGAGGTCAACGCGACCGACTGCATCAGCCAGTCGTTGCTGCTGATCTTGTTGACGATGCGGTTGCTGAACATGAACAGGAACGGCGTTGCCAGCATCGACAGCACCATGCTGGCCAGCACCGGGCTTTGCCACTCGGGGGCGACGATTCCGCGCTCGGAGCCGAGGGTCAGCAGCACGAAGCCGAACTCGCCAGCCTGTGCCAGGTACAGGCCGGTTCGCAGCGCAACGCCGGGCGGCGCCTTGTACAGGTACGCCAATGCTGCAACCAGCACGAACTTGGCTACCACCGGAACCGTGGTCAGCATCAGCACCAGCGGCCACAACTCCAGCACCGGGCGCCAGTCCAATTTCATGCCGATGGTGATGAAGAACAACCCCAGCAGCACATCGTGAAAGGGCTTGATGTCGGTTTCGACCTGGTGCTTGAATTCGGTCTCTGCCACCAGCATCCCGGCCACGAACGCACCGAGCGCCAGCGACAGCCCGGCGTGTTCCGTCAGGTAAGCCAGGCCGAGGGTGATCAAGAGCAGGTTCAGCATGAAGAGCTCTTCGCTCTTGCGCCGCGCCACCAGGGTCAACCACCAGCGCATCACGCGCTGCCCGCCGACCAGCAGCACGGTCAGCAGGGCCGCGGCCTTGACGAAAGCGAGTCCCATGGCGGTTGCCAACTCGGCGCCGGGCGAACCCAACGCCGGGATCAGCACCAGCAGCGGCACGACGGCCAGGTCCTGAAACAACAACACGCCCAGCACTCGGCGGCCATGCTCGCTGGCCATTTCCCCCCGTTCGGCCATCAGCTTGACGACGATCGCGGTCGACGACATGGCCATCGCACCGCCCAGCACCACCGCGCCCTGCCAGCCCATCTCCCAAGGCCGGCCGGTGATGGCCGGATAGGCCCAGGCAATCACGAAGTGCCCGGCGATCGCGCCGCCCAATGTCAGCACCACCTGCCACAAGCCCAAGCCGAACACCAGCGAGCGCATGCTGCGCAATTTGGGCAGGTTGAATTCGAGCCCGATCACGAACATCAGAAACACCACACCGAACTCGGCCAGGTACTTGACCCCGGCGGTGTCGGCCGCGAGCGCCAACGCATTCGGCCCGATCAGCACTCCCACGGCCAGATAGCCGAGCATCGGCGGCAGCTTCAGCGAGCGACACACCACCACGCCGAGCACCGCGGCGATCAGGTAGAGCAGGACGACTTCGAGGGTGCTGGCCATGGGTGCCTAGAATCGTTCGATGCTAGTGGACCATCCTTTTTGCAACGCATCGGCTGGCGCGGGCGGGCTTCGGTGTCGCCATCCATGAGTCGGCTTGAGGCCTTCGACGCCGAGCGTGCGTTGCAGATGGCCGCTCGCACCTTCGAGATCGAAGCGCGGGCGCTGCAGGCGATGGCGGGTCGCATCGGCGAGAACTTTGCCGCTACGGTTCTGGCCATGCTGGGTTGCAGCGGGCGCGTGGTGGTGATGGGCATGGGCAAGAGCGGCCATGTGGGGCGCAAGATTGCCGCCACCCTGGCATCCACCGGCACACCGGCGATGTTCGTGCATCCTGCCGAAGCCAGCCATGGGGACCTGGGCATGGTGATGGCGGGGGATGTGGTGCTGGCCATCAGCAACAGCGGTGAGAGCGACGAACTGGTGGCGATCCTGCCGGCGATCCGGCGCTTGTCGGTGACGTTCATCGCGATGACCGGCAAGCCCGAGTCGACCCTGGCGCGCCATGCCGACATCGTGCTGTCCAGCGCGGTCGACGAAGAAGCCTGCCCGCTGAACCTGGCACCGACCGCCAGCACCACCGCACAGATGGCGATGGGTGATGCGCTGGCGGTGGCGCTGCT
>JBBSPW010000092.1:0-12739 GCA_038258365.1 Burkholderiales bacterium | reverse complement strand
TGGGTGTGGCGGTGGCGGAACGTGTGGTGCTGGCCCCCGATGGCAGCACCGAATGCCGCTGGCCCTATCCGCAGACATTGACGTCGTGGGGTCGGCTCTATGCGCTGCTGCGGCAAGCCCTGCCCGACCGCTGCCACCGGCACGGGGCGACCGTGACGGCGGTCGATTCGGGCTCGGATGCGGTCGAAGCCCATCTGGCGGATGGTGAGCGGCAGCGCGCCGACCTGCTGATCGCCTGCGACGGCATCCGCTCGACCGTGCGCGCGCAGCTGGCCCCCGCTGTGCAGCCGCAGTACGCCCACTACACCGCATGGCGCGGGGTCTGCGACGAAGCACTGCTGTCTGCGCACACGCGCCGCACCCTGTTTCCGTACTTCGGCTTCGGGGTGCCTGCGCGCGAACAGATGATCGGCTACCCGGTTGCCGGCCCCGGCAACCGCACGGATGTCGGCCACCGGCGCTGGAACGTCGTCTGGCACCGCCCGGCGGCAGCCGGCGCCGAACGGGCCGCGCTGATGACGGATGCCGATGGCCACCACCATGAAGCCGGCATCCCACCGAGTCAGGTGTCCTGGCGTGCCACCGCGGCCATGCGCGAAGCCGCGCAGCTATTGTTGGCACCGCAGTTCGCAGAGATCGTGCAGAAAACCGCCTTGCCGTTTCTGCAGCCGATCTACGACCTGGCATCGACCCGACTGGCCTTCGACCGCATTGCGCTTTTGGGCGATGCCGCGCTGGTGGCGCGACCGCATGTGGGCATGGGCGTGAGCAAGGCAGCCGAGGATGCGCTGGCGCTGGCCGGTTGCATCGCCGCCGAGGGCGCCACGCCGCTCGCGTTGCAGCGCTTCGAGTCGCTGCGCCTGCGGCCCGGGCTGGCGGTGGTCGAACGCGGCCGCCAGTTGGGGCGCTATCTGCAAGCGCAGCACCGCGGCGAATCCGAAGCCCAGCGGTCGGCAGACAGCGTGATGCGGCAAACCGCCATCGACGCATCGGAGTTCGAAGCAATGAGCGAAGCCAGCGCGGTGGCCTGAACGGTGCACCCGCAGATCGCCTCACACCCCCACTCGAACCTTTTTCACCTTCACAACGACAAAAAACCGGAGACGCGCCATGAGCCACACGAGCGACAAGAACCACACGAACGACTTCAGCCCCATCGGCAACCCACGCAGCCCCGCCCGCCGCAGTCTGGTGGTCGGCGGTGCCGCGCTGGTGGCCGCACCGGCTCTGTTTCAGATCGCACGCGCGCAATCGGGGCCGATCCGGATCGGCTTTCCGGTGCCGCTGACCGGTGCCTTCTCGACCGAAGCGCAGGACCAGGTGCGCGCGGCCGAACTGGCCATCAAGCAATGGAACGAGGCCGGTGGCCACAAGGGCCGCAAGGCCGAACTGCTGGTGCGCGACACCAAGCTCAACAGCGGCGAAGCCGCCACCCGCACGCTGGAGCTGATCGAAAAGGACAAGGTCGACTTCGTGGTCGGCTCGCTGTCGGCTGCCACGCAGTTGTCGATCAACGCTGTCACGCGTGAGCGCAAGGTACTGTTCAACAGCATCAGCCAGTCCGACACCATCAACGAAGCCAAGGACTGGAGCCTCTACACCTTTCACGAAGCACTCAACCCGCATCTGACATCGGGTGCGGTGGCGCGCTATGCGTTCCCGAAGTTCGGCAAGCGCGTGGCCTACCTGACCGCCGACTACGCCTATGGCCACGAGATGGTGCGCGGCTTCCAGCGCGCCGGGCAGGCCTTCGGCATGCAGACCGTGGCCGACATCCGCCACCCGCTGGGCACCGCCGATTACTCGGCGTTCCTGCCGCGCATCCAGTCCTTGAAGCCGAACATTCTGGTGCTGTGCAATTTCGGCCGCGACCTGGTCAACAGTGCCAAGCAGGCCACCGACTTCGGCATCAAGCAAGGCACCAAGATCATCGCTCCGGTGCTGCTGTACACCTCGCGCCTGGCCGGCGGTGCCGAGGCTTTCGAAGGCATCCTCGGCGGCACCTCGTACTACTGGGGCATGGAAGACACGATCCCGAGCGCGAAAAAGCTCAACGATGCGTTCAGAAAGGCCTACGACGGCTCTGTGCCTTCGGACTACGGGGCACTTGGCTATGCCGGCATCCGCAGCGTGCTGCAAGCGGTGATGAACAGTGACAGCACCGATTCGCAGAAGGTCGCGATCGCCTTGCGCCAGCTGAAGTACGACTGGTACAAGGGCCCGCAGTTCTATCGCAAATGCGACCACCAGTCGGTGCAGAGCGTGGTGATCGTCGAGAGCAAGTCGAAGAACATGAAGAACAAGTACGACGTCTTCAACGTGCTGGCGATCGAGGCCGCCAACGAGCAAAACCTGCGCACCTGCGAAGAGATGGGCCACAAGGTCAGCTGACACGCGCCGGCTCCCGATCTCACCGATGGAAATCACCCCGTCCCTGCTGGCCCTGCAACTGGTCACCGGCATTGCGCTCGGCGCTGTCTACGCACTGCTGGCGCTCGGCCTGAGCCTGATCTTCGGCATGCTGACGGTGGTGAACTTCGCCCATGGGGCGTTCTTCATGGTGGGTGCCTTCATCGGCCTGTACTTCATGGGGCTGACCGGCAACTTCTGGTTCAGCCTGGTGCTGACGCCGTTGGTGGTCGGCTGCATCGGGCTCTTGACCGAACGCTTCCTGGTGCGGCCGCTGTATGGCCGCGGCATCGACTACCCGCTGCTGCTGACCTTCGGCTTGAGCTGGGTGCTGATCGAGGCGATGCGGCTGCTGTTCGGAGTCGAGGGGCTGCCTTCCAGCACACCGGCGGCCTTGCGCGGCGCAGTCGACCTGGGCTTCGGTTACTTTCCGAAGTACCGTTTGTTCCTGATCTTCGCCACCGCGGTGGTGGTGCTGGCGCTGTGGTTGTTTCTCGAGAAGACCCGCTACGGCCTGATCGTGCGCGCCGGATCGCGCGACGGCGAAATCTGCAAGGTGCTGGGCGTGGACATCGCGCGCGTCTGGCTGGTCGTCTTCGGCATCGGCACTGCCATCGCCGGGCTCTCCGGCGTGCTGGCGGCGCCGACCCGCGCGGTCAATCCGGAGATGGGCATCCATGTGCTGGCCGAATCCTTCGTGGTCACTGTGGTCGGCGGCATGGGTTCACTGCCCGGTGCGGTGGTGGCCGGGCTGCTGGTGGGCATCGTGTTCGCGATGACCTCGCTGTTTGCTCCCGAGCTGGCCGAGCTGTCGATCTTCGTGCTGATGGCGCTGGTGCTGCTGGTGCGCCCGCAGGGCCTGTTCGGCCGAGCCGGGTTGATGGGTTGACGCGCGCATGAACGCGGCCATTGCTGCCATCCGACGCCACCGCGTGCTCGCTGTGCTGCTGTTCCTGCTGGTCTTTCCGCTTTTGATGCCCTACAAGGCACTGGCGGTCAACGTGTTGATCTTCGGCTTGTTCGCGGTCGGCTTCAACCTGCTCTTCGGCTACACCGGCTTGCTGTCCTTCGGCCATGCAGCCTTCCTGGGTGTCGGCGGCTATCTGACCGGCATCTCGATGGTGCACTTCGGTCTGCCATGGTGGCTGGCGGTCGCGGTCGGGGTCGCCGCCGCCGGTGTGGTGGGTCTGGCAATGGGCTATCTGGCAATCCGCAGCCGCGGCATCTACTTCGCGATGGTGACGCTGGCGCTGGCCCAGATCGTCTACTACGCGTTCTACAAGGCCGACCGCTGGACCGGCGGTGAAAACGGGCTGCGTGGCATCCAGGTGCCCGAGCTGAACCTGTTCGGCTGGCAGCTCGACTTCATCGACCCCACCACCAAGTACTACGTGATCCTGTGCTTCGTGGCAGCGGCGCTGTGGCTGGTGTCGCGGGTGCTGGCATCACCGTTCGGCGCTGTCATCGAAGCCGTGCGAGAGAACGAGCAGCGTGCATCGGCGTGTGGTTACGACGTGGCGCGCACCAAGCTGCTGGTGTTCGTGCTGTCGGCGCTGATCTGCGGGCTGGCTGGCGCGCTGCGTGCGCTGCACCTGTCGATCGTGCCGATCGAATCGCTGCACTACCTGCTGTCGGGTCAGGCGGTGATGATGTGCCTGCTGGGCGGCATGGGCACCTTCTTCGGCCCCTTCGTGGGCGCGGCGGTGTTCCTGACACTGGAAGACGTGGTGACCACGATGACCCGCAACTGGATGGGCATCGTCGGGGCGGTCTTCATGTTCTTCGTGCTGTTCTTTCCGGCCGGCATCTGGGGCAGCCTGCTGAAGCGCATCGACCGGCGCGGATTGCAGTGAACGAAACGGCTGCAGCGGACCTGACTCCGATCCTGGAAGTGGAAGGCGTGACGCATTGCTTCGGCAGGTTCGTGGCCTTGAAGGACATCAACGCCCGCTTCGAGGCGGGCAAACTCAGCGCCATCATCGGTCCCAACGGCGCCGGCAAGAGCACCTTCTTCAATGTCGTCAGCGGTGCTTTCGCGCCCACTTCGGGACGTTTGAAGTTTCTCGGCACCGACATCACCGGCGCGGCGCAACACGAGTTTGCGCGCCGCGGCATCGCCAAGAGCTTTCAGATCACGACGGTGTTCAAGCAGTTGAGCGCCCACGAGAACGTGCGCGTGGCGGTGCAGATGCGGCATTCGCGCTTCGGGCTTTTCAAGGCACGGGCGTCGATGCCGGAACTGGCTGAACGTGCATCGGAACTGCTGCAACGCGTCGGCCTGGCCGACCACGCTCAGCGCCCGGCTGGCGACCTGGCGCATGGCCAACAGCGTGCGCTGGAAGTGGCGATGGCGCTGGCCAGCGAGCCGAAATTGCTGCTGATGGACGAACCCACAGCCGGCATGTCACCCGAAGAGACCAAGGTCATGATGAACCTGATCGTGGCGCTGGCAGCCGAGCGGTCGGTGATCTTGGTTGAGCACAAGATGAAGCTGGTGATGGGCATCTGCGAACGCCTTTTGGTGCTGCACCACGGCGAGTTCCTGGCCGAAGGCACCCCCGACGACATCCGCGCCAACGACGAGGTGCGGCGGGTCTATCTGGGTCAGGGAAACTGAGATGCTGACCGTCAAGGGCCTGTCCGCCTGGTACGACCGCAGCCATGTGGTGCAGGGGATCGACTTCGAGGTCAAGGCCGGCGAGATCGTGACCCTGATGGGCCGCAACGGCGCCGGCAAGACCAGCACCTTGCGCGCCATCATGGGCCTGATCGACAAGCGCGCAGGCTCGGTTGCTTTCGATGGGCAGGAGATCCTGAAACAGCAGGCCCACACCCGCTGGCATCTTGGGCTGGCCTATGTGCCCGAAGAGCGCCGCATCGTGCCCGGGCTGTCGGTGCGAGAGAACCTGCGACTGGGTTTGATCGCCGGCAAGGAGCGCCATGCCGAGGCCGAGCGCATCGACGAAATCGCAGAAACCTTTCCGCGGCTGGCCGAGCGCATGTCGCAGGATGGCACCTCGTTGTCCGGCGGCGAGCAGCAGATGCTGGCGATCGCACGCGCGATGATGGCGCGACCGCGGATGATCCTGCTGGACGAGCCGTCCGAAGGCATCATGCCGGTGCTGGTGGACGAGATGTTCGAGTTGTTTGCGCGCATGAAGCAGCGCGGCACCACGATCCTGCTGGTGGAGCAGAACGTGGAACGGGCGCTGGCGATCTCCGACCGCGCCTGCATCCTCGACCAGGGTCGCATCGTGCATGCCGGCGACGCCAAGGCATTGTTGGCCGACCGCGAGATCCAGGATCGCTACTGCGCGGTTTGAGGTGACCGGGCTGCACATGCCCTTTCTGGCAACGAGGACATGCGCCGCCCCTACCGAACCGAATCCATTGCATTCGTGACCTTCGTGCCGCGTGGGGTGGTCTCGCTCGAGCCGCCGGTTGGCTAAGCTCTGGCTCCAACTTCCATCGGATCAACATGACAGAGGGCAACCGCGCCGCCTTTCGAAGCTCCTGGGGCACTTGGCTCGAAGATGGCCAGACCACCTTCAGGCTGTGGGCGCCTGGTGCCGATTCGATCGAGCTGGTTCACGAAACAAAGCCCGGCGAACGCGCCTTCTTGGGCATGCAGCGCGATGCAGCCGGGTGGTGGCAGGTGCAAACCGGCGAAGTCGACGTGGGCTGTGGCTACGGCTTTCGAGCCAACGGTGACCTGGTGGTTCCCGACCCTGCCGCACGCGCGCAGATGGGCGATGTCCACAGCCTGTCGAAGCTGGTCGACCCGAAGGCGTACGAATGGCAAACCCCGCACTGGACCGGCCGGCCTTGGGAAGAAACGGTGTTCTACGAACTGCATGTGGGCACCTTCACAGCCGAGGGCACGTTCGCTGCCGCCATCGGCAAGCTCGATTACCTGAAAGAGATCGGCATCACCGCGATCGAGTTGATGCCGGTGGCCCAGTTCGCAGGCCAGCGGGGTTGGGGCTACGACGGCGTGCTGCTGTACTGCGCGCACGAAACCTACGGCGGAGCCGAAGGCTTGAAAGAACTGGTCGATGCCGCGCACGCTCGTGGCTTGATGGTGTTTCTGGATGTGGTCTACAACCACTTCGGACCCGACGGAAACTACATCGGCGCCTATGCCAAAAAGTTCTTCCACGAAGAGATCCACACCGCCTGGGGCGCCGCCATCGCCTACGACGAAGCGCCGGTGCGCGAGTTCATGATCGAGAACGCGCTGTTCTGGATCGAGGAGTACCGCATCGACGGCCTGCGGCTCGATGCCATCGACTCGATCAAGGACACCACCGACACCCCGCTGGTGCAAGAGTTGGCTGCCCGCGTGAGGGCGACCTTCACCGACCGCCACGTGCACCTCACATCGGAAGACGACCGCAACATCACCTGGCACATCGAGCGCGACCCGAAAGGGCAGCCGCAGTTGATTTCCGGCGAGTGGAACGACGATTTCCACCACTGCGCCCATGTTCTCGCCACGCACGAGTCCGAGGGCTACTACGCCGACTATTCGCGCCACAGCGTGGAGCAGATGGCCAAGTCGCTGGCCACCGGCTTTGTCTTCCAGGGTCAGCATTCGGCCTACCGCAATCGCGATGTGGGCCACCCTTCGGCCCACCTGCCGCCCACCGCCTTCGTGAACTTCATCCAGAACCACGACCAGATCGGCAACCGCGCTTTCGGTGACCGGCTGACGGACCTGGCGCCGCGTCGCCTGGTCGAGTGTCTGCAGGTGATCCTGCTGCTGTCGCCGCAAATTCCCTTGATGTTCATGGGCGAGGAATACGGCGAGCGACGGCCGTTTTCGTTCTTCACCGACTTTCATGGCGAATTGGCCGACCTGGTTCGTGAGGGTCGCAGAAACGAGTTCAAGAAGTTCGCGGTTTTTCACGACGCCGAAACCCGGGCGTTGATTCCCGACCCCAACGAACGCTCCACCTTCGATGCTTCCAGGCTCGACTGGGACCATGCGGCGCTCGCGCCGCAAGCGGTGCGCCTGGCGCGCACCGCCACCCTGCTGGAGAAGCGCCACTCGACGATCGTGCCCTTGCTGCAGGGCCTGGCCGCGGGGTGCGGCACCTGGCATGCCCACGACGATGACACCCGCGCTTTCGTGGTGTCGTGGACGTTGAAAGGCGGCGCCGTGCTGGAATTGTTCGCCAATCTGGACACCGAACCATGGGCGGTCCCGCCGGATGTGGCGCGCGGTGACTTCAGCCGTGGCGCGCTGGTTCACGCCCACCCCAAAGGCGCCGCCGATGCGCTGTTGACCGGGTCGCTTCCCGGGCTGTCGGTGGTGGTTCGGCTGGAGCAGCCCGACCGCACCACCGAGACAGCAGCATGAGCGCATCGATTCAGCACGCCGACGGAGCCGACCGACTGGACCGGCTCGCCGAAAGCCATGGCATTCAGCTGGCTTATGTGTCGGAGCTGGGCGAGCGCATCCAACTCGACGACCGCGCCAAACGTTCGCTGCTGGAGGTGCTGGGGGTCGACCCCGAAGGCAACGATTTCGGCCACTTCGACGAGTCCCGCGACACACCCTCGCAGCGCTGCGCGATGCCGCAATCGATCCTCGATCAACCGTGTTGGGGCATCGCCTGCCAGCTCTACAGCCTGCGGTCGGACCGCAACCTGGGCATTGGTGACTTCGAGGACCTGGCCACCTTGACGGGTCTGGCAGCCGCTGCAGGCGCTGCGTTTGTCGGCGTCAACCCACTGCATGCGCTGTTCCTGGCCGACCCGGGCCGCTTCAGCCCGTATTCGCCTTCGTCCCGGCGCTTTCTGAACCCGCTGTACATCGCCATCGACCAGCTCGATGGCGGGCCGCAAGCGATCGAAGCCTTGCGCGCGGAGTCGCCCGAATCGTTGCTGCAACTGGACGGCGAGCTGGTCGACTATCCGGCAGTGGGAAAGGTGAAGCGCGATCTGCTTCGCCGGATCTTTGCCACCCATGGGATACAGGCGCTGGCAGGCCCCGACTTCCAGACGTTTTGTGTCGAAGGCGGTGATGGACTTTCGGGGTATGCCTTGTTTGAAGCCCTTTCAGAGCACCAGGTCGAAGCCGGGTCGTGGGCCGGCTGGCATGCGTGGCCCGCAGCGCTGCAAGACCGCGACAGCGAAGCGGTGGCGCGCTTCGCAACCGAGCACAACGGGCGAGTCGATTTCCACCGCTGGCTGCAGTTCGAGGCCGACCGGCAACTGGCCCGGGTGCAACAGGGTGCCCGGGCCGCCGGCATGGGCATCGGCCTGTATCTGGACCTGGCGGTGGGAGTGGCGCCAGACGGCGCTGAAACCTGGATCGACCCGTCGCTGACCGTGGGCGCGGCGCGTGTGGGCTCGCCGCCGGACCTGTTCAACAGCCAGGGGCAGGACTGGGGCCTGGCGCCGCTGTCGCCCAAGGCGCTGGCCGAGCGCGACTTTGCGCCGCTGCGGGATTCTTTCGAGCGCCTGACCCGCCATGCCGGCGCGGTGCGCATCGACCATTCGATGGGGCTGGCGCGGCTGTGGTGGATTCCGTCTGCCGCACAGTCTTCGGGTGGTGGCTACATCCGCTATCCGCTTGGCGCGATGGTCGACACGCTGGCCGAGGTGTCGCAACGCAACAGTTGCCTGGTGGTGGGCGAGGACCTGGGCACCGTGCCGGCGGGCTTCAGGCACACCATGGAGCAAGCGCAGATCCTGTCTTACCGCGCGCTCTACTTCGAGCGCCACGGGCAAAGCGAATTCCTGCCGCCCTCCGCCTACCCGCCGCTCTCGCTGGCCTGCATCTCGACCCACGACCTGCCCACGCTGGCGGGCTGGTGGTCGGGCGCCGACATCGACTTGCGCGAGCAAGCCGGCACCCAGCAGCCGGCAGCCTGCGCGCGCGACCGCGACGCGCGACGCCGCGACCAGCGCGCGTTGCTGGCGGCCTTGGCCGAAACCGATCTGCTGCCGCCGAAATACGCCAGGGTGGCCAGCGGCGAAGACGAAGTGCCGCCGCAGTTTCCACTCGAGCTGGCGGTGGCGGTGCACCGTTTCATTGCCCGCACCCCGTCGGTGTTGGTGACGGTGCAACTGGAAGACCTGCTGAACTCAGAGCGCCAGCCGAACCTGCCCGGCACCACCGACGAGTACCCCAACTGGCGCATCCGGCTGCCGATCGCGGTGGCCCAGATCGAACGCCACACGCATTTCCGCAGCGTGACCGAAGCGATGCGCGCCGAGCGTGGTGGCGCCGCCGCGGTCGATCAAGCCGGCTCGGGTGGTTCGGCGTAACGCTGCGCCAACGAGTCGAAAAGCGGCTTGCGAACCAGTTCCTGCCGTTCGGAGAAGGTGGCAACCAGCGTCGGATCCTCGGCCAGTTGGCCGGCCTGCTTCAGCTCGGACAAGGCGTTCAGCATGCCGCGCATCGCCCCTTGCAGTGCGGCGTTGGCGTACAGCACCATGCCGAAGCCCATCGCGCCGAACGCAGCAGCTGTCAGCGCGGGGGTCTGGCCACCGATCACGATGTTGACGACCTGGGGCGTGGGCAGTTCGGTGACGATGCGCTGCAGCTCGGCCACGCTGCGCGGGGCTTCGACGAAGCACAGATCGGCGCCGGCTTCGGCACAGGCCGCAGCGCGATCGATGGCAGCATTCAGCCCGTGCACCGCGCGCGCATCGGTGCGCGCCACGATCAGGCAGTCGCGGCTGTGGCGGGCGTCGACCGCGGCTTTGATCTTCGACACCATTTCGGCCGAGCCGATCACGGCCTTGCCGGCGAAGTGGCCGCAGCGCTTGGGGCTCTGCTGGTCTTCGAGCTGGATCGCGTCAGCACCGGCACGCTCCAACATGCGCACGGTGTGCCGCACGTTCAACGCGTTGCCGAAACCGGTGTCGGCATCGACGATCAATGGCAGCGCCACCGCGTCTCTGATCGCAGCGGTGTGCTGCACCACATCGGCCAGACTCATGAAGCCCAGATCGGGCAAGGCATACAGGTTGTTGGTGAGACCGGCGCCGCTCAGGTAGACCGCCTCGAAGCCCAGGCTTTCGATGATGCGGGCCGCCAGCGCATTGCCGGCGCCCGGCACCAGCAAACCGCGGCGGGCTTGCAGCAAGTGGCGCAGCGTTGCACCGGGGTTGGCCGCAGGGAGGTCGGGCATCGGATCACTCTCGGTTGGAACAGCGCACGGACTCTGCACGAACCGCGCCTTGGGGTTGCAGCATCTGCGCCCGTGGCATACTCGCGGGCTTCCGGAGCGGCGCCCAGACACAAAGTCGGCGACCCCGCAAACCGGGCGGTTAGCTCAGCGGTAGAGCACTGCCTTCACACGGCAGGGGTCGCAGGTTCAAGCCCTGCACCGCCCACCAATCCCCTTCGTCATGAGACTCAAAGCGATTTGCGAAGTCACCGTTTCGGTGCCTGCGCCCTGCCCCACTGTCGCCATGCTGCGCCCCAGCAGCGGGCTGGCGCAATGGCTGGTCAGCGAAACCTACGCCTTCGAGCCCCACCTGCGCAGCACCGAGTACATGGACGGGCATGGCAACCTGTGCCAGCGCTTCGTCGTGCCGCCTGGCCAACAGCAGATCCGGGTCGAGGTGGTGATGGATGTAGAGGACGAGATCGCCGTCATGCCCAGCGCTCCCCGCACGCCCGCCGAACTCATGCCGGCCGATGTGCTGCAGTTCTTGTTGCCGAGCCGCTATTGCCCATCGGACAAGCTGGGCGACCGCGCCCTGCAGATCGCCGGTGAAGCCACGCCCGGCTACGCCCAGGTCGAAGCGATCCGCGCCTGGATCCACGAGCGCATCACCTACCGCTACGGCGTCAGCGACTCCAGCACCGATGCCGCCGACACCTTGGCCGAAGGTGCTGGCGTGTGCCGGGACTTCGCCCACATCGGCATTGCGCTGTGCCGAGCGCTGCGAATCCCGGCGCGGATGGTCGTCGGCTATCTGCACCGGCTCGACCCGATGGACCAGCATGCCTGGTTCGAGGCCTTTGTCGGTGAGCGTTGGTACACCTTCGACGCCACACAAGACCAGCCGCGCGGTGGCCGAATCGTGCTGGCTTATGGGCGTGATGCCGCCGATGTCGCTTTCCTGTCGAACTACGGCGAGATGCGCACCGAATCGATGCAGGTCACGGTAGAGGCTTGCGATCCTGATTGACGCAGCCCGCTTGATCCGGGTCTGGCGCCGATAAACTCGTCGCCCGATCCCGCAGACCCGCAGCCGCAATGCACGGAGACCCAACATGAGCATCAACCGCCGATCCAAGCACATCACCGAAGGCGTGGCGCGGGCGCCCAACCGGTCGATGTACTACGCCATGGGCTACACCGACGCCGACTTCGGCAAGCCGATGATCGGTGTGGCCAACGGGCACAGCACCATCACCCCCTGCAACTCGGGTTTGCAGCGGCTGGCCGACGCCGCGGTGGTGGCGCTGCGCGAAGCCGGCGCCAACCCGCAGATCTTCGGCGTGCCCACCATCAGCGACGGCATGGCGATGGGCACCGAAGGCATGAAGTACAGCCTGGTGTCACGCGAGGTGATCGCCGACTGCGTCGAAACCTGCGTCGGTGGCCAGTGGATGGACGGCGTGCTGGTGATCGGCGGTTGCGACAAGAACATGCCCGGCGGCATGATGGGCATGCTGCGCGCCAATGTGCCGGCCATCTATGTCTACGGCGGCACCATCCTGCCGGGCCGCTACAAGGGCGAAGACCTGAACATCGTCAGCGTGTTCGAGGCGGTGGGCCAGTTCAGCGCCGGCAAGATGAGCCAGGAAGACTTCGACCAGATCGAACGCCGCGCGATTCCGGGCAGCGGATCGTGCGGTGGCATGTACACCGCCAACACGATGAGCTCGGCGATCGAGGCGATGGGCATGGCCCTGCCATTCACTTCCACGATGGCCAATGTGCACGATCCGATCGTGGCCCACACCGCAGAAGCCGCGCGGGTGCTGGTGGCTGCGGTCAAGGCAGACCTGAAGCCGCGCGACATCGTGACGAAGAAGAGCATCGAAAACGCGGTGGCGGTGGTCATGGCCACCGGCGGTTCCACCAACGCGGTGCTGCATCTGCTGGCCATCACCCACGCCGCCGAGGTCGAATGGACCATCGACGACTTCGAGCGCATGCGAGAGAAGGTTCCGGTGCTGTGCGACCTGAAGCCCAGCGGCAAGTATCTTGCGGTGGATTTGCACAAGGCCGGCGGCATTCCGCAGGTGATGAAGCACTTGTTGCAAGCCGGTTTGCTGCATGGCGACTGCATGACCATCACCGGCCGCACGGTGGCGCAAAACCTGGCCGACATCGCCGATACGCCGTCCTCTGAG
>JBBSPW010000091.1:0-12934 GCA_038258365.1 Burkholderiales bacterium | reverse complement strand
TGATTGTCAGCAGCCGGGGGCAGGCGGCGACGGATGGCTCTGACGGCGCCGATCCCGGCGTGCGCTGGCAGCGAGTCGCGGCTGAACTGGCAGCCAGCGTGCTGCCCAAGCGAACCTTGGACGAGCGGCGCCGCTTTGCGGCTTCGCTGCCCGGGCTGATGGCGTCGCTGCAGCAGGGGCTAGCCTGGATCGATTGGCCAGCCGATTTGCGGCGCGCCTTTTTCGATCAGTTGATGGCCGCACATGCCGCGTCGATGCGCGCCCCAGTGCTGCCCGATGCCGAGTTCGATCGCGTGGCGCGGCAATTGGCAGTCGCCTTTGTGCTGCCCGGCGCAACCGATGGCTCGATGCCGAGCCCGGCCACGACCTTGCGGGCGCCCGATCTGGAACACCGCTTCGATGCGGACGAAGCCCGGCGGGTCGGTCTGTTGCGCGAGCAGGACGTGGCCTGGGCCGGGCCAGCAGAAGCATCACCGCCCCTGAGCGAGTGCCTGCAAGTCGGCGCTTGCTACCGCCTGCTGCGGGCCGCGCAGTGGCAGCAGGTTCGCCTGACCTACATGGCGCCGGGCCGCAACTTCTTCATGTTCTCGCATGGTGCCAAACAACGGCAGAGCATCTCGATGACCGCACGCATGGTCGACCGGTTGTGCGCGGCGTCTCGCTTGGTGGCGGGCGAAGCCGCCCCGCTGCTGGACCGCGCCACGGCGCGGGTTCGTGCACTCGCAACAGCGTCGTTCAGCGGCTGAGAAGGCACGCCGCGTGGCAGCGGTCGGCGCACCGCCCTGCCTGCAGCGAAGGGCCATGCGGCACGGCCCAGCGCTCGGTGAGAATGCAGCATGGCCGCCAGCAGTCTCTTTGCCCTGATCGACGATGTCGCCACGTTGCTGGACGACGTGGCCCTGCTCAGCAAGGTGGCGGCCAAGAAGACCGCGGGCGTGCTGGGCGACGACCTGGCGCTGAACGCGCAGCAGGTCACTGGCGTCAAACCCGAACGCGAACTGCCCGTGGTGTGGGCGGTGGCCAAGGGCTCATTGCTGAACAAGGCGATCCTGGTGCCGGCGGCCCTGGCGATCGGCAGCTTCCTGCCGTGGCTGGTGACACCGCTCTTGATGATCGGCGGGGCCTATCTGTGCTACGAGGGCTTCGAGAAGCTGGCCCACCGATTCCTGCACTCGGCTGAAGAAGACAAGGCCCACCACGCCGATCGCGTCAAGGCGATGGCCGATCCGCAGGTCGATCTGGTGGCTTTCGAGCGCCAGAAGATCAAGGGTGCGGTGCGCACCGACTTCATCCTCTCGGCCGAGATCATCGCCATCACCTTGGGCACGGTTGCCCAGGCCGACTTCACAACCCAGTTGCTGGTGCTGTCCGGCGTCTCGGTGGCGATCACCCTGGTGGTCTACGGTGTGGTCGCCGCCATCGTCAAGCTCGACGACTTGGGTTTGTGGCTGAGCCAACGGCCCGGTGCGGTGGCTCGCGGCACCGGCCGTGCAATTCTCGCGGCAGCACCCTGGCTGATGAAAGCACTGTCGATTGTTGGAACGGCAGCGATGTTCCTGGTGGGTGGCGGCATCCTGCTGCACGGTGTGCCGCCTGTGGCGCATGCGGTCGAAGCCTGGATCGAGCCGCTCGGTGGCATCGCCGAAGCCGTGCTGCCGATGCTTGCGAACGCGGGGGTAGGGCTGGTGGCCGGCGCGCTGGTGCTGGCGGTGGTGACCGCGGTGCAGCGGATGCGTGGCGGCAGCGCCGAAGCCACGCCTTAGCTCTAGAGCGAAGCCGGTCGCCATCCGGGGCCCAGCCGGCGCCGCCGGAAACCGAAGCCACCACGCACAGGATGCCAAGCGCAAAGCGCAGCCTTGCCGCGATGCGCAGGACATGCCCCGGCGCCGCAGGGCACCACCGCAGCAGCAAGATCGAAACGTGGACAACGCCAACTGCGGCGCCACGGCAGGTGTCGATTCGGATGGCAACGTACAGCCAACTTCCGCGCCTTTCGCAGAGAAGGTATTCGCGGCCCTGCCCCCGACAGAGCGTAGATTCTCGGCATGCGCAATCTGAGGAACTGGACCCTGGGCGCCAAGCTTTCCTTGGTTGCCACGCCCTTTCTCCTCGTGGCGCTTTGCTCGATCGGCGTGCTGGTGTGGATGTCGTTGCAGCTTGAAGGCGGTGCGGCCTCGGTCAATGAGGCAGGGCGCATGCGCATGCAGGCCTACCGCATGTTGCTGTCGGCCGGATCGGGCGCAGGAGACAGCTCAGCGCTGCAGCAGCTGGTGGTGGAGTTCGAGCACAGTCTGCTGATGCTGCGCGATGGTGACCCCGAGCGGCCGCTGTTCGTGCCGTGGGACAAGGCGGTGCGCGACAGTTTCATGACGGTCGAGCAGGACTGGCAGCTCTTCCGTCGGCTGCTCGAAGGCGGGCCGACGCCGGCGATTCAGGGCCTCGCAGGTGCAGATCTCGTTGCATCGTTCACCGCGGACATCGACGGCTTCGTGGCTGCGATCGAGACCCGACTGGCTCGCTGGACCTCGTTGATGCAATTGCTGCAAGTGGCGCTGCTGGCGCTGGCCGTGCTGGGTACAGCGGTGCTGCTGTACACCGGCTACCGCTTTGTATTGGAGCCAGTGGGTTTGCTGAAGCAGGCCATTCGTCGCATTCAGGCTGGCGAATTGGGTGCCCGGGTGGACTGCCCGACCACTGACGAGTTCGGCATGCTGGCGGCCGGCTTCAACGACATGGCCGCCCAACTGCAATCCATGTACCGCAACCTGGAGAGCCGGGTGCAAGAGAAGACGGCTCAGCTGGAAGAGAAGCACGAGCGCCTGGAAAGCCTGTATGCGGTCACCAACCTGGTGACGCGTGCCGTTTCGCTCGACGAACTGGCGACGCAGTTCACCGAATCGGTGGCGCACATGGCGCATGCCGACGGCGTGGCGCTGCGCTGGACCGACGAAACAAACAGCCGCTACCTGATGCTGGCTTCGCACGGTTTGCCTGCCAGCATGGTGGAAGCCGAGCACTGCCTGAAGGCGGGCGACTGCTTCTGCGGCGCGCCCGATGCGCCGCCGGGCGCTCGCGTGCTACCGATCCGCGACTTGCAGCCGCCGCGGATGTCTCACTGCACCCGGGCCGGCTTCGAAACGATCGTCTCCGTTCCGATTCGACTGCACGATCGGCTGATGGGCGAACTGGAGCTGTTCTTTCATGCCCAGATCGAAGTGTCCGATGCCGAGCGGTCCTGGCTCGAGGCGCTCACGGTTCAGGTCGCCGGTGCGATGGAGAACCTGCGGCTCAATGCGCTGGGCCTGGAAGCCGCGGTTTCTCAAGAGCGCAGCTTCCTGGCGCGCGAACTGCATGATTCGATTGCGCAGTCATTGGCATTCTTGAAGATCCAGGTTCAGCTGATGCGCGACGCCATTGCCAAGAACGACCCGCGCGAAGTCGACCATGTGCTCGGCGAGATCGATCTGGGCGTGCGCGAAAGCTACGGCGATGTGCGCGAACTGTTGATGCACTTTCGCACCCGTGCCAATGCGGAGGACATCTTGCCGGCCCTGATGACGACCCTGCGAAAGTTCGAACACCAGACAGGCTTGAAGGCCGACCTGCAGATGAGCGGCCAAGGGCTGCCGCTGGGGCCCGACACGCAGATCCAGGTGCTGCACATCATCCAAGAGGCGCTGTCGAATGTTCGCAAGCATGCGCGTGCCGGGCAGGTCTGGCTCGATGTTCAGCAGCAACCGCGCTGGCGGTTGGAACTGCGTGACGACGGCATCGGTTTTTCGACCGACACCGGTGCCATCGACGAAACCCACGTGGGCCTGCGCATCATGGCCGAGCGCGCCGAGCGCCTCGGTGCCGAGTTCGAGTTCATGTCCTCGAACAAGCGCGGCACTTCGGTGGTGCTGACATTGCCCGCCACCCCGGGTGCACCCGGGGTCGCAGACACGGCCGCCCATCCGTTGTCTGAACCGCGATGACCGCCTCACCCGGCAGGATCCGTATCCTGGTGGTGGACGACCACACGCTGTTTCGTCGCGGTCTGACAGCGTTGCTGCAGCGCGACCGGCAATTCGAGGTCGTCGGTGACGCCGGTGATGCGTCGCAGGCGCAACGCCGGGCTGCGGAACTGCAGCCCGATCTGATCCTGCTCGACAACCACCTTCCCGGTGTCAACGGGGTCGATGCGCTGCCTGCGCTGCTCGAGGCCGCGCCAGGCGTTCGGGTGTTGATGCTGACGGTCAGCGAGGATGGATGCGACCTCTCGGCGGCGCTGCGTCGCGGAGCCTGTGGTTACCTGCTCAAGACCGTCGAAGGCGATGCGCTCTCGGCTGCCATCCGCAGTGTGATGCGTGGCGAACACGTGATTGCCGAGGAGATGACCGGCAAGCTCGTTGCAGCCTACCGCGATGCGGCTGCCACTCAACTGCCGCCGCCGCCATCGGCAGCGCTTGGCCTGCCTGCGTCCAAGCTGGACGTGTTGTCGCAGCGCGAGATGCAGATCCTGCTCGGCATTGCCGGTGGCCAGGGCAACAAGGAGATTGCCCGCTCGCTGGGCATTGCCGAAACCACGGTCAAGATCCATGTGCAGCACATCCTGCGCAAGCTCGACATCAGCTCGCGGGTGCAGGCCGCCGTGATTGCCAGCGAACACGGATTGCGCTGATCCGGCACGGGTTTGGCGGTGATGCGGCATTGATCTGGATCAAGTGCACCTCGTTCTCCTGCCGCGGTAGTTCTGCAGGACGATGGCCACCACAGCGGGCTAGTTCTTCTGCCTGGAGTCGGCACGCCACCTGACCGATGCCGCTGGACAGCGGCAATTCCTACAGTCTGCGCATGGGAATGAAGCGGACTGCAGCATGACAAAGAAGAGCCAGGCGCTGTCGGTGCTGCTCGCCAGCACGCTGGCCTTCACGGTCTGCTTCATGGTGTGGATGATGTTCGCGGTCATCGGCATCCCGCTGAAGAAAACACTTGGGCTGAACGCCACCCAGTTCGGCTTGCTGATGGCCATGCCGGTGCTGAGCGGCTCGCTGACGCGCGTGCCGCTGGGCATCTGGACCGACAAGTACGGTGGGCGGATCGTTTTTGCGCTGCTGATGCTGGTAACGGTGCCGGCGATCTGGTTCATGGCAGTGGCCACGCAGTACTGGCATTTTCTGGTGATCGGGCTGGTGGTCGGCCTGGCTGGCGGCTCGTTCTCGGTCGGAACTCCGTATGTGGCGCGCTGGTTTCCGAAGCAACGCCAGGGTTTTGCGATGGGCGTGTTCGGTGCCGGAAATGCCGGTGCCGCACTCAACAAGTTCATTGCGCCGGCGCTGCTGGTGGCCTTCGGCTGGACCATGGTGCCGCATGTGTATGCGGCCATCATGCTCGGCACGGTGGTCGTGTTCTGGTTCTTCACCTTCAGCGATCCGGCGCATCGGGTGCCCAGCAACACCAAGTTCTCCGACCAGCTGGAGCTGCTGAAGGACCCGAAGGTGCTGAAGTACTGCCAGTACTACAGCATCGTCTTCGGCGGCTATGTCGCGCTGAGTTTGTGGATGGTGCAGTACTACGTCGGCGAGTACGGCCTGGACATCCGCGCCGCCGCGCTGCTGGCGGCCTGCTTTTCGCTGCCAGGGGGTGTGCTGCGTGCGGTGGGTGGCTGGCTGTCGGACAGATACGGCGCCCACGCCATCACCTGGTGGGTGATGTGGGTCAGCTGGATCTGCCTGTTCCTGCTGAGCTATCCGCAAACCGACTTCACCGTGATGACGGTGACCGGCCCGACGACCTTCCACATCGGCTTGAACGTCTACGGCTTCACCTTCCTGATGTTCGCGCTGGGCATTGCCTTCGCCTTCGGCAAGGCCAGCGTCTTCAAGTACATCAGCGACGAGTACCCCACCAACATCGGCGCCGTCAGCGGCATCGTCGGCTTGGCCGGTGGCATGGGCGGCTTCGTATTGCCGATCCTGTTCGGCCTGCTGATGGATTTCACCGGCATCCGATCCAGCGCCTTCATGTTGATGTACGGCGTGGTCTGGGTGTCGCTGATCTGGATGTACTGGACCGAAGTGCGCAACGCCGAAGTGATGGGCGCAAACGCCCGGCCCTTCAGCCTGGCCGGCTGAGCCGCGGCACACCGGCAAACCATCAGGGAAAACAATGGACACCATCAAGAAGGCGGTCGAACCCTTGACACATTCGAGCGGCGCGCAGGCGGGCCGCCGCACCGGGCCGCCCCAGGCAAGGCCCGACCCTCTCGGAGGGTCGACCGCCGTAACCGGCGGGCGGCGTGCAGACATTGCTGATTGGCGACCCGAAGACGAAGCCTTCTGGGAAAGCACCGGCAAGCGCATCGCCTACCGCAACCTGTGGATTTCGATCCCGGCACTGCTGTGCGGCTTTGCGGTGTGGGGCATGTGGGGAATCATCACCGTGCAGATGCTCAACCTGGGCTTTCCGTTCACCCAGGCCGAGTTGTTCACGCTGACGGCCATTGCCGGCATTGCCGGCGCGACGATGCGCATCCCTGCGTCGTTCCTGATCCGCCTGGCCGGTGGCCGCAACACGATCTTCCTGACGACTGCGATGCTGCTCGCGCCAGCGCTCGGCACCGGCATCGTGCTGCAGCACAAGGACTGGCCGCTGTGGGCCTTCCAACTGATGGCGCTGTGGTGCGGGGTCGGTGGCGGCAACTTCGCCTCGTCGATGTCGAACATCAGCGGCTTCTTTCCGAAGCGATTGCAAGGCACCGGCTTGGGTCTGAACGCGGGGCTCGGCAACTTCGGCGTGACGACGATGCAGATCGTGATCCCGCTGGTGATGACGGTGGGCATCTTCGGCACCTTGGGGGGTGAGCCCGAGACCCTGCTCAAGGACAGCGGCTGGATCTTCGGCAAGATTCCTGCCGGCACCGGCACCTGGATCCAGAACGCCGGCTTCGCCTGGGTGCTGTCGCTGGTGCCGCTGTCGATCCTGTGCTGGTTCGGCATGAACAACCTGAAGACGATCTCGCCGCAGACCGGCTCGCCCGTGGTCGCGTTCTCGAAGATCACCTACCTGTACACGCTGGCGTTCGTGCCGGCGATCTTCATGCTCTACCTGTACCTGCCGGCGCCGACCGGGCTGGGTCTGCTGAACATGTGGGTGGCGATTCCGCTGGACATCGCGATGGCCTTGACGGTGATGAAGCTCGCCGCCTTCGGCCCGATGAAGGAAGGCGTGGCCAAGCAGTTCCAGATCTTCAACAACAAGCACACCTGGGCGATGACGATTCTGTACATCGTCACCTTCGGCTCGTTCATCGGCTTCTCGATGGCGCTGCCGCTGTCGATGAAGATCATCTTCGGCGTCAGCCATGTGGCCGATGCCAACGGTGTGATGCAGCACACCCTGGCCAATCCGAATGCGCCAGCGGTGCTGGCCTTTGCCTGGATCGGCCCCTTCGTCGGTGCGTTGATCCGCCCGGTGGGCGGGTGGATCGCCGACAAGGTCGGGGGTTCGATCGTCACCCAGTGGGTTTGCGCGGTGATGGTGGGGGCCGCGGTGGCGGTCGGCTATGTGATGAGCCTGGCTTACCACTCGGCGACGCCCGAGCAGTACTTCTATGCGTTCCTGGCGCTGTTCATCGTGCTGTTCGCCGCCAGCGGCATCGGCAACGGCTCGACCTTCAGAACCATCGGCGTGATCTTCGACCGCCAGCAGGCCGGCCCGGTGCTGGGCTGGACTTCAGCGGTTGCCGCTTACGGTGCCTTTGTCGCGCCGGTGGTCATCGGCGAGCAGATCAAGGCCGGCACCCCGCAAGCCGCGATGTATGGCTTTGCCGTTTTCTACGGGCTGTGCCTGTTTTTGAATTGGTGGTTCTACCTGCGCAAACAAGCGTACGTGGCGAACCCGTGAAGAACCCTTGAGCCGCCGTTCACCCCCTGCATTCCCGAAGGACGCCGCATGAGCCACTTCCTCGACCGACTGAACTATTTTTCGAACCCGCGCGAGACCTTCGCCGGCGGCCACGGCGTCACCACCGGCGAAGACCGCACCTGGGAAGACGCCTACCGCAACCGCTGGGCGCACGACAAGATCGTGCGCAGCACCCACGGCGTCAACTGCACCGGGTCGTGCTCCTGGAAGATCTATGTCAAGGGCGGCATCGTCACCTGGGAAACCCAGCAAACTGACTATCCGCGCACGCGCTGGGACATGCCCAACCACGAACCGCGCGGTTGCTCGCGCGGTGCCAGCTACAGCTGGTACCTCTACAGCGCCAACCGCGTCAAGTACCCGATGGTGCGGGGGCGCTTGCTGAAGAGCTGGCGCGAGGCACGGCTGGCCCACGACCCGGTCGACGCCTGGGCCAGCATCGTCGAAGACGACGTGAAGCGGCGCGACTACCAGCAGATTCGCGGCCTCGGTGGCTTCGTGCGTTCGACATGGGACGAGGTCAACGAGATCGTCGCGGCAGCCAATGTCTACACCATCAAAACGCACGGCCCCGACCGGGTCATCGGCTTCTCGCCGATCCCGGCCATGAGCATGGTGAGCTATGCCGCGGGCAGTCGCTACCTGAGCCTGATCGGCGGGGTGTGCATGAGCTTCTACGACTGGTACTGCGACCTGCCGCCGAGCAGCCCGCAGGTTTGGGGCGAGCAAACCGATGTGCCGGAATCGGCCGACTGGTTCAACAGCAGCTTCATCATCGCCTGGGGTTCCAACGTGCCGCAGACGCGCACACCCGACGCCCATTTCTTCACCGAGGTTCGCTACAAGGGCACGAAGACAGTGGCGGTGACCCCCGACTATTCCGAGGTCGCCAAGCTGGCCGACATCTGGATGAACCCGAAGCAGGGCACCGACGCCGCGGTGGCAATGGCCATGGGCCATGTGATCCTGAAGGAGTTCTACTTTCCGGACATCGATGGCAAACCCGGTGAACGCAGCGCGTACTTCGACGACTATGTGCGCCGCTACACCGACATGCCGATGCTGGTGATGTTGAAGGAACACACCTTGCCCGGCGGGGAGGTCATCACGGTACCCGACCGCTACCTGCGCGCATCGGACTTCAACGGCAAGCTCGGCCAGGCCAACAACCCGGAATGGAAAACGGTGGCCTTCGACGACACCGGCAAGGTGGTGTTGCCGCAGGGTGCGATCGGCTTTCGCTGGGGTCCGGAAGGGCGGGCGGACGAGGGCCAGTGGAACCTCGAAGCCAAGGAAGCACGCCATGGCAGCGCCGTGAAACTGCAGCTGTCGGTGCTGGAAGGTGCCGAGCCGAGCGCCGACACGGCGAAGGTCGGGTTCCCGTACTTCGGCGGCATCGTCAGCGAGAACTTCCCGAACAACGTGCAGACGGATGTGCTGGTGCGCACGGTGCCGGTGCGCCGCATTGCACTGGGCAAGGCAGGCGACCCGCGCGAGGCGTTGGTGGCCACGGTCTTCGACCTGCAGGTGGCGAACTACGGGGTCGCACGCGGAATTGCAGGTGAGATGGCCGCAAAAGACTTCGACGACGACACACCGTACACGCCTGCCTGGCAAGAGCGCATCACCGGCACGCCGCGCGCCCAGCTGATCACCGTGGCGCGGCAGTTCGCCGAGAACGCGCACAAGACGCAGGGCAAGTCGATGGTGATCATCGGTGCGGCGATGAACCACTGGTATCACAGCGACATGAACTACCGCGGCGTCATCAACATGCTGATGATGTGCGGCTGCATCGGCAAGAGCGGCGGTGGCTGGGCCCATTACGTGGGCCAGGAAAAGCTGCGCCCGCAAACCGGCTGGTTGCCGCTGGCCTTTGCACTCGACTGGGTGCGCCCGCCGCGCCAGATGAACAGCACCAGCTTCTTCTACGCGCACACCGACCAGTGGCGCTACGAGAAGCTGGGCATGGAAGAAGTGATCTCACCACTGGCCGACAAGGCCATCTATGGCGGCAGCATGATCGACTACAACGTGCGCGCCGAACGCATGGGCTGGCTGCCGTCGGCGCCGCAATTGCAGACCAACCCGCTGCAGGTGGTGCGCGACGCGGTGGCTGCGGGCATCGATCCCAAGGACCATGTCGTCAAGGGGCTGCAAGACGGCACGGTCAAGCTGAGTTGCACCGACCCCGACCACCCCGACAACTGGCCGCGCAACATGTTCGTGTGGCGTTCGAACATTCTCGGTTCCTCAGGCAAAGGTCACGAGTATTTCCTGAAGCATCTGCTGGGAACCAGCAACGGCGTGCAGGGCAAAGACCTCGGCAGCGAGGAGGCAAAGCCGACCGAAGTGGTCTGGCACGACAAAGCCCCCGAAGGCAAGCTCGATCTGCTGGTGACGCTGGACTTCCGCATGAGCACCACCTGCCTCTACAGCGACATCGTGCTGCCCACCGCCACCTGGTACGAGAAGAACGATCTCAACACCAGCGACATGCACCCGTTCATCCACCCACTGTCGACCGCGGTAGATCCGGCTTGGCAGTCGCGCAGCGACTGGGACATCTACAAGGGCTTCGCGCAGAAGTTCAGCGAAGTCTGTGTCGGCCACCTCGGCGTCGAACGCGATCTGGTGCTGATGCCGCTGATGCACGACAGCCCGTCGGAGTTGGCGCAGCCCTTCGAGGTCAAGGACTGGAAGCGCGGCGAGTGCGAACTGATCCCGGGCAAGACAGCACCGAACATCCAGGTGGTCGAACGCGACTACCCGAACGTCTACAAGCGTTTCACAGCGCTCGGCCCGCTGATGAACAAGGTCGGCAACGGCGGCAAGGGCATTGCCTGGAACACGCAGACCGAAGTCAAACAACTGGGCGAATTGAGCGGCTGGGTGACCGCTGAAGGCGTGACCTGCGGCATGCCGAAGATCGAAACCGACATCGATGCCTGCGAAGTGATCCTGCAGCTGGCGCCGGAGACCAACGGCCATGTCGCGGTCAAGGCCTGGCAGGCCCTCGGCAAGCAAACCGGTCGCGACCACACGCACCTGGCGGTCCACCGCGAAGACGAGAAGATCCGCTTTCGCGACATCCAGGCGCAGCCGCGCAAGATCATCAGCAGCCCCACCTGGAGCGGCATCGAAAGCGAAACCGTTTCGTACAACGCGGGCTACACCAACGTGCACGAGATGATCCCCTGGCGCACGCTCAGCGGGCGCCAGCAGTTCTACATGGACCACCCGTGGATGATTGCGTTCGGCGAGGGCTTCACCAGCTACCGGCCACCGGTGGACCTGAAGGCGACATCCGGGATCCACGGCGTCAAGCCCAACGGCAACAAGGAGATCGCGCTCAACTTCATCACGCCGCACCAGAAGTGGGGCATCCACAGCACCTACACCGACAACCTGCTGATGCTGACATTGAGCCGGGGCGGGCCGTGTGTCTGGCTCAGTGAAGACGATGCGAAATTGATCGGTGTCGAGGACAACGACTGGATCGAGTTGTTCAACCTGAACGGTGCGATCGCTGCCCGCGCGGTGGTCAGCCAGCGTGTCAAGCCGGGCATGGTGATGATGTACCACGCACAGGAAAAGATCATCAACACACCGGGCTCCGAGATCACGGGCGCACGCGGCGGCATCCACAACTCGGTGACCCGCATCGTGCTCAAGCCGACCCACATGATCGGCGGCTATGCCCAGTTCAGCTACGGCTTCAACTACTACGGAACGGTCGGCACCAACCGCGACGAGTTCGTGGTCGTGCGCAAGATGAACAAGGTCGACTGGCTCGACACCCCCGTCGCGGATGAGCTGATCCCGAAGGTTCAGGCCGAAGGAGAAGTCGCATGACCACCCACGCTCACATTCGTTCGCTGCCCTTTCGAGGAGGGCGTGTCTCCCTCGGGACGGCCCGGCAGGAGGCCGCATGAAGATCCGCGCTCAAATCGGCATGGTGCTGAACCTGGACAAGTGCATCGGTTGCCACACCTGTTCGGTCACTTGCAAGAACGTCTGGACCAGCCGCCCCGGCGTGGAGTACGCCTGGTTCAACAACGTCGAAACCAAGCCCGGCATCGGTTACCCGAAGGAGTGGGAAAACCAGGACAAGTGGAACGGCGGCTGGATCCGCAAGGCCAATGGCGTGACCGAACTGCGCCAGGGCGCCAAGTGGAAGCTGCTGATGCGCATCTTCGCCAACCCGAACCTGCCCGAGATCGACGACTACTACGAGCCCTTCACATTCGACTACCAGCATCTGCAATCGGCACCCGAGATGAGGGCCACGCCGACCGCGCGCCCACGCAGCCTGATCACCGGCAAGCAGATGGACAAGATCGTCTGGGGTCCGAACTGGGAAGAGATTCTGGGCGGTGAGTTCGCAAAGCGCAGCAAGGACACCAACCTCAACAGCTTCGAGCAGGCGCAAAAGGACATGCTCGGCCAGTTCGAGAACACCTTCATGATGTATTTGCCGCGTCTGTGCGAGCACTGCCTGAACCCGGCGTGCGTGGCCAGCTGTCCCTCGGGCAGCATCTACAAGCGCGAAGAAGACGGCATCGTGCTGATCGACCAGGACAAGTGCCGCGGCTGGCGCATGTGCGTGAGCGGCTGCCCCTACAAGAAGATCTACTACAACTGGAAGAGCGGCAAGGCCGAGAAGTGCACCTTCTGCTACCCGCGCATCGAAGCCGGTGAACCCACGGTGTGCAGCGAAACCTGCGTCGGCCGCATCCGCTATCTGGGGGTGCTGCTGTACGACGCCGACCGCATCGAAGCCGCCGCCAGCGTCGAACACGACCGCGACCTGTACCAAGCGCAGCTCGATATCTTCATGGACCCCTTCGACCCGAAGGTGATCGCGCAAGCGGCACAAGACGGCATTCCGGACAAATGGATGGAGGCGGCACGCAAGAGCCCGGTCTACAAGATGGCGGTGCAATGGAAGGTGGCGCTGCCGCTGCACCCGGAATACCGCACGCTGCCGATGGTCTGGTATGTGCCGCCGCTGTCGCCGATCAGT
>JBBSPW010000090.1:0-13642 GCA_038258365.1 Burkholderiales bacterium | reverse complement strand
CGCCAGCACCGCCAGCGGCACCGACCTTGCCGGCGTCGACAGCAAGGACACCGCCACCAGCGAGCCCAGCTGCATCAGCAGCAGCACGCGGTAGCCGCGCCCGGCCAGCGAGAGGAAGAAAGCCGAGGTGGCCACCGACCCGCACACCACCACCACATAGACCGTGGCATGGGTGCCGACGAGCAGGGGGTAGATGAGCGACGTCGCCACCACCCACATCACCCCGACCAGCACCGCATTGCCTTCCAGCTGGCGCACCACGCCGTCGATCTCGCGCCGACCATGCGGCACCGACTTCGAGAATCGCCGCGCCAGCAACAAGCGCCACACACACACGCTGCTGCCGATCGCCAAGGTCGACAGCGCCACAGCGACGGCGCCGGAGTTCCAGCCCAGCCAGGCCGTGAACACGATCGCCCCCACCAGCAACGGCACGCTGCGACCGGAATTGCGCACCGCCAAGCGCAACATCTCGCGCCGCAGCGCGGTGTCGATGTCGATGCTGGCGTCGGCGGATGGCGAGTCGGCTGCGACCGCTCCGGCGGTGGCGGGATCGGGGCGTGCACGCCAGGCTGCCGTCTGCCCAACTTCCTCATGGGCCATGCCGGCGCCGCCGCTGGCCAGGTCGGGTGCGCTCATGAGGATGGATGAAAGGCGTCGCAACAAAGCAGGGTCAGCGGTACATGCAGGGCGGCGCCGGGCACAGGGTTACGGGATCAGGACTGGATGTAGTTCTCCAGCTGGGCGATGGTGGCTTCGTGGTCGGCGATGATGTCGTCGAGGATGTCGCGAATCGAGATCATGCCCATCACGGTGCCTCCTTCCACCACCGGGAGATGGCGGATCTTCTTGCTGCTCATCAAGGCCATGCAGTCGCGAGTGCCGGTGCTCGGGGCCACCGTCAATACCCGAGCCGTCATGATCTCGGCCACGCGGGTCTCCTTCGAGTTGCGGCCCTGCAGCGCCACCTTGCGGGTGTAGTCGCGCTCAGAGAACACACCGACCAAGCGTCCGCCGTCCATCACCATCAACGCACCGGCTTCGTATTGCGCCAGCAGTTCGAGCGCACCGTAGACGGTGTCCTCGGGGCGTACATGCCACAGCGTGCCGTCGCGCTTCTTCAACAGTTCAGAGACCGGTTTCATGCGCACCCCTCCAAGCGGCTGTCAGACTCCAGAAGCCTAACCGAAAGCGTTTGCAGTGCAATCCAATCCAATGCCCGCCCAACTCCCCATGACCCGCAACGACGCCCAAGCCCTGGACACCGCCGACCCGCTGGCTGCTTTGCGCGATCAGTTCGACTTGCCTGCGGGCCTGATCTACCTCGACGGCAATTCGCTGGGGCCGCTGCCGCGCGCCACTGCGCGCCGAGTGGCAGAAGCGGTCCAGCAGGAATGGGGGCAGCAGCTGATCGGCGCGTGGAGCGGTGCCGGCTGGATCGATCTGCCGCAACGCATCGGTGACCGCATCGGCAAGCTGTTGGGTGCCGGCCCGGGTGAACTGGTGGTTGCCGATTCCACCAGCGTCAACTTGTACAAGGTGCTGAGTGCGGCGCTGTCACTGGTTCAGCTGAGGGAGCCAGCAAGCGGCGAGGGTCGCCGGGTGATCCTCACCGAGGCGGGCAACTTCCCCACCGACCTTTACATCGCGCAAAGCCTGGCGGCCGAACGCGGCTTCGAATTGCAGCGTGTCGACCCAGCCGACTTGCGCAATCGCCTCTCACAGCAAGGGAACGGCACCGATGTGGCGGTGCTGATGCTGACCCATGTGAACTACCGCAGCGGCCAATTGCACGACATGGCGGCGCTGTCGGCTGCCGCGCATGCCGCCGGGGCGCTGACCGTGTGGGACCTGGCGCACAGCGTCGGCGCACTGCCGGTGGATCTGCACGAGGACGGCGCCGACTTCGCGATCGGTTGCGGCTACAAATACCTGAACGGCGGACCCGGGGCGCCGGCCTTCGTCTGGGCGCATCCCCGCCACTTGCCGAAGCTGCGGCAACCGCTGGCCGGCTGGATGGGCCATGCGGCGCCGTTCGACTTCAGCCCCGGGTTCGAGCCCGCCAGCGGCATGGCTCGCTTTCTGTGTGGAACGCCGCCGGTGCTGTCGATGGTGGCTTTGGCTTGCGGGGTCGACACCGTGCTGGCGGCCGAGGCGCATGGCGGCATGGCAGCGCTGCGCAAGAAGTCGCTGGTGTTGACGCGCCTGTTCGCCGACAAGGTGTCCGCCGACTGCCCGTTGCTGCAGGTGGTGTCACCGGCTGCCGACTCCGAACGCGGCAGCCAGGTGTGTCTGACACCGATCGCGGGCCAGGAAGCCCTGGCCTGGCCCGTGGTGCAGGCGCTGATCGCGCGCGGGGTGGTGGGCGACTTCCGCGCGGGCGACCCGAACCAGCCCCCGGGTTCAATCGGCGCCATCGACATCCTGCGTTTCGGCTTCACGCCGCTGACGCTTCGCCATGTCGACGCGTGGGACGCTGCCGAACACCTGCGCCAGGTGATCGACAGCGGCGAGTGGCGCCAGCCCGCTTTCCTGCACCGCAACACGGTGACCTGAATCTTCTCTGCGCGGAGAAGATTCGCTTTCGTCGCGATAGCGGGCAGCGATAGCGAGAATCTCGGGCTCGATGCGCATGAACGCATCCAGCACCATCGGATCGAAGGTGGTGCCGCGCATGGCACGCATCATCGGCAGCGCCACCAGATGGGGGAAGGGCTCTTTGTAGCAGCGCCGGCTGATGAGCGCGTCGTAGACATCGGCCACCGCCATGATGCGGCCGGCCAGTGGAATGGCCTCACCGCGCAGACCCAGCGGGTATCCGCTGCCATCCCATTTCTCGTGGTGCGTGGAAGCGATTTCGCCTGCCACCACCAGGAAGTTGTCGCCGGCGATGTGCCCGGCGGTGCTGGAGACGATGCGCCCTCCGAGCCCGGCATGGGTTTTCATCAGAAACATCTCGTCGTCGGTCAATTTGCCGGGCTTGAGCAGGATGTGGTCCGGGATGCCGACCTTGCCGATGTCGTGCAGCGGTGCCGAGAGAAACAGCAACTCGATGTAGTCGGTGCTCAACGTCTGCGGATGGTGGCCGCTGCGGCGCAGTTCCAGGGCCACCGCCCGAACATAGTGCTGTGTGCGCTTGATGTGCGCTCCGGTTTCGGGATCGCGCGTTTCGGCCACCGCCGCCATCGACTCCATCGTCACCTGGCGCGCGTTCTCCAGATGCTTCAGGAAGCGGGCCGCACGCCGCCGCTCGGTTGTCGAGCGGATCGCGAAACATACCGCCACCAGACACGGCAGCAGCACCAGTGGGGTGCCCAACGGAAGCCACATGCCGGTCGTCGCAAATAGACCGTAGCCACTCCAAACCAGCGCCAGCGCGAGCCCCGCCGTGCCTGCCGAGAGCCCGGCGACACCGAGCCCGAAGATGAACCCTGCAGCGACAACGGCGCCGACCAGCAAGCAAGCCGCGACGGCCACTGCGCCGGCCCATCGAGGCTGCTCGACGAAGCGGCCGCCCAGCAGGTTTTCAGCGGCCACCGACTGAATCTTCAGCCCCGGGAAGCGCGCGTCCACCGCAGTGGCATGAATGTCGTTGCCACCCACCGCGGTCGAACCGATGAAGACGATGCGGCCGCGCAAGTCAGCGGGATCGAATCGGCCGTTCAGCACGTCCAGCGCCGAAATCGAAGCATGGGCCTCAGCGCCGCCTTCGAAGCGCAACGTCGCATAGCCCCGAGCGTCGACCGGCACCCGGTAGGCGCCGAAGCCGATCCAGCGGCTCTGCGCATCGACCTCGATTCTGGCGGTGCTCGCACCCGTCGCGCGCATCACGGTGGCCAGCGACAAACTGGGTGCAACCGACTCGCCATGGCGGATCAGCATCGGCAACCGACGCAGCTGGCCGTCGCGGTCGAGGCGGTTGTTGACGAAGCCGCTGCTGCGGGTCTGGGCGGCTATGACCGCTGCGTTGAGCATCAACCCGCTGGCCACCGGCAGGTCGGGCAACAGGTCGCCACCCTCGATCCGCGGACCGATGGCCGCAGCCGGCGTGGGCCGCCCGTCGGCTTCGCGCGTGACATGGTCGAAATGGTAGTAGTGCGCGCCGACGACGCCGGTGCGGGCCATGACTTCGGCGAGGAATCCGTCGTTGTCCAGCAACCCAGCCGGCACCCCGCTGAATTGCATCTCGACACCGAAGTCGTTCTTGAAGGTTTGCCGGATGTTCGCAAGCGACGTTCGGTCGGCTTCAGGAAACAGGATGTCGAGCCCGATCGCCGCCGGCTTGGCAGCCGCCACGCGATCGATCAGCGCTGCAACCCGGTACCGGGGCCATGGCCACTGGCCCACTGCGGCAAGACTGAGCTCGTCGATGTCGATCACCACCGTGCGCTGCACACCCCGTGAGCCGGCATTCGGCATGGCCTGGATCAACGCCCGGTCCAGCAGCCAATCTTCCAGCGCCGGAAACGGGGCCACACCGAGACAGCCCAAACCGGCGATCAACAGCGACAGCGCTGCCGCAGTGCCGGCGATCCACCCCTGTTCACTGGGCAAGGGCCGGCGTTCGGCGGCCAGCGTGGCGGTCGGCGCAAGTTGCTTCATCGGGGCTTTACAGGATCTGGATTTCGACGCGCCGGTTGCGTGGCTCCGGTGCCCCGGGTGGTGCGGGCACCAGCGGCGCTTTGTCGCCGAAGAACTGCAGCTCTACCGGCCCGAGTCCGGGGTCGTGCGCCCGCAGCAGATCCACCACCACGCGAGCGCGTTCGGCAGAGAGCTTCAAGTTGCGCGCATCGGAGCCCGAACCGTCGGCGTGACCGTAAACGGTGATCTCGGTGGGCTTGCGCTCGCGTGCGGTGCGCAGCACGTCGGCCAACTGCGCCTTCGATGCGTCGGTGAGCACCGTCCGGTCGAGCAGGAAATGGAGCGTGAAGTTGCGCGGCGCGGATGGCTCGGCTTGCAGCAGCGCCGCATGCGCCGCCTGCACGGCGTCGGCACTTCCGGGGTGCGAGGCCGAAGGCAACGCACCCGGTTGCGCGACGGTTGCGCTGCTGTAGGCAGCATCCAGCGTTTGGGTCGCACCGCCAGCGGTGAGCATGACGACGCCGACCCGGCCGTCAGCGTCCGGTAGCAGCGTGACGGTGGTGCCCGCCGGCAGCGGTGGCGCAGGGCGGTTGGCGCAGCCGCTTTGCATCGCTGCCACGGCGACGATCAGCGCCACCGCCGGACCGGCTCTGGGGGCGCATGCCATCGTCAGTCGGCCTGGATGATGAAGCGGGTGCCGCGCACGCCCACGGTGGCGGTCGGCGATTCCAGACGCACGGTCTCTGGCGCGAGCTTGCCGATCCTGCCGGAGGCATAGATGGCGCTGCCCTGCTCGAGGTAGACCCCGAAGGCATAGCGCGACGCTGCGGGCTCGAAGACATAGTCACGCACCTGGATGCGGGTTGCCGGGCCGACCGTCAGCAGGGTGCCGTCCTTGAAGACGATTCCGGCTGTTGCACCCGGGGCCGAATCGATGCGGTCGGCCACGAACAGCGGCGCGCCATCGGTGGCACGAAGAGGGTCGCTGCCGCGCACGATCATGACCGTCCCGCTCACGCTTTTGACAATGCCCACCGATGCGGGTGCTGGGTCGGCCGCGTGGGCCGTCCAGGCGGCACTTCCCGCGAACACGACAGCCACCACGACCGCCCGCCTGGAAATCATCCCGATTCGTTTCATGTCACGCCCCAGCTGAAGGCAACGGCAACCGGTCACCCTTTGCTCGTCATCGGCAGCCAAGCGCCTGAACTTAAATCGAGCCTCACAAAGCCCCACCGCCCGTGGGTCGACCGGTCCAGTGATCCCCTCCCGAGTCGAAGACCGCTGCTTTCATGCCGGTTCTCCAGTGCTGAAGCAGCGGCGGCACCTTCCACAATCGATGCAGACCCGATCCGACCGACCCCGTCATGAAGTCAAGCCTGAAGCCCTGCCTCCTGGCCCTGCGCCGCGCTCGAAGCCACCTCGGTAGCCATGTCGGTTTGCTGGCGGCGCTGTTGCTGATCGCAGCACTGGCTGCAGGGTTCAGCTGGCTGCTGGACCAGTCGAACCAGGACAGCCGAGACCGCAAGAACGCCGACGCACTGGCATTCGAGCAGTCGCCGCAGGAGTGGCTGGTGAACGAACATGGGTTGGCGCATTTTCGGCAGGCGTTGGACGACGGGCGTCTGGCCGCAGTGGGGCTGGCCGCCGCTCCGCGCGGGCTGGTGCTTTACACGCTTGGCGACGGCTCCAGACACAGCATGCGGGTGCCCGGCTGCAGCGAGGGGTCCTGCACCGGCACCGTGCTCGACCAGCTGGATCGGCGCAGCGCCGCAAGCGGCTTCGCATTGACCGCCATCGACATCGACCCGCGACCGGCCAGCCGGCGCGCCATCGACGCCATCGACAAGCTGCTGCTGCCGCTGGTGGTGTTGCTGGCAGCCGGCACGCTGATGTTTGCCGCGCTGCGACAGCAAACCGGACTCGGCGGTGCCGCAGCCCGGCTTGCGCAGCGCCCGCAAGCCCGTTTCGACGCGGTGATCGGCGCTGATGAGGCCAAGGCCGCGCTGCAGCGGGTCAAGGCCTTCATGCACGATCCGAGCCGCTACGCGCGGCTGGGTGCCGCAGCACCCCGCGGGGTGCTGCTGGTAGGGCCACCCGGCACTGGGAAGACCCTGCTCGCCAAGGCCCTGGCCGGTGAAAGCCAGGCCAGCTTCATCGCGGTGGACGGCTCCTACTTCACATCCATGTTCTATGGCGCCGGGGTGGCGAAGGTGCGCGAGCTGTTCAAGCTGGCGCGCAAACATGCGCCTTGTGTGCTTTTCATCGACGAGATCGACGGCATCGGCAGGCGCTCGGGCGGTGCAGCGTCAAGCGGCGGGGCGGGCGGCGGCACGGCCGCCGGCGCTGGGGGTGGTGGCGGCAGCAGCGGCGCCGAGTCGGAGCTGAACCGCATCATCAACCGCGTGCTGGTCGAGATGGACGGTTTCGAAGCGCTGGACAACGTGGTGGTGGTGGCCGCCACCAACCACGAAAGCCAGATCGACGACGCGCTGCGGCGCCCGGGCCGTTTCGACCTGGTGGTGCGTCTCGGCCCACCCACCCTGCCCGAGCGGCAGCGGCTGTATGCGCACTGCATCGGCCGCATCCGGCACGACGGCGGCGCCGACACCCTTGCACTGGCACGCATGTCGGCCGGCATGACCCCCGCCGACATCGCCAATGTCGTCAACCAGGCCGCATCGGCTGCGGCCGAAGGGGGTGCCGACAGCGTCGACGCCGAACACCTGTTGCGCGCAGTCGAGTCGCAGCAACTCGGCGGCGCGCTGCGCACCGGCCAGGCGCCGCTGGCCGACGACACGCGGCGGCGGCTGGCGGTGCACGAAGCCGGCCACGCCCTGGTGGCACATGGCCTGCGGGTGGGCGCGGTCGAACGCGTCAGCATCGAGCCCAGAGGCAAGGCCCTGGGGGTCACCTACATCAGCCGCGACACCGAAGACCCGCTTTACGTACAAGGCGAACTCGGCAACCGGCTGGCGATGATGCTGGGCGGCCGCGAAGCCGAGCTGCTGGTGCTGGGCAGCGTATCCAGTGGCGCATCGGACGATCTGAAGCGCGCATCGGAACTGGCCATCGAGATGGTCGGTGCGCTCGGCTTCTCTAAGTGCTTCGGTCTCTTGAGCGTGGCGGGGGTGCCGCGCGACCTGCTGGGGCCGGATGTGCAGTCGGCGCTGCTGACCGAAGCGCGCGCTCTGCTGGACCAGGCGCAATCGCGTGCACTGCAGGTGCTGGTGCAACACCGCACGCGTCTCGATGCGCTGTCGCGGGTGTTGCTCGAAGACGAAGTGGTTGGCGGATCGGCACTGCTGGACCTGCTCGATGGCCGCTCGCCTGCGGCTTGCACTATGAGCATCGGCTGGCAGCGGCCGACCCATCGGTCCCCGCCCCTGCCGGCATCGGTCGTCGAGACCGCGCCGGAAGTCTGCCTGCAAGCCTGAGCGGGCAATTCGGGCGGCAAGCCCCGCGCGCAACCGATGCCGCAGGGACGCAAGCGACACGGGATGTCGGCCTACGCAGTGGCGCATGTCAGTCCACTATGCTGCGACCCGCGGTGTCAAGAAGACCCGAGCCCCCCCCAAAAAGGAAACTGCCATGAACCGCCTGATATGGATTGTCGGCCTCGTTGTGATCGTTTTGTTCATCCTTGGCTATCTCGGGTTGCGCTGACCCCGGGCAGACTCTCGCTGAGGCTTCGCCAGCAGGGAGTCTGCCTACAGCAGGCGCGCAAGAACCGACTCGAAGCTCTGCACCGTTCGGTCGATGTGCTTGAGCTTGTCGAGCCCGAACAGTCCGACGCGAAAAGCGCGGTAGGTGTCGGGTTCGTCGCAGGCCAGCGGCACCCCCGCTGCCACCTGAATACCCTGTTCGGCAAACGCCGTGGTGTTGGCCCACGCTGGATGGTCGGTGTAGCTGACCACCACGCTCGGTGCCTGAAAGCCTGCCGCTGCCACGCTGGTGATGCCTTTGGCCTCCAGCAACGTGCGCACCCGCTGACCGAGCTCGGACTGCGCGGCTTTGGCTGCTGCAAAGCCCATCGCCTCGGTTTCCTTCATCGCGTCGCGCAGCATCACCAGACCGTCGGTGGGATAGGTGGCGTGATAGGCCATCGCGCCCTTTTCATGCGCTTCCATCATCGCCAGCCATTTGCGAAGGTCCAGCGAAAAGCTGCTGCTGGTGGTCTCTTGCATCACCGTCCTGGCATGTGCCGACAGCATCACCAGACCGGCGCAGGGTGTGCTGCTCCAGCCTTTCTGCGGAGCGCTGACGATCACATCGACCCCAGTGGCCTTCATGTCGACCCAGGTGGCGCCGGATGCGACGCAGTCCAGCACGAAGACGCCGCCGTGTTCGTGCACAGCAGAGGCGATCGCCTGCAGGTGGTCGTCGGGCAAGATCAGGCCGGCCGATGTTTCCACATGCGGCGCAAACACCACCGCAGGCTGTTCGCTGCGAATGGTCTCGACGATCTGGTCGAGCGGCGCGGGCGCAAAAGGCGCCTTGGGCTGCTGCGACGACATCCGTGCTTTCAGCACGGTTTGCTTCGACGGAATTGAACCCATCTCGAATATCTGCGTCCAGCGGTAGCTGAACCAACCGTTGCGCACCACCAGCACCGGCTTGCCGGTAGCGAACTGGCGCGCCACGGCTTCCATCCCGAAGCTGCCGCTGCCTGGCACGACGATCGCCGCTTCGGCCGCGTAGACCGTTTTCAAGGTGATCGAGATGTCCTTCATCACGCCAGCGAAGCGCTTGGACATGTGGTTCAGCGCACGGTCGGTGTAGACCACCGAGTATTCGAGCAGGCCGTCGGGATCGACATCGGGCAGAAGAGCGGGCATGGGGGTCTCCGGATCATCGGGCTGTGCTTTGCGGGGAGCCGCGAGCAGCGCGTCTGACAAGGCTAACAGGGCGGCCGGCCAGATGCACGCGCGGCTCGGATGCGTTGCCTAGAATCGAAGCCCCGTGATCGGGACGCCGATCCGCAACCTCAGGCGCTGCCCATGGACACCCGCACTTCCCCATTCCGTCTGCGCATCGAACAGCTTCGGCAGGCGATGCAGCGCAGCGGAGTCGATGCTCTGCTGGTGCCATCGGCCGACCCGCATCTGAGCGAGTACCTGCCCGAGCGCTGGCAGGGCCGGCAGTGGTTGTCGGGCTTCACGGGGTCGATGGGCACTCTGGTGGTGACGGCCGAACAAGCGCTGCTGTTTGCCGACAGCCGGTATTGGGAGCAGGCCCATGCCGAATTGGCCGGCAGCGGCATCGATCTGGAGAAGATCGCCAACGGTGGCTCGCCCGCGCACATCGGCTGGCTCGCGACACAGCTGCCGCGCGGCAGCACCGTGGCGGTCGACGGCCAGGTACTGGCCCTGGCTGCCGCCACCGCGTTGAAGACCGCACTGGACGCTGCGGGCATCAACCTGCGCACCGACGCCGACCCGCTCGACGCGATCTGGCCCGACCGCCCCGGTCTGCCGCAGCAACCGGTCTATGTCCACGCCGAGCCGCATGCCACCCAAGCGCGCAGCGCCAAACTCGCCCTGCTGCGGCAGGCGATGGCGGCCAAAGGCGCCAGCCACCACTTCGTCTCGACCGTCGACGACCTGGCCTGGATCACCAACCTGCGCGGCAGCGATGTGGCCTACAACCCGGTGTTCCTGGCGCACCTGCTGTTGGACCAGACGGGGGGCACCTTGTTCATCGGTGCCGGCAAGATCGATGCAGTGTTGAAGAAGGAACTTGCCGACGACGGGCTGCGCTTGGCGCCCTATGCCGACGCGGCAGATGCCTTGACTTCACTGCCCGCCAACGGCACGTTGCTGGTCGACCCCAAACGCATCACCCATGGTTTGCGTGCGGCCGTGGCTGCGGGTTGCACGGTGGTCGAAGCCATCAACCCCAGCACGCTGCTGAAAAGCCGCAAGTCCGGTGTCGAAGCCGACTTCGTGCGCGAAGCGATGGCCGAAGACGGCGCCGCGATGTGCGAGTTCTATGCCGATTTCGAAGCATCGTTGGCGCGCGGCGATGCCTGGACCGAAGTGACGGTGGACGAGAAGCTCAGCGCCGCACGCGCGCGCCGCAAAGGCTTCGTCGGCTTGAGCTTTCCGGTGATCGCCGGCTTTGCGGCCAATGGTGCGATGCCGCATTACCGCGCCAGCGTCGAATCCCATGCCGCGATCGTCGCCAAAGACGGCGAAGGCTCGCTGCTGCTGATCGACAGCGGCGGCCAGTACCTGGGGGGCACCACCGACATCACCCGGGTGTGGCCGATCGGCCGCATCAGCGCGGCCATGAAGCGTGACTACACACTGGTGCTGAAAGGCACGATGCAGCTGTCGAGGGCACGCTTTCCGCGCGGCACGCTGAGCCCGATGCTGGACGCGCTGGCACGCGCGCCGCTGTGGGCCGAGGGCATCGACTTCGGCCATGGCACCGGCCATGGCGTGGGCTACTTCCTGAATGTGCACGAAGGTCCGCAGTCGATCAGCAAGGCGATTCCCGAAGCGCAGATGGCGATGGAGCCGGGCATGATCACCTCGATCGAGCCCGGTGTGTACCGCGCCGGCCGCTGGGGCGTGCGAATCGAGAACCTGGTGTTGAACGTGCCGTCGTCAAGGGTCGACGATGCGGACGATTTCGGCGAATTCCTGGAGTTCGAGACGCTGACCCTGTGCCCGATCGACACCCGTTGCATCGACCTGAAGCTGATGCGCCAGGACGAGATCGATTGGCTCAACGGCTACCACGCCACCGTGCGCGAGCGGCTCGCGCCGAAGGTCGGCGGCCCCGCACTGGCGTGGTTGCTGCTTCGCACCGAGCCGATCTAGAGATCGAGTCGGCGAGAACGCCGATCAGCTCTTGCCGTACTTCGCAATCAGGCTCTTCGCAGAGGCCAGCAGCTCCTTGCCTTTGAAACCGCGCTTGTCCATGTCGGCCACCCATTCTTCGTCGATTTCGGAAGAACGCTTGACGAACTGCTCGCGTTCGGCTGCGGTCACCTGGTAGATCGTGTTCCCGTGGTCGACTGCTGCCTTGCGACCGATCGGGTCGTTGCCCTGCTGTGTCTTGCCGAGCCAGCCAGAGGTCGCAAGCCCGGAGTTGTTGTCGATCACCTTCTTCAGATCCGGCGCCAGCGACTCGTACTTCGGCTTGTTCATCGCCATCACGAACGCGCTGGTGTAGAGCGCCGGGCCGCTGTTGTCGAACTCGGTGTGGAACTTGGTCAGCTCCTGCACCTTGACCGAAGGCACCACCTCCCACGGGATCACGCAAGCGTCGATGGTGCCCTTGCTGAGCGCATCGGGAATGCCCGGCAGCGGCATGCCCACCGGCGTCGCACCCAGCGTTCCCAGCAGCTTGGTGACCTGGCGCGTGGGGCCACGCACTTTCATGCCGCGCAGATCGGCCGGGGTCTTGACGAGCTTGGTGGCCGAGTGGATGACCCCGGGGCCGTGCACCTGCAGCGCCAGCACCTGGGTTTCCTTGAACTCGTCGGGGCACTGGGTCTGGAAGTACTCCCAATACGCTTTGGAGGTGGCTTCGGCGTTGTTCATGATGAAGGGCAGCTCGAAGACCTCGATGCGAGGGAAACGACCCGCGGTGGTGCCCGGCAGGGTCCAGACGACATCGACCACGCCGTCTCGCGCCTGGTCGTACAACTGCGCGGGGCCACCACCCAGCTGCATTGCCGGATAGCCCTCGAACTTGATGCGGCCACCCGATTCCTTCTCGACCTTTTCCATCCACGGCTTGTGCATCAGCAGCCACACATTCGACATCGGCGCCATGAAGGTATGGAACTTGAGGGTGACGCTTTGCTGGGCCAGCCCGGCCAGATGAGGCACGCCCAGCGCGGCGGCAGCAGCACCTTGGACAAAGGTTCGACGTTGGATCAAGGCAATCTCTCCGGAAGATGGAAGTCGTTGAAAGACGGAAGTCGTTTAAGTTAACGGGGTGCTGGCGCCGCGGTGCTTGCGGTTTACCCTGATCCTGGAACCGATGAAGATGACAATCGTGCTGCTGGTGCTGGCGTTGCTGGGCGGGGCTTGGGCCTGGACACCCGACCTGGACCGGGGTGTACTGGAAGCGACCTACGCGGCACCGCCCAGCCGCTTTGTGGAAGTGGCAGGTTTGCGTCTGCATGTGCGGGATACCGGGCCATCCTCAGCCAGCGCTGCTGCCGCTGCTGCGCCGCCGCTGATCCTGCTGCACGGTTTCGCATCCGATCTGCACACCTGGGACGATTGGTCGGCCTCTCTCTCGCAGCAGCACCGTGTGATCCGCTACGACCAGCCGGGTGCCGGGCTGACCGGCGCCGACCCCACCGGCGACTACAGCGACGAGCGCGCGATGCAGGTGCTGCTGGCGTTGATGGACCAGCTTGGGTTGCAGCGCGCCACCCTCATCGGTCATTCGATGGGAGGTCGACTGGCTTGGATCACCGCCGCCAGGCATCCGGAGCGCGTGGCACGCCTGGTGCTGCTGGCGCCAGACGGCTTTCCCACCCCGGGCCTGGAAGGCAACGCCAACGGGGGCTTCGATGTGCCCTGGTATGCCGGCGTGGTTCGCTATGTGCTGCCGCGGGCGCTGCTTGCCAAGGCTTTCGAGGCGGCATACGCCGATCCGGCGACTGCACTGACCGAAGAACGCCTGACCCGTTACCACGACCTGCTGCGGGCCCCTGGGGTGCGAGGTGCGCTGATCGATCGCTTGCGTCAACTTCGCCAAACCGACCCGGTGCCCCTGTTGGAGCGCATCACGGCGCCGACGCTGCTGGTGTGGGGGCGGCAGGACCAGATGATTCCTGTTGCCAATGCGGCGGACTACCAGCGGGAGATCTCAGGTGCTGCGGTGGTGACGCTGCCGCGCGTTGGGCATGTGTTGCAGGAGGAAGCACCTGCCGTGTCGTTGGCGCCGGTGCTGAACTTTCTCGCCCGCCGGTAGCGTTCGCTCCTGGCGCGCATGGCGATCGCCGCTTTTGGGGGTGTTCTGGCTGTCGCGGTTTGTTGTCACAAACGCCGCGTCCGGGCCGGCCTACGCGCGCTGCCCGCACACGGCTTTG
>JBBSPW010000089.1:0-13747 GCA_038258365.1 Burkholderiales bacterium | reverse complement strand
GGCTCTCTACGCTGAGACACCCGCAACGAGTCAGTTCTCGATGCGCGCTGCGCGCGCGGGCCACGAAACCTCCGGTGCTCGGCGCCAGGGCTTTATGCACGCTGCGGCCTGCCCGGACGCGGCTTTGCCAGCGGCGGCGGTGGCATGCGAAAGTGTGGCCGCGGGCTGCGTGTCGACGAGCGCAGCGGCGCTGGCGTGCAGGGAAAGAGCGTGCGCCGCCTTGGTGTTCTTGCAGTGCCCGCGCCGCACGACAGCGCACGACATCACCGATAGAAGACATCGACCAGGAACATCGGCACCGCTGGCACATAAGTCACCAGGATCAGCACCGCCACCAACACGCCGATGAAAGGCAGGTTGACGCGCGTGACCTTCCACATATCGGCCTTCGCAATCGAGCACGCTGCCATCAGCACACTGGCCACCGGCGGGGTTTGCTGTCCGATGCCCAGGTTGAGCGTCACGATCAAGCCGAAGTGCACCGGGTCGATACCGACCGCGTTGACCAGCGGCATCACGATCGGCACCACCAGAATGATCGCGGCCGCACTGTGCAAGAAGAGGCCGATCAGCAGGAAGAACACATTCAGGATGCCGAGCACCGCATAACGGTTGTCGGTCACGCTCGACAGCCATTGCGCCAGTTGCTGCGGCATCTGTTGCTCGGTCAAGTACACGCCCAGCAAAGCCGAAGCTGCAACCAGCAGCATCACGATCGCAGTCTGGATGCCGCCTTCGATCATGGCGGTGTAAAGGTGCTTGAAATTCAGTTCACGGTAGACCACACCGCCGATGAACAGGGCCGCCAGCACCGCCAGCGCCGCGCCTTCGGTGGCGGTGACCACACCACCGAAGATGCCGCCCAGAATGATCAATGGCAGCGTGAAGGCCCAGGCCGCTTCCTTGAAGGTGCGGCGCACCTTGGCCCATTCGAAAACCTCTTCGACCGGGTAGTTGTAGCGGCGCGCATACCACCAGGCCAGCGCCATCATGCCGCCACCGCCCAGGATGCCGGGAACGATGCCGGCCACGAAAATCTGCACCACCGAGGCATCGGCCATCACCGCGTACAAGATCATCGGGATCGATGGCGGGATGATCACTGCCAACGTGGCCGATGACGAGGTGATGGCGGCTGCAAACTCCTTCGGGTAGCCCTTCTTCTTCATCGCCGGGATCAGGATCGAGCCCATCGCGGCCACGTCGGCCACTGCAGAGCCCGATATCTCGGCGAAGAACATGCTCGTGCCGATGTTGATCATCGCCAAACCGCCCTTGACGAATCCGAACAGCGCCGAAGCGAAGGCGATCAGCCGCCGCGACAGGCTGGAGGTGTTCATGATGGCGCCGGCCAGGATGAACAGCGGGATCGCCAGCAGCGGGAAGCTCGTGGCGCCAGTGAACATGACCAGCGCCGCATTCAGCAGCGAATCCATGCCTTGCGACCACACCATCGCGGTCATCGCAACGATGCCGAGCGAAATCGCGATCGGCACGTTGATCAGGATCAGCGCCACCAGGCCCAGGAACATCAAGCCCACCGTCATCGCAAGGCTCCGACCGATGGCTCCAACAACTCGGCGTGTTCGCTGGCCGGCAGTTGTTCATGGTCGACGATGCCATCGCCGCGGGCCTGCCGCAGCACTTCGGGCAAGCTCAACAGCTGAGCCACGATGAACAGCACCGCGCCGATCGGGATCACCGATTGGGTGAAGCGCGTGGGCACCCAGGGCAGGCTCACCAAGGTGTCGCCCTGCAGGATGATCAGCACCTGCAAACCGAACCATGCCAGCAAGGCGAAAAAGCCGATCACGCAGAGCTCGCCGAACAAAACAGCCACCACGCGCAGTTGCCGGGGCATGCTGTTGACCAGACCCGGGAAGCCGATGTGCGCGCGCTTCAGCGCTGCCAGCGCGGCGCCGTAGTAGGTCAGCCAGGCCAGCATCACACTCGCGATCTCGTCGTACCAGACCAGCGACACACCGAGCTTGCGGCAAGCCACCGCATACAGGATCACCACCGCCAGGCTGGCCAGCAGCAGCATCACGAACGCGGTCAGAACGCGGTCGAACAGGCGTGCAAATCGACTCGAATGAACGGCCATGCTGCGAGATCAGCGGGGGTCAGCGGAGGTAGGCGGTTGCTTCACATGCCCTTGCCGAGATCGATCGCGGTGCTGACCAATTTGCCACCCGCCGGCACTTCTTTGCTGAACTCGTCGTAGACCGACTTGCTGGCGGCGATGAAGGCGTCCTTGTCTGCTTCGTTGACCTTCACACCCGCGGCCTTGATCTTCTCCAGCAGGTCGTTGTCGAGCTTGACCGCTTGTTCGTACACATAGGCCTGGGTGTCTTTTGCCGCTTGCTGCAAGATCGCCTGCACATCTTTCGGCAGCGCGTTGAACTTGCGTGCACCGGCAGCCAGATAGGCCGGGGTGTAGACATGGCCGGTCATCGACAGGTACTTCTGCACCTCTTGAAACTTGCTGGAATAGATCTGCGTCAGCGGGTTCTCTTGCCCGTCCATCACCCCGGTTTGCAGCGCCACGAACACTTCGGACAAGGCCATCGGTGATGGGTTGGCGCCGTAGGCCTGGAACATCTTCACGCGCCAGGTGCTTTTCGGGGTGCGCAGTTTCAGACCCTGCAAGTCGGCTGGCTTGACGATCGGTTTGGCGTTGTTGGTGATGTTGCGAAAGCCGTTCTCCCACACCGCCAGCAGCTTGTAGCCCTTGGCTTCGGCCAATGGCGCCAGGGTGGGCCAGAACACCGCCGCTTCGATCTTCTTCATGTGATCGCGGTTCTTCACCAGATACGGCATCTCGAACATGCCGAACTCGGCGATGTCGGATGACATCACGCTGGACGGAATGGCGAATTCCAGGGTGCCCAAGCGCAGCTTCTGCATCATTTCCTGGTCGCCGCCGAGCTGGCTGCTGCCGAACACCACCACCTTGGCCTTGTTGCCGAGCTTTTCGTTGGCGCGGCGCGCGAACTCGTTGGCCGACAGCTCGAACAGCGAGCCCGGCCCGCCGACATGGCCGAGCTTCAATTCGGTTTGCGCGCTGGCAGGCGAGCCCAAACCGGCTGAGAGGGCGGCAGCGATCAGGCTGAAGGCGAAGGTGCGGCGGATGGTCATGGTGGTCTCCTTGCTGGGTGTCTTGGATGAATGAGGCCCGCAGCGGGCGGCAGCGTGTCTAGACAGGATTCGCCGAGTAGTGGTCCATCGCCGCTTGCACGCCGCTGCCCTGAAGCCCCACGCCTTGCAGCTTCAGCCCCATCTCGACCCCGGCCAGCGTGGCCAGCAGGGTCAAGTCGTTGCTGTCGCCCAGGTGGCCGATGCGGAACATGCGTCCCTTGACCTTTGACAGGCCCGTGCCCAGGGACAAATCGAAGCGGGTGTGGATGAGTTTTCGCAACGCATCGGCATCGACGCCTCGCGGGGTCACGACCCCGGTCAGCACCGGCGAATAGACCGCGGGGTCGGCGCACTGGATCGGCAGCCCCCAGGCCTGCACGGCGGCGCGCACGCCAGCGGCCCAGCGCTGGTGGCGAGCCAGCACCTGTGGCAAGCCTTCTTCCAACAGCATCGCCAGCGACTCATGCAGGCCATAAAGCAGGTTGGTGCTGGGGGTGTAGGGCCAGTAGCCGCCGCGGTTCATCTCGACGATCTCGTCCCAGGCCCAGAAAGCGCGCGGCAGCCTGGCGGTCCTCGAGGTTTCCAGCGCTTTCGGAGACAGCGCATTGAAGCTGATGCCCGGCGGCAGCATCAAGCCCTTCTGCGAGCCGCTGACTGCCACATCCACACCCCATTCGTCGTGGCGGTAGTCGGCACTGGCCAAGCCGGAGATGGTGTCGACCATCAGCAATGCCGGGTGCTTGGCATCGTCGATGGCGCGGCGCACCGCGGCGATGTCGCTGGTGACACCGGTGGAGGTTTCGTTGTGGACCACGCACACCGCCTGGATGCGGTGCTGCGGATCGGCGTGCAACGCTTCGGCGATGCGTGCCGCATCGACACCTTGGCGCCAGGCCAGAGGCAGTCCGGTTTGCTGGCAGGCGCCGGGCATCGTCAACAGCGTCGGCTCGAGCCCCAGCCGCAGCGCCATCGCATGCCACAGCGCTGCGAAGTGGCCGGTTTCGACCATCAGCACCGCATCGCCGGGGCTCAAGGTGTTGACCAGTGCGGCTTCCCATGCGCCGGTGCCGGAAGCCGGGTAGATCGCCACCGGGTGGCGGGTGCCGAAGACCTGTTGCAGGCCTTCGATGACGCTCAAGCCAAGCTTCGCGAACTCCGGTCCGCGGTGGTCGATGGTGGGCAGGCTGATGGCACGCAGGATGCGATCCGGCACCGGGCTCGGACCCGGGATCTGCAGGAAGTGGCGCCCGCTGGGGTGCTGGTCCAGCTTCAGCACAGACCTCCCTCAACACTCAGGTGTTTTGCATACAAACTGGGTTTGGACGATCTCATGCGTCTAGACTACCTCAGCAAACCGCAGTGCAACTTGTATGCAGATCAGAACAAACCCTGAGATCGATGTCGTCGCGCCGGGTTCGGGTTCGGTGGTTCCGATGCTGCCGCGCCCGGTGCTGCACCGAGAGGTGGTGGCGCGTTTGCGGCAGCGCATCGTGGAGGGCTCGATCGCCCCCGGAGCCAAGCTCAACGAGCGTGCATTGAGCGAAGAGCTGCGCGTCTCGCGCACGCCGCTGCGTGAGGCCATCAAGATGCTGGCCGCGGAAGGCTTGGTGGAACTGCTGCCGAACCGCGGAGCGGTGGCAGCGCAAATGCAACCGCAAGAGGTGGGCCACACCTTCGATGTCATCGCCGGGCTGGAAGGGCTGTCGGGCGAATGGGCGGCCGAACGCGCGACGGCGCAGGAAATCGACGAGATCCGGGCGCTGAACTACGAGATGCTGGCGGCCCACACGCGGCGCGACCTGCCCACCTACTACCGCATCAACGCCCGCATCCACGAATGCATCAACCTGGCAGCGCGCAACCCGGTGTTGACGCACACCTACAACACCGTGAATGCGCGTTTGCAGGCACTGCGCTTTCGCTCCAATTTCGACGAACGCAAATGGAAGCTGGCGGTGGATGAGCATGCCGACATGGTCGAGCGACTGGCCTCGCGCGACGCGGCAGGGTTGCGTGCGGTGCTGGTGGCGCACCTGAACCACAAGCGCGATGTGGTGCTGGGCTTGTTGCAGCGCGGCGAATTGCAAGCTGTTGCCGGCGGATCGACTTGAACGCGCCCCTGCCGCTGGCATCGCTGGTCAAGCCGATTGGCGACCGCATCGACTTGGCCGAAATGGCGCGTCGCCTGCGAGCGGAAACCCGCGGCGAGGTGCTGTTCGATGCCGCTTCACGCGGGCGTTATGCCACCGATGCATCGATCTACCAGATCATGCCGATCGGGGTCTTCGTGCCCGCTTGCGACGACGATGTGCTGACAGCGCTGGCCATCGCCCGCGAGATCGGCGCGCCGGTGCTGCCGCGCGGGGGCGGCACCTCGCAATGCGGCCAGACCACGGGCGCGGCCCTGGTCATCGACACCAGCAAGCACCTGCGGCGCCTGCTGCAGGTGGATGCCGAGGCGATGACCGCCGAGGTCGAACCCGGTCTGGTGCTGGACCACCTGAACGCAGCCTTGAAGCCGCACGGTGTGTGGTTTCCCGTCGATGTGTCGACTGGCGCGCAGGCCACGTTGGGCGGCATGGCGGGCAACAACTCCTGCGGCTCGCGCAGCATCGCCTACGGCAACATGGTGCACAACGTGGCGGGCATCGACGCCTGGCTGGCCGATGGCACAGCGGTGGCATTCGGCCCGGTCGACGAAGCCGCCGAAGGAAGCCGCGCGCGGCAGATTGCCGATTTCGTTCGCGGCCTGGCGCGCCAGCATGCAGACGACATCGACGCCCTTTGGCCGAAGGTGATGCGCCGCGTGGGCGGCTACAACCTGGACATCTTCCACCCGCAGAGCGAGCGTCCCTACACCGCAAATGGCAGTGTCAATCTGGCGCATCTGCTGGTGGGCAGCGAGGGCACGCTGGCCTTGACGCAACGGCTGCGTTTGAAGTTGGCGCCGCTGCCGCGCCACAAGGTGCTGGGCGTTGTCAATTTCCAGAGCTTCAGGGTGGCGATGGATTCGGCCCAGCACATCGTGCGATTGGCGCCGACCGCGGTCGAGCTGGTCGACCGCACGATGATCGAGTTGGCACGCCACAACCCGGCATTCAAGCCGGTGATCGAAACCGCGCTGATCGGTCAGCCCGAGGCGGTCCTGCTGGTGGAGTTCAGCGGTTCAGACCGTGGCTTCCTCTTGCAGCAGCTGGATCGGTTGGTCGAGTTGATGGGCGACTTGGGTTTGCCCAAGAGCGTGGTCGAGATGGCCGAAGAAGCGCCGCAGAAGGCCTTGTGGGAGGTGCGCAAGGCGGGTCTCAACATCATGATGAGCTTGAAGGGCGACGGCAAGCCGGTCAGCTTCATCGAAGACTGCGCGGTGCCGCTGGAGCACCTGGCCGACTACACCGATGCGCTGACCGAGGTCTTCAGCCGCCACGGCACCCGCGGAACCTGGTATGCGCATGCCTCGGTCGGCACCTTGCATGTGCGGCCGATCCTGGACATGCGGCGCGAAGGTGCGGTGAAGATGCGCGCCATCGCCGAAGAAGCCGCCGAATTGGTGCGGCGCTACCGCGGCGCCTACAGCGGCGAACATGGCGACGGCTTGTGCCGAGGCGAATGGATTCGCTGGCAGTTCGGCCCGGCGATCGATCAAGCGTTCGGCGCCATCAAGCAGCACCTGGATCCAGCCGGCCTGCTCAACCCCGGCAAGATCGTCGACCCGCCGCGCATGGACCAGCGCAGCCTGTTTCGCTTCGCGCCGGGCTACCGGACGATTGCGCTGAAGACAGCCTACGACTGGTCGGCCTGGAACGTGCAGAACGATCCGGTCACCGAAGCCACCACCGCACCCGGCACCGGCGGTGACCCCACCGGCGGTCTGGCGAAGGCCGTGGAGATGTGCAACAACAACGGCCACTGCCGCAAGTTCGACGCGGGCAGCATGTGCCCCAGTTACCGAGTCACGCGGGATGAACTGCACCTGACGCGCGGGCGTGCCAACACATTGCGTCTGGCGCTGTCGGGGCAGTTGGATGGCAACGGTTTCACTTCGGATGTGGTGGCCGATGCGCTGGACCTGTGCGTGGGCTGCAAGGCCTGCAAGCGCGAGTGCCCGACAGGCGTCGACATGGCGAAGATGAAGCTGGAATTCACGGCCCAGCGCACAACAGAACGTGGCCTGACGCTGCAGCAGCGGCTGATCGGACACTTGCCGCGCATCGCCCCGATCGCGAGCCGCTTGCCGTGGCTCTTCAACCTGCGCGACCGCATTCCCGGCGTGGCCGCGCTGACCGAGCGCTGGCTGGGCTTGTCGGCCAAGCGCAGCCTGCCGCGCTGGCGCCGCGACACGTTCGCGCGAACGGCATCGAGCTTGAAGCTGGCCACCGCCGACGAGGTGTTGCGAGCAGCCGCAGAGAACCGGCCCGCCGCGGTGCTGTTCGTCGACACCTTCAACGGCTACTTCGAAACCGAGAACGCCCGCGATGCGGTGCGCGTGCTGCAGGCGGCCGGCGTGGCGGTGCATGTGGCATGCCGGCCGGATGGGGGTGCGCTGTGTTGCGGCCGCACGCTGATGGCTGCGGGGCTTGCCGAGCGAGCCAAAGCGAGGGCTGTGGAGTTGATCGACGCCTTCACCCCATTCGTCGACGCGGGCATCGCAATCGTCGGCTTGGAGCCGTCGTGCCTGCTGACCCTGCGCGACGAGATGCTGGTGATGGGGCTGGGCGAGCCGGCTGAGCGGCTGGCCGAGCGTGCACTGTTGTTCGAGGAGTTCATGGCGGACGAGATTTCCGCCGGCCGCTTTCAGATCGACTGGCAAGCCGCACGGTCGCCGATGCGCGTGCACGGCCATTGCCACCAGAAAGCCTTCGGCGCGGTGCAGCCGGTGCTGGATGTGTTGCGGCGCCTGCCACAAGCCGATGTGAGGCTGATCGAGAGCTCGTGCTGCGGCATGGCCGGCAGCTTCGGCTACGAGGCCGCGCATCATGCGGTGTCGATGCAGATGGCCGAGTTGAGCCTGCTGCCGGCGGTGCGTGCCGCGCCCGACGCGATCATCGTGGCCGACGGCACCAGCTGCCGCCATCAGATCCACGAGGGTGCCGGGCGGCAAGCCTTGCATGTGGCGCGCGTGTTGGCGATGCACCTGCCTGCCGAGGCTGCGAAGCAGCGCGCGCCGATGAGCCATGCGGCTCGCTAGAATCGTCGGCAATGCGGGTGTAGTTCAATGGTAGAACGGCAGCTTCCCAAGCTTCATACGAGGGTTCGATTCCCTTCACCCGCTCCAGTCGCGCATCCAGAAGGGTCCAGAGAGGACCCTTTTTTGCGACAACTCGCAGGCTCTTGCCACTTTCCCAGTTCGGCTCGTCGAAGGTGGACGCCGGAGTGATGCAGCGCTGGCCACGGGCCCACGACTGCTTGAAGGACGCCTTGGCTTCGATGCCTTCGAAGCGGGCGTTGTTGGTGGAGTAGGGCAGCTTGGCCGCTTTCGCGAACCAGGGGATCAATCCCCACTGGCCAACGACGAGTTCGCGCCCGGCATAGACCTCGTCGCGGGCGGCCCGAATGAACGGGCCCGGCGTGCGTGGGAAGACCTCGCCACCGCGCCATGGCGTGCGGCCACCGACACCGCCTCGATGCCGCGCAGGCGCAAGTACGGCGGACGGACCTGCACCAGCTCAGGCCGGAACAGCTCCATCAGCAGTCCCATGCCGGGGCAGGAGCGCGTGTGCCGCAGGATCAAACGTCTGACGGTTGGCGGGCCGTTGAACCCGGTGTCGGTCATCTCGAAGATGCCGGAAGCCCAGCTGTCGTCGGGCGGCAGCTGGCCACCTTGGAGTACACCGAAACGACGCAACCGCAACACCTTCGCATGCATGGTGAGTACTGTACATACATCCAGTTTTACGGTTTAGGATGTGCAGCCGAGACGGAGACGAAGTGATGCAGCAACCCGGCGTGAACGAATGGATCGTGCGATGTGCCCAGCGATTGGGCGACCAGTGGCGGACCGTGGACCCGGAGCTGCTGCAAGAGGTGGCGGTCGACCTGCTGCGCGAGCCGCAGATGCGGGTACTGGAGCCCGAAGCGGCTGCGGTGTGCTGGCTGAGGCAAGGGGTGCTCGGAAGCGCCGATCAGGTGGAACCGATTGGCACGAAATGACCTTCGGCTGACGGCGGCCGGGGTGCATCAACACGGCTCGTCCAAGCTCGCTGCCAAGTCAAGCCTGCCCCGGCGCGTGGCCTGCTTTGGGCAGGCCGATCACCCGTTCGACCTTGCATCTATCGAAGGGTGCGTTGCGAGCTCGGCGCCTTCGTCGTGACGGACACGCTTGAGCTGGAGGTGCCATCGTCGCCGGGTTTGTTGCCCGGGGATCTGCAGAGGCGCCCGAACCGAAACGATCTCGCTGCAGCGCCGTCGCCAAGCGAATGGACCTACACCGTCTCGGTTCGCAGCCTCTGCGAGTTCACAGCCAAGCGTGGCGACCTCGACCGGCGGTTCACGCCGTCGGCCACGGCCCTCGAAGGTCTCAGCGGCCAAACCGCGGTGACATCGCGCCGCAGCTCCGGCTACCAAACCGAAGTCAGGCTCGAGAGCGTGTTCGAGCAGCTGCGGGTCCGCGGCCGCGCCGATGGCTACGATCCGGCGACGGCTTGCCTGGAAGAGATCAAGACGATTCGCGGCCATCCCGACGCCGTGCCGGACAACCGGCGTCGCCTGCATTGGGCGCAGCTGCAGACCTACGGCGCCATGTTCTGCCGCGACCGTGGCTTGAAGGAGTTGTCGCTCGCACTCGTCTACTACGACATCGACAGCGACTCAGAGACCGTGGTCCGCCAGGTCTGCGCAGCCGCCGACTTGCAGTCCGCGTTCGTGGCACGCTGTTTGAGCTTCGTCGCCTGGGCGCGCCAGGAAGCGACACACCGTGCGCGTCGCGATGCGGCTTTGAGCAAGCTCGCCTTCCCGGCGGCGCCGTTTCGACCCGGACAACGCACCCTGGCCGAAGCCGTGTACCGCGCTGCCAGCAGCGGCCGCACGCTGCTGGCCCAAGCGCCGACCGGCATCGGCAAAACGCTCGGCACCTTGTATCCGCTGCTGCGCGCCATGCCGGTGCAGGGCATCGACAAGATCGCCTACCTGACCTGCAAGGGCACCGGTCGCATCACTGCGCTGGATGCGCTGCAGCGGCTGCGAGCCGGCACCGAAGGCCAGGCGCTGCGGGTGATCGCCATCGTCGCCAAGGCGCAGGCTTGCGAACATCCCGACAAGGCCTGTCATGGCGAGTCGTGTCCGCTGGCCCTGGGTTTCTACGACAAGCTGCCCGCGGCACGAGCCGATGCGGTGGCCGCGGGCTGGCTCGACCCGACGGCGCTGCGCCAGATCGCGCTCGACCACCAGCTCTGCCCGTACTACCTGGGGCAGGAACTGCTGCGCTGGTCGGATGTGCTGGTCGGCGATGTGCACCATGTCTTCGATGTGAACGGACAGGTCTGGGGTTTGGCCCAAAGCCAGGACTGGAATCTGGCGTTGCTGATCGATGAAGCTCACAACCTGGTCGACCGCATCCGCGGCCTGTACAGCGCGGGTTTGAACACAGAGGCGATCGGTGCAGCGATGCATTCGGTACCCGGTGCATTGCGGCCCACGTGCCATGCCTTGCGAAGCACGATCGCCGCGATCGCTTCTGGCCAGGCAAACGACTGCGCCGTGTTGGACGTGATTCCGGATGTCTTCGTGCGGGAGCTTCAGGCGCTCATTGCCGCCCTGGTGGCGCACATGCAAGAGACGCCGCTGGCCACCGGCCCGCTGCTCGATCTGTGCTTCGATCTGCTGCGGTTCCAGCGGCTCGTCGAGTGTTTCGGTGACCATTCCCTGTTCGAGGTCCGGCGCACACGAAGGGCTGCAGCAGCGGATGCACAGGCCGGGATCGGTCTCAAAGGCAATCCGGAAGAAGACTTCGAGGTGACGCTGGGCTTGCGCAACATCGTTCCGGCCCGGTTCGCGCGGCCGCGATTCAAGGCGGTTCACAGCACCACGCTGTTCTCGGCGACATTGGCACCGCCGGCCTACCAGCGCGACATGTTGGGTTTGCCGCAGGACACGCTGTGGCTCGATGTACCACCGGCGTTCGCAGCAGCGCACCTCACCGTGCGCGTGGCCGACCGGGTGTCGACGCGGCTTCCGGATCGCAGCCGCAGCCTCGGCGTGTTGACGGGCCTGATGGCCAAGCAGTTCCAGGACCACCCCGGCAACTACCTCGCCTTCTTCAGCAGCTTCGACTACCTGCAGCAAGCGGCGAGCCACCTGTCGGCCACGCAGCCCGGCATTGCGCAGTGGCAACAGTCCAGAGGAATGGATGAAAGCGCCAGGCAGGCATTCCTCGACCGCTTCTCGCCAAGCGGAGCCGGCATCGGTTTCGCGGTCTTGGGCGGCGTGTTCGCAGAAGGGGTCGACCTGCCCGGCAAGCGTCTGGTGGGCGCTTTCATTGCCACGCTGGGGCTGCCGCCTGTGTCGCCTGCTCAAGATCAGATGAAAGCTCGGCTCGACACCGTCTTCGGTGAAGGGCACGGCTACGCAGATCTGGTGCCATCGATGCACAAAGTCGTGCAGGCGGCCGGGCGGGTGCTGAGAACACCTGAAGATCGCGGCTGGTTGTGGCTGGTCGACGACCGCTATGGGCGCCCGGAAGTGGCCAAGCTGCTGCCGGCTTGGTGGGGGCTTGGCGGTGCAAGGTCGCCTACGACTCTGGGGGCTGTTGTGCCGCCACCGCAGCGATCCCGCCCGGACCATACCGTCGGATTCGAGCCCGGCACCTGGCGGTCAGAATGACCGGTGATGGCATTCGAGCCGGGGTTATCGATGAAGATCTTGAAGTGGTTGCTGATCGTTTTGGGGTTGGCGGTTCTGGGCGTAGTCGGAGCCGGCCAGGCGGGCCTGTTCCAGGGTTCGACGCCGACCGACTTGGGCGTGAACAGCGGGAAGCTCAAGCCTCCTTCCGAAACCGACAACAGCGTGAGCAGTCAGGCGTCGCTGTACCCGGATCACCCCCGGCATGTGGCGGCGCAGATCGCGCCTATCGCGTTTCGGGGTGACGGTGCCGCCACGCTCGCCAGGATCGACGCCATCGTCCGCACCATGGACGGCGCGACGGTCGTGAAACGCGATGCCGATTATCTGTATGTGCAGTTCACGACGCCATTGCTGAAGTTCGTCGACGACGCGGAGTTCTGGGTCGACCCCGTGGCGCAAGTGGTTCAGGTGCGCTCGGCGTCCCGCATCGGCGAAGGGGACATGGGGGTCAATCGCGAACGCATCGAAACGGTGCGCGCTGCACTCGGGTCGGCACCCTGACCGTTATTCGGCAGGGAGTGCTGAAACCCGGCAGGTGAACGGCAGCCCGAGCCGGAACCGGTCGTACGATCGTCAACGAGGCGGATGACGGCTGCCCTCCCTGACCGGTCACTCTATAAGCGCAGCGGACGCGTCGGGCCGCGAATGAGTCCCACTGCCCCTGACGACCGGCGGAACCCGACCCATGGAGGACGTTGACCGCCGGCCAACAGAAGCGTCGAAGGCTTGTAGAGCCCTTCACAATCAACACCTGACCGCTGTTTGTTCGAGATGCCTACCTTTCATCATGGATAAATTCGTGCTCCGGCAGCAGGTGCTGGAACGGCTCGCCGAAGACCTTCTGCAAGCCGAACAGGCAGTGAGGGCGGCCCATGAAGCGGCGACTCACGAAGAAACTATCGCCGAAAACAAGTACGACACTTTGGGACTCGAAGCCGCTTACCTGGCCACCGGGCAAGCTCGTCGCGCCGAAGCCATCCGCCAAGCGATGGCCAATTGGAGCCAGTTCCGCCCGAGCCCCTACGACGCCAGCAAAGGTATACAGCTCGGCGCGCTTGTCTGCCTAGTCGATTCCTACGACAAGCAGCAACAGCTGTTTCTTGGCCCGGATGGGGGCAGCATGAAGTTGGTCAGCGGCGCTCAACTCGTTCAGGTCATCAGCAGCGAAGCCCCTCTGGGCAGGGCCCTGTTGGGTAAATGCGAGGGCGATGAGGTGTCGATACAGGTCGCTCCGATCCGACAGCAGTTTGAGGTGCTGCGGGTTCATTGAGCTCCAAGCAAGTTCACGCCGAATTGCTCAGAAATTAGTTGCCCCGCCCCTTTCAGGACGCTGTGCACTGTTCTTGGCGAGCTATGTGGAGTTCGTTCGCGCTCTCGGCGTCGCGCACTTGAGTCCGCCTCGGTGGCACTGACCGTGAGGCAAGCCAGTGTCGGCAGTACCAGTTTGCGCCCGATGCCAGCAGACGCTCGGGTGGCACGAAGTTGCCAGCGGGACAAGCCCAGCCGCGGAACTTTTTAACTTCAGTCCGAGGTCGCCAGCGCGAAAGCGATCGCCTGCTCGAGCGACCACGCTCGGCCCTCGCGCCACGCGATGTCGAAGGCCATGTCGTCCTGCAACGCCAAGCGCGCTGCGGCAACGCCGGCAGCATGGGGCGATGCAGGCGAACCCATCTCGTCGCGCAGTCGAGCCGCGGCGGCGCACAACCGGACCGCTGCAACGGGGTCGCCGCCTGCGCAGACGAGCGCCGCCAATTCGTCCAGCGAATAGGCGATT
>JBBSPW010000088.1:0-14080 GCA_038258365.1 Burkholderiales bacterium | reverse complement strand
TCACGCACCTGCGGGTCGCTGAACGCCCAGTGCTTGCTCTTGATGCTGGCGCGCTCGCCGTCGACCTCGTTCCAGGGGTCGGTGACATTCAGCTGGATGAATTCGATGTCGCCGCTGGGCACGATGTCGACCCGGCCCTTGCCACCGGCTTCCATGCGCTTGAGCACATCGTCTTCGACCTGCAGGTTCCAGGCGTAGTCGAACTCGCCGGTTTGCAGAACAGCGCGCGCAGCCGAGGGTGCGTCGCCGCCGCCTTTCATCTCGATGGCGTCGAAGTACGGCTTGTTGGGCATGTGGTAATCGGCGAACAGCTCGCCGCGCACCATGTCGCCTGGGCGGAACTCGACAAACTTGTAGGGTCCGGTGCCGACCGGCTTCAGGTTGGTGGGCGCATCGCGCGACTTGGCGCCGATGTAGTCCTGGAACAGGTGCTTCGGGATGATCATGCCCTCGGCTGCCACGAAAGCCGTGGCCCAAAACGGCGTCGGCTTCTGGAACACCACCTTGATGGTGTGGCTGTCGACCTTGGTGACGACGATGTCCGAATAGACCTTGGATGTGACCGTGGCGCTGGCCGGGTCCTTGCTGAACTCCCAGTTGAAGACGCAATCGTCGGCAGTGAAGGGCTTGCCGTCGTGCCAGGTCACGCCCTTTTTCAGCTTCCAGGTGACGGTCTTGCCATCGGCCGACAAACCGCCGTTTTCCCGCGTGGGGATCTCGGCCGCCAGCACGGCGAACAGGTTGCCGTCGCCATCCCACGAGGCCAGGGGCTCGTAGAAGATGCGCGAACCTTCCTGGTCCTTGGTGCCGTTGGCGAAGTGCGGCTGCAGCAGGGTCGCACCCTGCCACCACAAGGCCTTCAGCGTGCCGCCGCCCCCGCGCTTGGTGGGCTTGTACGCAAAGGGCGCGCTCTGGGCATTGGCCACCCCGGCATGCATCAGCAGCATCGATGCCATGGGAGCCGTGATTCCGAGGCCGACCATCTGCTGGATGAACCGTCGCCGCGGCAGTTGGCCCTGGCGCACGTCTTCGATCAGCTCTTGCAGGTCATGGGTTTGCATGGTGTCTTCTCCTGGCGAATGAAGGGAGGGATGCGGTGGGGTGGGCGGGACCGGGTGGTGCCTCGGGGTCACCGGGAGCCGGATCGTATCGGTTGGGGGGTCATCGGCCATCCGGGTCCGCCCCATGATGGGGCGCCTGAAGTGCGGGTCGGCGCGCCGCCGCGGAGCGCTGCCAGCCGGCCAGCAAACGTGAACGCGACCGCCGAGGCGATACTGGCAGCCATGACCGACGACGCCATCCTGACCGTCCACGGCCCCACAGTGGCAGCGATTCCACTGGTGCTGGACTCCCCGCACTCCGGCCGCCAGATGCCGCCGGATTTCGGGTCGATCCGCAGCGAAGCGGAATTGCGGGAAGGGGAAGACAGTTTCATCGATCGGCTTTTCATGCCGGCTGTTGCAAGGGGCGTGCCGTTGCTGGCCGCACAGTTTCCGCGCACCTATCTGGACGCCAACCGCCATGCGGCCGACATCGACCCGGAGCTGATCGACGGGCCCTGGCCCGGGCCGTTGTCGCTGAGCCCGAAAGCGGCCATCGGCAAGGCCCTGGTGTGGCGCAACCTGGACGCCGATCGCCCGCTCTACGACCGGCGCCTGACGGTGGCCGAGGTGCAGCAGCGCATCGCCCGCTGCCACACCCCGTACCACGCGGCCTTGCGCCGCCTGCTGGACGCGGCGCATGCGCAGCACGGCGTCGTGCACCACCTCAACTGCCATTCGATGCCGCCCAACAGCAGCCTGCTGATCGAAGGCGTGGCCGGCCGGCCACGCGCCGACATCGTGCTGGGTGACCGCGACGGCAGCACTTGCGCGCCGGCGTTCACGGCTTTCGTTCAACGGCAGTTGGCAGGCAGCGGCTTGGACGTGGCGGTCAACGACCCGTACAAGGGCGTCGAGTTGGTGCGCGCCTATTCCGATCCATCGGCCGGCCGCCACAGCCTGCAGATCGAGATCAACAAACGCCTGTACATGGACGTGGCCACCCTGCAGCCGCACGATGGTTTCGAGCGCATGCAGCAGGTGTTGCTGTCGTTGGTGGACGCGTTGGCGCAGGGTTATTTCCCCGGAGTCCTCGATGGCCGAATGGATTGAGCCCGCCAATGGTGGCGAACCTGCGGTCGAGTTGCAGGCGCCGGACATCGGACGCTGGCGCAAGGGTGCGGGCCACACGGGCGTCGACTGGGTGCACCATTTCGACAGTGGCCAGCCCGGACCCACCGTGATGGTGCAGGCACTGACGCATGGCAACGAGATTTGCGGCGCCATCGCGCTGGACGGCCTGCTGCAGCAGATGCAGGCAGAAGACGGCCCGGGCTGGCGGCCCCGCATCGGACGGCTGACCTTGGCCTTCGGCAATGTCGAAGCCTATGCGCGCTTCGACCCGGCCGACCCCTTTCCTTCGCGCTTGGTCGACGAGGACTACAACCGCGTCTGGGACGATGCGGCGTTGCTCGGCGATCGCGATTCGGTGGAACTGCGCCGCGCGCGCTTGTTGCGCCCGTTCGTCGACGCCGCGGATTTCCTGCTCGACATCCACTCGATGAGCAGCCCCTGCGCGGCGCTGATGGTGTGCGGCACGGTCGACAAGAACGCCGCCTTCGCGCGCCGGCTCGGCATGCCCGAGGTGCTGCTGATCGACACCGGTCATGCAGCCGGTTTGCGCATGGTCGAACGCGGGGGTTTCGGCGACCCCGCGAGCCCCAAGCATGCGCTGCTGATCGAATGCGGGCAGCACTGGGAGCATGCGGCGGCCGATGTGGCGGTCGACTCGCTGGTGCGTTTTCTGGGCGTGACCGGCCTTGCGGATGCAGCGTGGGTGGCAGAGAACAGCCGGCTGCCGCTGCCGCCGCAGCAACGCCTGGTGCGTGTCACCGAAGCGGTGGTGGCGCGCTCGCCCGAGCTGCGCTTTCTGGTGCCCCCGCTGGGCTTGTCGGTGGTGGCCAGGGCCGGCACCCCGATCGCGCAGGACGGCGACACGGTCTGGACTGCGCCCTACGACGACACGGTGCTGGTGATGCCGGGTACCCGCAACCTGAAGGCCGGCGGCACCGCGGTACGGCTGGGACGCTTCGAGCCTGCTGCTTAGGCCGCCAGGGCGGTCGTGGTTTCATCAAACCGCAGTTGCAACCACGCGGTTGCATCGGCTGCGGTCATCGGCCGGGCGAACAGATAGCCCTGGCCCTTGTCGCAGTGCAGCGCCGCCAGGATCTGCGCCTGGCCTGCGGTCTCGACGCCTTCGGCCACCACCTGCATCGACAGGCTGCGGGCCACGCGCATGGTGGTGTCGATCAGCACCCGGTGGTGGGCACTGGTTTCGGCCTGGCAGACAAAGGAGCGGTCGATCTTCAGCACATCCACCGGCAGCAGGTGCAGGCAGGCCAGCGACGAATAGCCGGTGCCGAAATCGTCCAGCGCCAGCTTCAGCCCCAACGCCTTCAGCTCCTGCAGCCGCAGCTGGATCGACTGGTCCTGAGCGGCCAGACTCTCGGTGACCTCCAGTTGCAGCCGCTCGGGGGCGAGGCCGTGGCGGTGCAGGGCGCCTTGCACCTGCACGATGATGCCCGCGTCCTGCAGCTGCGCGCGCGACAGGTTCACCGACAGGGTCCACGGCGCTGCCGGCCCCAGTGCGCGCTGCCAGGCCATGAACTGGCGGCAGCTTTCGTCCAGCACGAATTCGCCCAGTGCACCGATCAAACCGGTTTGCTCGGCGATCTCGATGAACTCGATCGGCGACACCACCCCGCGCTGCGGATGCTTCCACCGCACCAGGGCTTCGACGCCGGTGACCCTCAGCGGCCCATCGACCAATGAACGGGCGGTCGGGTCGGCGCCGAGAAGACTCGCGCCGCCCGATGCGAGTTCGACGATGGGTTGGTAGACCACGAACAACTGCCGCGCTGCCAGCGCCAGCCGCAACTCGCTTTCGATCACCCCGCGGTGTCGGGCACGCTCGGTGATCGCTGAAGCAAACAGGCAATACCGGGCGCCACCAGCGGCCTTGGCTTCGCGCATCGCGAGGCTCGCATCCTGCAGCACCGCTTCGGCCGAGGGCGCTGCCTGGTCGCGGGTGACGACCCCGATGCTGCCCGCCACGTGCACCGACCGGTCACCCATCTGGTAGGGCCGATCCAGGGTTTCGGCCAGACGCTGCGCCACCGTCACGGCGTCGGCACTGCGCGCCATCGATGTCAGAACCACCACGAATTCGTCGCCGCTGAGGCGCGCGGCGATCGAGCCTTCGGACGAGCCGTCCGAAGATCCACTCGCCACCGTGTCCCGCTGGCGCACGGTGCCGTTGATGCGGGCCGCCACCCGCTGCAGCAGCGCATCACCGGCTTCCGGTCCCAGGCTCAGGTTGACGGCATTGAAGCGGTCGCAATTGATGAACAGCACCGCGAATTCGTACTGGGGGTCGCAACGCGCCAGATCCAAGGCACAAGCGATGTGTTCCAGCGCCACCGTCCGCGTGGGCAGCCGCGTCAGCGCGTCCACGCGGGTGGCGCTGCGCAACCCTTCTGCCAGGCGCTGCTGTTCGTTGTGAACGGAGAGCGTGATGTCGGCGATGCTCATCAGCAGCGATCGTTCGTTCAAGCGTTGCAGGCTGATCTCGATCGTGGTTGTCGTGCCGCCTTCGAGTCCGGGCGAGGCGGGCATTGACAGGCGCAACCCTTCGCAGACCAACGCCTCACCCTCGACGGCTGCCGCCACCAGGCTGCGCAACTGCGGGGCCACGGGTCGCAGCACATCGAAGAGGTTGCTCAGGTCGCCGTGCAGGGCCAGCGGCATCAACAGCCGCGCCGAGCAAGGGTTGATCATGGTGATCTCGCCGTCGAGCGTGCTCTGCACCAGTCCGATTGGGGCGCGGTACAGAAACTGGATCAGCGCTTCGTAAGCAGCGGCTGTGGCGTTCGACATGGTGTTCAGACGGCTTCGGCCAGGCGGTGGGGTAGGGCTTCGAGCGCGGGATCGAGCGCCGCGAAGCATTCCACTCGGTTGCGACCCATCGACTTGGCGGCATACAGCGCTTGGTCGGCACGTTTGAGCAGCCCGCCGACCCCGTCCACACCGGCTTCCATGGTGGCCGCGCCGATGCTGACCGTGCAGCCGATTTCTTGCCTGCAGTCGCTTGCGCCCACTGCCACGCGGATCTGCGACAGCTGCGCGGCCACGCGATGGGCCAGCAGGTTGGCCGTCTCCAGCGGGGTACCGGGCAGCAGAACGACGAATTCCTCGCCGCCGATTCGTGCCACCAGGTCCATGCCGCGGAAGCCCGCGGCGAGCCCTTCGGCCAAGGCGCGCAGCACCAGATCGCCGGCATCGTGTCCGTGGCGGTCGTTGATGGCTTTGAAGTGGTCGGCGTCGATCATCAACACCGACAGTGGGCGCGGCATGCGCTGCCAGCGTTGCACTTCCAGTTCGGCCGCATCGTAGAAGGCGCGCCGGTTGGCAAGCCCCGTCAGGTGGTCGCAGCAGATCGACTGGCGCAGGGCTTCGGCGGCTTCGCGCCGGTCGGACATGTCCTGGATGATCAGGCTGTAGCCATGCGATGCGGGGTCGGCTTCGGCCCCGTCGATGGCAGGCGACTCCAGCGGCGGCTGCAGCGGGGCGATCAGGCAGCTGCCCCAGAAGCGGCTGCCGTCGGCGCGCACCTGCCAGCCTTCGTCCAGGCTCCAGCCTGTCTGGTCGGCTTCGTGCAGCCGGTCCAGCAGCCGCGCGTGCGATGTGGCTTGCGGAGGGTAGAACAACTGCATGCTCCGGCCCACCGTTGCTTGCTGATCGAAGCCGGTCACGCGGCCGATGCTCGGATTCCAGTCGTCGATCTGGCCGCAAGGGTCCAGCGACACCAGGGCGTAGTCGGTCAAGCCGTGGGTGAGGCTTGCCATCCAGGCTTGGTTGCGGCGCAGTTGGCGTTCGCGTTGGACCGATTGCGTGATGTCGCTCAAGACCGCCATCACGCGGTCGTCGTCCAGCTTCAGCAGGCTCAACGACAGCACCTGCTGCTGCTGCTTGGCGCCCGGCCGGCCGCTGCGCAAGACATGCAGCGGCAACTGCAGTGCGTCGCAGACGCTGCCGCTCGGCTGCGTGAAAGCGCGCACCCGGTGCGGCAGATCGGGGGCCAGACCTTGCAGGACCGTGAACAGGTTGTCCAGCTGCCCGTCGGGGCACAACGGCATCAGCAGCTGGGCACACAGCGGGTTGATCATCACGATCTCGCCATCGGCACGCAGTTGCGCAAGACCGATCGGCGCCATGTAGACGAACTGGATCAGCGCTTCGTGCTCATCGAGCGCTTGGCTGTCATTGCCGTTGTCCGTGCCTGTGTCCGGCTGCAGGGGGACCGCAACGCGGTCAGCGTTCGTCATGCTGGGCGCTGGACCAGCACATGGCGCAGCGGACATCCCGGCTCGGCCAGCAAACGCAGCTTGACCTTGACCGGGCGCATGCGCAGGGTCAGCACATAGTCGATCGTGGCATCGAGCCGGCTGCCATCGGCCAAGGCGTCCTCGAAGCGCTGCGCCACCAGGAAGTTGTTCATGCACGGCGCCACCACCGTGAACAGCGGATGGCCGAGCACGCGGCTGGGCGACAGCCCGGCGAGTTTGGCTTCGAGCGCGTTGTAACGGCGGACGATGCCTTGGTCATCGAAAGCGATGGCGCCGAATTCGAGCTGGTCGAAACCGGACTCAGGGATATCGCTCAGCGCCGAGCCGAGCGAGGGATCGTTGAAGCGGACGGTGTCTAGCGTGTGCATGGGTGGCAGGGCCGAAGGCATGGAATTGCCCACTGTTTCGGCAGCCCGCCCAAAGTCTTGAATAACCGCAATCTCAGCCCGGTTTGTGCGCGGCCTTGGCCCCAATGCACGACCGCAAGGAACCACGGCAGCACCTGCATGCTGGCCAAGGTGCCGAGCGCCACCCAGGCCAGCGCCAGAGCCAGCAGCGCCGCCACGCCGAACACCGCCAGCACCGGCTGGTGGGTGGTGGCGTCGGGGTCTTTCACCGCCAGGCCGAAGTGGCGCCGCAGGTCGTCATAGCCACCGATGCGCTGGCCGTCGATGAAGGTCTGAGGGGTGGTTTCGACGTCGTGCTCGAGCTTGAACGCATCTTGCGCGCTGCGGGATGTCAGCAGGCGGTCGTCGATCTCGAAACCCTTGCGCCGCAACAGGTCGCGCGACTTCAGGCCGAACGGGCACAGGTGCTCGGGCGTCGCCATGCGGTAGAGCGTGGCCTTGCGGCTGGCTGCGATGGCCCGGTCGACACGGGTGGGGTGGGTGACGGTGTCGGTCATCTCTTTCCTCCGGAAAGTCAAAGGGATTCAACGTTCTTTGTCTGAACGTCGACAGCACATGGGCTAGAGTGTCTGGGATGCGACTGGCACTCAAGCGGTTCTGGATTTGCCTGCTGGCACTGGCTTTGCCGGTGCAGGTGCTGGCCGCTGCGAGCATGCTTCACTGTGGCAGCCATCAACGCATGGTCGACGCCCAAGCCGCTGTGGCGATGCTGCACAGTGGACCAGAAGCCATGTCGCATGGCTCTAATCACCCTCGGGTGCAGGGACAGGAAACCGCGGTCAGCCACCACGCAAGCGTGGGGCTCGATGGACCCGATGCGCCCTCGGTCGTGGCCGGTGGCTGCAGTGCTTGTGCCGCCTGCTCGGCCTTCGCGTTGCCGTTGCCTGAAGTGCCGAGCCTGGCTGCGCCCGATGTCGTTGCCACCGTGTTCGACCTTCGTGCCCCTGCCGTGACGGCGATGGCCAGCGAGGGTCCGGACCGACCGCCTCGAGCCGTGCACAGCTGATCGGCCGTCTGGCCGGGTGCCGCTGCGCCCGCTGCCGTCCGCGATCGACCCCGGTGTTTGCCTTGTGCGGCAGCGCCGGTCCTTGCCCACGACCCGAGGTTCACATGACGCACCACCGCTTGCATCGGCTTTGGCCGATGGTCCTGATCGCATCGGCCTGCGCGGCCGACGCACAGTCGCTTTCTGTTTCGCAACCCCGATCTACAGAGCCGGGCACGCCGACGGTCCTTGCGGCGAAGTCCGGCATCGCCGCATCGCCCGGCTCGCCCCTGGACCCCGAAGCCGCCACCCCGACATGGGTGTACCGCTCACCGTTCGACGCTGCTCGCGGCGTCGGCTCGGGTGCCGACGCCGGAGGCGGCCCGCTGAGCTGGGCCGAAGCGAACCACCAGGTGCGCACCATCGGCGGCTGGCGCGCCTATGCCCGCGAAGCGCAGGCGCCCGAGCCCGCAGGCTCGGCACCCGGCGCAAGCGATCGAACGGAGACGATGCCGATGGCGGCTCCGTCGATGCCGACGACGCCGAAGAAGCCCGCCATGCAGGGCCATCCGCACCACGGCGGGGGCAAGCCATGACGGCCCGAGGGTTGCGCCTGGCCTCGTTGCTCCTCGGCACCGCGGTGCTTGCCGGGTGTGCGACTTTCAGCGACGACGGCGGCTTCGGCGCGGTCGAGCAAGCCACCGCCAAACGCCTGGACAAGCAGGTGCGCTGGATGCGCAGCGACGACGACCGCAAGGCGGGCGCCGAGCGCGTGCGGCAACTGCTGGCCGAGCCCCTGACAGCCGACAGCGCGGTGCAGGTAGCGCTCTTGAACAACCGCGGCCTGCAAGCCGAATTCGCCGAACTCGGCATCACCGAAGCCGAGGTGGTGCAAGCCGGCCGCCTGCCCAACCCCGGCTTCAGTTATGCGCGGTTGACCCGCGGCAGCGAGATCGAGCGCGAGCGCAGCATCGGCTTCGACCTCGCCCGTCTGGTGGCCCTGCCGTGGATCAACAAGATGGAAGCGCGCCGCTTTCAGCTCAAGCAGGGCGAGGTCTCGCTGGCGGTGCTGGGCCTGGCAGCCGACACGCGCAAGGCGTGGCTGCGCGCGGTGGCGGCCGATGAGACCGTGCGCTACATGCAGCAGGTGCAGCGCACCGCGGCAGCCAGTTCCGAGCTGGCGCGGCGCATGGCGGCGGTGGGCAACTTCAGCAAGCTGCAGCGGGCGCGCGAACAGGCCTTCGATGCCGAAGCGCAGCTGATGCTGGCGCGCGCCTTGCAGAACCAGGTGGCCACGAGAGAACGGCTGACGCGGCTGCTGGGTCTGTGGGGTCGGCAGGCCGACTTCAAGCTGCCCGAGCGTCTGCCCGACCTGCCGCAAACCATCGCCGAGCGCCCCGACATCGAACGCACGGCGATGGCCCAGCGCCTGGACATACAAGGTGCGCGGCTGAATGCCGAGCAAACCGCGCGCAACCTCGGGTTGACCAAGGTCACTCGCTTCATCGACGTGCTGGAAGTCGGCTACCAGAGCAACCTGTCGAACGAAGCGCCGACCCAGCGCGGCTGGGAAATCGGGGTCGAGTTGCCGCTGTTCGACTGGGGCGGCGCCAAGGTGGCGCGTGCCGAAGCGATCTACCTGCAGGCGGTGGAGCGGGCAGCGCAAACCGCGATCGATGCCCGATCCGAAGTGCGCGAAGCCTACGCGGCCTGGCGCATCGGCTGGGACATCGCGCGCCACCACCGAGAGCAACTGGTGCCGCTGCGCAACCTGATCGCCGAAGAAAACGTGCTTCGCTACAACGGCATGCTGATCGGCGTTTTCGAGCTGCTGGCCGATGCCCGGCTGCAGATCGTCGCAGTCAACAGCGCCATCGAAGCGCTGCGCGACTTCTGGATCGCCGACGCCGATCTGGAGATGTCGCTGATCGGTAAACCGAGCATGGCTGCCGCTGCGGGCGCCGCGGGTGCGATGGCACCCGGTTCCGGCACAGCCGGCGGCGCCGAACACTGATCAACACCAAGGACACCCCCACCATGACCAACGATCGACAAGACGCTGCACGCCCTGCCGGGCTGTCGCGCCGCCATTTTCTGGGCGCCTCGGCCGGCACCGCCGGCGCCATCACCGCCGCAGTGGCCGCAGGCACCGTGAGCAAGGTCGCCATGGCCGCTCTGCCCGAACCGATGATGCAGGACCAGACCCGCACCATGCCGCCGCTGGTGCCGCCCGACGGCCGGCCCTACCACGCGGTCGCCACGCTGAATGGCTGGACCCTGCCCTGGCGCATGAATGCCGGTGTCAAGGAATTCCACTTGGTGGCCGAACCCGTGGTGCGTGAGATGTCGCCCGGCTTCAAGGCCCACCTGTGGGGCTACAACGGGCAAAGCCCGGGGCCGACCATCGAGGTGGTCGAAGGCGACCGGGTGCGCATCTTCGTCACCAACAAGCTGCCCGAGCACACCAGCGTGCACTGGCATGGCCAGCGCCTGCCCAACGGCATGGACGGCGTGACAGGGCTGAATCAGCCTGGCATCCAGCCCGGCAAGACCTTCGTCTACGAGTTCATCGCGCGCCGGCCCGGCACGTTCATGTACCACCCGCATGCCGACGAGATGGTGCAAATGGCGATGGGGATGATGGGCTTCTGGATCACCCACCCGAAGCTCGACAAGCGCGGCCGCCACCCGCTGATCGACAACGTCGACCGCGACATCGTCTTTCTGCTGAACGCCTACGACGTGGAGCCCGGCGCCGCCACGCCGAAGATCATGACCATGCTCGACTTCAACCTGTGGAGCTGGAACAGCCGCATCTTTCCGGGCATCGACCCGCTGGTGGTGGGCCACAACGAGCGGGTGCGCATCCGGATCGGCAACCTGACGATGACCAACCATCCGATCCACATCCACGGCCATGAATTCACCGTCACCGGCACCGACGGTGGGCCGACCCCGCCCGGGTCGCGCTGGCCCGAGGTGACCACCGACATCGCGGTCGGGCAGATGCGGCAGATCGAATTCCTCGCCAACGAGGAAGGCGACTGGGCCTTTCATTGCCACAAGAGCCACCACACCATGAATGCGATGGGCCACGATGTGCCGACCATGATCGGCGTCGACCACCGCAAGGTGGTGCGCGAGATCACGAAGCTGGTGCCCGACTACATGGTGATGGGCGAACGCGGCATGGCCGATATGGCCGAGATGGAGATGCCGCTGCCCGACAACACCGCGCCGATGATGACCGGCGCCGGCCCCTTCGGCTCGGTCGAGATGGGCGGCATGTTCAGCGTGGTCAAGGTGCGCCGTGGCCAGAAGGCCGGCGACTACAGCGACCCCGGCTGGTACCAGCACCCACCGGGAACGGTGGCCTATGAATGGACGGGCGCGATGCCGCAGCCGGCGCGTTTCGCAGCCGAGATGCCCGGGTCGATGCCGCCGGTGGCGCGCCCGGCGCGCGATGTCGAGGTGCAGGTGCGCAAGCCTTCAGGTGGTCATGGTGGGCACTGAGGACCGCTGGCCCGGGGCTGTGGCCGCCTCGCTCGCTGGGCTTTGTTTGCTGGCTGCGCTGGCACTGCCAACGACGGCTCAGGCCCATGGCGATGCGCATGCGAAGTCGGACGCGGTGGTGACCAAGGAACAGAAGCCCTGGGGCATTGCCGGGGATGCAAAGGCCGCCAAGCGCACGATCGGGTTGCGCATGCTCGACACCATGCGTTTCGTTCCGGACCGGATCGATGTGCGTCAGGGGGAGACCGTGCGCATCCGGGTTCGCAACGATGGCAAGCTGCTGCACGAATTCGTGCTCGGCACCAAGCCGGCGTTGGAGGAGCATGCCGCCCTGATGCTCAAGTTTCCGAACATGGAGCACGACGAGCCCTACATGGTGCATGTGCCACCCGGCAAGACCGGTGAGATCGTCTGGACCTTCAACCGCGGCGGCAGTTTCGACTTCGCCTGCCTGATCGCAGGGCACTACCAGGCCGGCATGGTCGGCACGGTTCAGGTCACCGCCGGGCCGGTGGCTGCGGTCAAATGATCCGCCGACGGCCGGTGGCAGTCGTCCCCTTCGCCAATGCAAGATTCGGCTTTTTTCCACTTTCTTTCGTTCCAACCAACCGGAGATTCACCATGAAAACGCAACTCAAGCAAATCCTCGCCACCACCGCCCTGTCGCTGGTGCTGCCGATGGCCGTTCACAGTGCTGCGCATGCGGCCGCACACACGGCCGGTGCACCCGCCGCCGACATGACCAGCGCCGAAGTGCGCAAGGTCGACAAGGAGCAAGGCAAGGTCACGCTCAAGCACGGCCCGATCAAGAACCTGGACATGCCGGGAATGACGATGGTCTTCAATGTCAAGGAAAAGGCCATGCTCGACGGCGTCAAGGCCGGCGACAAGGTCAATTTCAAGGCTGCCGATGTGGCCGGAAAGATGACGGTGACGGAGATGCAGCCGGCGAAATAAACCGGCCCGTTTCGGCCGGGGCTCAGCCCCGGCTCGCAGCCACCGCCGTTGTCAACGCTCTTTGGCCGCCAGCCGGTCGAGGATCGGACACTCCGGCCGCGTGTTGCCCTGGCAACTCGAAGCCAGGGTCTGCAGCGCTTCTTTCATCGACTGCATCTCTGCGATGCGTCGCTCCAGATCGCCGACATGCTTCAGCGCCATGCGTTTGACATCCGCGCTGGCGCGCTGACGGTTCTGCCACAACTTCAGCAGTCCGGCGATCTCGGCCATGCTGAAACCCAGGTCTCGGGACCGCTTGATGAACCGCAGCGTGTGCAGATCGGACCCGCTGTACTGGCGATAGCCACTGTCGTTGCGCAACACCGGCTGCAGCAGACCGATGGCCTCGTAGTGGCGGACCATCTTCGCCGACACCCCGGCGGATTGCGCGGCCTGGCCGATGTTCAAGAGCGGGCTCATCTTTGATTTGGCCTCCAGCGCCGAAGCAGCAAGGCATTGGTCACCACGCTGACGCTGCTGAGCGCCATCGCGGCCCCGGCGATGACGGGGTTCAGCAAGCCGAAGGCCGCCAGCGGAATGCCGACTGTGTTGTAGACAAAGGCCCAGAACAGGTTCTGCCGAATCTTGGCGTAGGTGCGGCGTGAAATGTCCAGCGCATCGGCCACCAGCGCCGGGTCGCCCCGCATCAAGGTGATGCCCGCGGCCTGCATCGCGACCTCGGTTCCGGTCGACATCGCGATGCCGACATCGGCCGCCGCCAGCGCCGGGGCGTCGTTGATGCCGTCACCGACCATCGCCACCCGCACACCGTGCTGTTTCAGCCGGCCGATGATGTCGGCTTTGTCCTGCGGCAGCACCTCGGCCTCGAGCCGGCCGATGCCAAGCGTTGCGGCCACGGCCTGCGCGCTGCCGCGGTTGTCGCCCGTGACCAGCACCGTGTCCACGCCCATGGCGTGGAGCCGGGCGATGGCTGCAGCGGCGCTGGCCTTCACGGTGTCGCCGAAAGCCAGCAAGCCGATCAGCCGCGGCTCGCCCGTGACATCGGCGAGCCAGGACACCGTGCGCCCGTCGGCTGCCAGTCGGTCGGCCTGTGGCTGCAGCGGGCCGGTGGCCACGCCCAGCTCCGCCATCAGCCGGTGGCTGCCGAGCCGCAACTGGCGGCCACCGACCTCGGCGGCCATGCCGCGGCCGGGGAGCGCTCGCACACCGGTGGCCGGTGGCACCGCGACCCCATCGGCCTGCGCTGCGGCCAGCACGGCGCGGGCCAGGGGGTGCTCGCTGCCGGCCTGGATTGCTGCGCTCAAGGTCAGCAAATCTGCCCGGGTGCCGGCGTCCGGCAGCGCTTCGACCAGGGTCGGCTTGCCTTCGGTCAGCGTGCCGGTCTTGTCGAAGGCCACCACCTTGACCGCATGCGCGACGGTCAATGCTTCGGCGTCCTTGATGAGGATGCCGTGGCGCGCGGCCACCCCCGTGCCGGCCATGATCGAAGCCGGCGTCGCCAGGCCCAGCGCGCAGGGACAGGCGATGACCAGCACCGCCACGGCGTTCAGGATCGCGGTTTCCCAACCGCCGCCGAGGCTGGAGCCACCCAATCCCCATCCGAGCAGGGTCAGCAGAGCGATGCCCATCACCACCGGCACGAAGACCGCGCTGACCCGGTCGACCAAGCGCTGGATCGGCGCCTTCTTGGCCTGTGCGGATTCGACCATGCGGACGATGCGGGCGAGTGTCGACTCGACTCCGACCGCGGTGGTCTGCACCACCAGCAAGCCG
>JBBSPW010000087.1:0-14190 GCA_038258365.1 Burkholderiales bacterium | reverse complement strand
TGGCGAACCAGGCGATGCCGGCAGCCTTCAGTTGCTCGACGAAGGGCGGCGGAAACAAACCCATGATCGACGACGCCACGCTGGGTCGCGCGGCGAGCAATGCGTCGCATTGGCATGCGAAATCGATCGGTAGCGCATCGCCCGCAGCCGCATCGACTGCTGGACCGAAGCGCGCCAGGAACTCGCACACCGAGGTCTCGTGAACCGCATCGCGGTGCGGTGGCGGGTCGGGCATCCACAGGTTGATCTGCAGCGGCGCGTCGGCACCCGCCTGCGCCCGAAAGTCGGCCACCCAGGCCGCGATCGCATCGGGCGCGTGCAGCAGCGCACCCAAAGCGCCCATGCCACCCGCTTTCACCACCGCTGCCGACAGCGCCGCAGGGCATGCGCCGGCCATCGGCGCCAGCAGCACCGGCAGGCGCAAGCCGAAGCGCTCGGCAAAGGCTTCGGCACGACGCAGAGCAAGCTTCATCGCAGCGCCTCCCGTGCGTTGCGAAACATCTGCATCCACGGACTGAGGCCTGCAGCATCGCCTTGCTTCGGATCGGTCCAGCTCAGCTGCAGATTCCTGAACACGCGCTCGGGGTGCGGCATCAATGCGGTGACGCGGCCATCGGCGGTGGTCACCGCGGTCAGGCCGCCGGGGCTGCCGTTCGGGTTGGCCGGATAGGCGTCGGTGGCGGCGCCATGGTTGTCGACGAAGCGCATGGCGCGCTCTACGGTTTTCGCATCGCCACGCTGCGAGAAGTCGGCAAAGCCTTCGCCATGCGCCACCGCGATCGGCAAGCGGCTGCCGGCCATGCCGCCGAAGAACAGGCTGGGCGACTCCAGCACCTCGACCATCGACAAACGCGCCTCGAACTGCTGGCTGCGGTTTCGGGTGAAGCGCGGCCAGGCATGGGTGCCGGGAATGATCGGCGACAGCGCTGCAAACATCTGGCAGCCATTGCAGACCCCCAGGGCCAAGGTGTCGGTCCGGCCGAAGAACGCTGCGAAGGCCTCAGCGAGCTTTGGATTGAAGAGGATCGACCGCGCCCAGCCTTCGCCGGCGCCGAGGGTGTCGCCATAGCTGAAACCGCCACAGGCCACGAGTGCTTGAAAGTCCTCCAGCTTCGCGCGGCTGTGCTGCAGGTCGCTCATGTGGACATCGAAGGTGTCGAAACCGGCTTCGTGCATCGCGAAGCTCATCTCGATGTGCGAATTGACGCCTTGCTCGCGCAGGATTGCCATCTTCGGGCGCGTGGTGTGCACGACCGGCGCCACGCTGACATCGAAGCTCGGCTCGACGGTCAAGCCCGGGTCATCGGCCAACCCAGCGGTCGCATGTTCGGCATCGGCACAGGCCGGATTGTCGCGCTGGCGGGCGATGCGCCAGCTGACCTCGTCCCACTGCTGCTGCAATTCCAGCAGCGACGCAGTGAACTGGCGCTTGGCATCGCGCCAGATCTCGAGTTTGCCGCTGTCGTTGGTCTTGCCGATGACATGCGAATGTTTAGACAAGCCGTGCTCGCGCAGCGTGGCCACCACGTCGTTGCGCACGGCTGTGGGCACCTGGATCACGACCCCGATCTCTTCATTGAGCAGCGCTTTCAAGGTCAGTTCGTTGCGGCGCTCGCCGACCTGCCCCGCCCAGTTTTTCGAGTCGCCGTATTCCGCGCGGCTGTCGTTGATGCCATCGCTTTCGGTCACCAGGATGTCGACATTCAAGCTGACGCCGACATGGCCGGCGAAGGCCATCTCGCACACCGTCGCCCACAAGCCACCATCGCTGCGGTCGTGGTACGCCAGCACTCGGTTCTGCGCACGCAGTGCCGTCAAAGCCGCCACCAGTGACAGCAGCAAAGCGGGATCGTCCAGGTCGGGCACACCGTCGATCTCGGCGCTGCCGAAGCCACCCAGCACCTGCGCCAGCATCGACCCGGCCATGCGCTGCCTGCCCTGCCCCAGGTCGATCAGCACCAGCGTGGTGTCACCGGCATGCAATTGCGGGGTCCAGCTGCCACGCACATCGTCCAGGCTCGTGAAGGCGGTCACCACCAGCGACACCGGCGCAGTGACCTGCCGTGCATGGCCGCTGTCATCGGTCCAACGCGTGTTCATCGACAGTGAATCCTTGCCCACCGGAATGCCGATGCCGAGCGCAGGACACAACTGCAGCGCCACCGCACGCACGGTGTCGTAGAGCGCCGCGTCTTCGCCGGGTTCGCCGCAAGCCGCCATCCAGTTGGCGCTGAGCTTGATGCGCGACAGGCTCGTCACCGGCGCGGCCAGCAGGTTCGTGATCGCTTCGGCCACCGCCATGCGGCCCGAGGCGGGTGCGTCGACAGAGGCCAGCGGGCTGCGCTCGCCCATCGCCATCGCTTCGCCGCGCATGCTGCTGAAATCCGCCAGCGTCACTGCGCAATCGGCCACCGGCACCTGCCACGGGCCGACCATCGGATCGCGGTGGCTCAGCCCCCCCACCGTGCGGTCGCCGATCGTGATCAGGAACCGCTTGCTGGCCACCGTTGGATGGCGCAGCACATCGCGCAGCACCTGATCCAGCGCCACGCCCGCCAGGTCCAGCGCGTCTGCCCGGCGCTCCACCCGCTGCACATCGCGGTGCAGCTTCGGCGCTGTGCCCAGCAGCACCTCCATCGGCATGAAGACCGGGCGAATGCCGTCCGGCCCGTCGACCAGCGCGAGTGCGCGTTCCTCGGTGGCGATGCCGACGAGGGCAAACGGGCAGCGCTCTCGCTCGCACATCTGCTTGAAGATCGGCAACAGGTCGGGATCCAGTGCCAGCACGTAACGTTCCTGGCTTTCGTTGCTCCAGATCTCCTTGGGCGAGAGGCCGGATTCTCCCAACGGGATGCTGTGCAGATCGAAGGTGGCGCCCCGCCCGGCGCCGTCAACCAGTTCAGGAAAGGCGTTCGACAAGCCGCCGGCACCCACATCGTGGATCGACAGGATCGGGTTCCCAACGGCACCCGAGGCGCCGCCGGGCCGCTCCCGAGGCCCCGCGTCCGCCTCGGCGGGACGACCCGCATCGCGGGTCTTGGGGGCACCCGAGGCGCCGCCGGGCCGCTCCCGAGGCCCCTCATCCCCCTCGGGGGGACGACCCGCATCGCGGGTCTTGGGGGCACCCAATCTCCAGCAATGGTCGATCACCTCTTGCGCCCGGCGCTGCATCTCCGGGTTGCCGCGCTGCACGCTGTCGAAGTCCAGCGCTGCGCTGTTGCTGCCGGCCGCCATCGAACTGGCAGCGCTGCCCCCCATGCCGATGCGCATGCCCGGCCCCCCCAGTTGCACGAGCGGGGTGTTGCCGGCGAAGCGCGCTTTGGTGACCTGGCCGGCGTTGATCGAACCCAGTCCTGCGGCGATCATGATCGGCTTGTGGTAGCCGCGCCGCACGCCAGCCACGGTTTGTTCGAACACCCGAAAGTAGCCGCCGAGGTTGGGGCGTCCGAACTCGTTGTTGAAGGCCGCGCCACCGAGCGGCCCGTGGGTCATGATCTGCATCGCACTGGCGATGTGCGACGGCTTTCCCACCCGGTCGCGTTCCCAAGGCTCGTCGGTGTCCGGCAAATGCAGGTTCGACACCGCGAAGCCGGTCAAGCCGGCTTTCGGCCGCGCACCGCGGCCGGTGGCACCTTCGTCGCGGATCTCGCCGCCGACGCCGGTTGCGGCGCCGGCGAAAGGCGAGATCGCCGTCGGATGGTTGTGGGTCTCGACTTTCATCACGAGATGCACGGTTTCTTCGCGCGCGGCATACACCGGCGCATTGGTGAAACCCTGCGGCAACCAGCGCTGAACGGTGCCGCCCTCCATCACCGCGGCGTTGTCGTGGTAGGCGACCACGGTGTGTTGCGGTGAAGTGGCCTCGGTGTGGCGAATCATTCCGAACATCGATTGCGGCTGCGCCTCGCCGTCGACCGTGAAAGCGGCGTTGAAGATTTTGTGGCGGCAGTGTTCGCTGTTGGCTTGCGCGAACATCGTCAGTTCGACATCGGTGGGGTTGCGCTCGAGCCGCTTGTACGCATCCACCAGATAGTCGATCTCGTCGTCCGACAAGGCAAAGCCGAACTGCTGATTCGCGGCGATCAAGGCCAGCTTGCCGTGAGCCCTCAAGTCGATCTCGACCATCGGCGCCGGCTCGCGAATCTCGAACAACCGCCGGGCCGCATCCCGCTCGAACGCGATGCTCTCGGTCATGCGGTCGTGCAGCAGCGGCGCGATGGCCTCGCGTTCGGCAACCGACAGCGGCTTGGCACGGCCCAGCAAGGGTGACTTCAACTGCAAGTGAAAGTCGGTCACACGCTCGATGCGGTGCAAGGCGATGCCGCAGTTGCGTGCGATGTCCGTGGCCTTGCTGGACCACGGTGAGACCGTGCCCAGCCGCGGCATCACGGTCACCGACTCCATCGCTGTGTGGGTCTCGGCGCTGAATGGATCGCCATAGCTCAGCAAGGCCTGCACCGCATCGACCGCTGTGCGCGTCGGCGCCGCATCGAAGGCGACCCAATGCAGGTGCCGCGCCGCCACGCCCTGGATGCGCGAACAAGCCGATTGCAGCCGAACGAGCAAAGCCTGGGCGCGAAAAGCCGGCAGCGCATCGGCGCCCTCGAAAGCAATCAGGTGGGGGGGCGCTGCGCTCATTCGTTGGGGTGATTCCAAACTGATTCCAGGGAACCCGCGATGGTAAAGGGGGGTGGGATAATCCTTCGATGGCCATTCCCATCAAGACCGCCGCACAGATCGACGGCATGCGCCTGGCGGGTCGCCTGGCGTCCGAGGTGCTGGACATGCTGACCCCGCACATGGTGGCTGGCGTGACGACCCTGGAACTCGACCGCCTGGCGCACGACCACATGACGCAGGTGCAGGGCGGCATCCCCGCCACGCTGGGCTATGGCCCGCAAGGTTATCCGCCCTACCCGGCTTCGCTGTGCTCGTCGCTGAACGATGTGGTGTGCCACGGCATCCCCGACGACCGGGCGCTGAAGCACAATGACATCGTCAACATCGATGTCACCGTCATCAAGAACGGCTGGCATGGCGACAACAGCCGCATGTTCGTGATCGGCGAAGGCTCGATCGCCGCGCGGCGCTTGTGCCAGATCACCTTCGAGGCCATGTGGAAGGGCATCGTGAAGGTGCGGCCCGGCGCGCGGCTGGGCGACATCGGCCATGCGATCCAGATGTTTGCCGAGACTGCTGGCTTCACGGTGGTGCGTGAGTTTTGCGGCCATGGTGTGGGCGCCAAGTTTCATGAAGAACCGCAGGTGCTGCACTACGGCCGCCCGGGCACGCTGGAAACCTTGCAGCCGGGAATGATCTTCACGATCGAGCCGATGATCAACGCCGGCAAGCGCGACATCAAGGAAGGTCGGCGTGGCAACAAACCATACGACGGCTGGACGATCGTCACCCGCGACCGTTCGCTGTCGGCGCAGTGGGAGCATTCGGTGCTGGTCACCGAGGACGGCTACGAGGTGTTGACGGTGTCGGCGGGCAGCCCGCCCGCGCCGGAGTTCGCGCTGCAGGGTTATGGCAAGAGCTGCAACCCGGCGGTTGGGGCGTCGATGCAGGAGGCAACGGCTGATGCATCAGCGTCCACTGCCTCCGCGGCGCTTGCCCATCCGGGCTGAGACGCGCTGGAACAGCTCCGCGCGGCAGCCGCCGTGTCCATGTCCATCGACGCCACAACTGACCTGACCAACCCGTCCGCGCTGCGTCGCAACGGGTTCAAGGAAGGCAAGGCGGCGCTGCTGTCCACTTTCCGCGAGGCCCGACCCACTCCGCGCGCAGCAACGCGTCTGGTGCGGTCGCTGGCTCGGCATGTCGACCTGACGCTCGCTGCTCTGTGGGCCGATGCCGGCATGCCCGACAACGCCACGCTGGTGGCGGTCGGCGGCTATGGCCGGGGAGAGTTGTTTCCGTATTCCGATGTCGATGTGCTGGTGCTGCTGCCAGCGACGGAGGCAGAGGGTCCAGACGACGCCTTGCGCTCGTCGATCGAGAGCTTCGTCACCGCCTGCTGGGACACCGGGCTCGAGATCGGCTCCGCGGTGCGCACCGCCGAAGACTGCCTGGCCGAATCGGCCCGCGATGTGACCGTGCAAACCGCCTTGCTGGAAGCGCGCCGGGTGTGCGGCGGGCACCGCCTCTTCGTGCAATTCCGCAAGGCGCACCGCGAGGCCCTCGATACCCGCGCGTTCCTGCGTGCCAAGCTGCTGGAGTTGCGTCAGCGCCATGTGAAGTACGAAGGCACGCCCTATGCGCTGGAGCCCAACATCAAGGAAAGCCCGGGCGGGCTGCGTGACCTTCAGGTGGTGGTGTGGCTGGCCAATGCCGCGGGGCTGGGCAAGACCTGGCGGCAGCTCGCGGCCAGCGGCCTGATCACCCCGTTCGAGGCCAGCCAACTGTTCAAGCACGAAGGCACCCTGCGGGTGATCCGTGCCCGTCTGCATCTGGTGGCGGGCCGGCGCGAAGACCGGTTGGTGTTCGACCTGCAGACGGCTGTCGCCGAGAGCTTCGGCTACCAGCCGACGCGGGGCTTGCGCAGCAGCGAAGTGCTGATGCACCGCTATTACTGGGCCGCCAAGGCAGTGACGCAGCTGAATCAGATCCTGATGCTGAACATCGAGGAGCGCGTCAGCGAATCCGAAGCCGAGCCGATGCGGCCGATCAACGCCCGTTTCCTGGACCGCGCAGGCATGCTGGAGGTGGCGCGCGACGACCTGTACAGCGACAACCCGCATGCGATCCTGGAGACCTTTCTGGTCTACGAGCAGACACCCGGTATCAAGGGGCTGTCGGCTCGCACGATGCGGGCGCTCTACAACGCCCGCAAGGTCATGGATGTGAAGTTCAGGCGCGACCCGTTGAACCGAGAGATGTTCATCGACATCCTGCGCCAGCCCGAAGGCCTGACGCATGCGCTGCGGTTGATGAACCAGACCTCGGTGCTGGGCCGCTACCTGTGGGTGTTCAGGCGCATCGTCGGTCGCATGCAGCACGACTTGTTCCATGTCTACACGGTCGACACGCACATCCTGATGGTGGTGCGCAATGTGCGCCGGTTCTTCATCCCCGAACACGCCCACGAATACCCGTTCTGCTCGCAGCTGGCTGCCGAATGGGACAAGCCCTGGCTGCTCTACATCGCAGCGTTGTTTCACGACATCGCCAAGGGCCGCGGCGGTGACCACTCCACCCTCGGCAGCGCCGACGCACGGCGCTTCTGCCGCGACCACAGCATCGACAAGCCGGGCACGCAGTTGGTCGAGTTTCTGGTCACGCACCACCTGACGATGAGCCGCGTCGCGCAGAAGGAAGATTTGTCCGATCCCGATGTGATCCAGGCCTTCGCCCAGGTGGTGCAGACCCCCGAACGCCTGACCGCGCTGTACCTGCTGACAGTGGCCGACATCCGTGGCACCAGCCCGAGGGTCTGGAATGCCTGGAAGGGCAAGCTGCTGGAAGACCTGTACCGATCCGCACTGCGGGCTTTGGGTGGCGCCACCCTGAACATGGCCGCCGAGATCGAGGCCCGCAAGCAGGAGGCGCGGCAGAAGATGGCGCTGCTGGCCGCGCTGCCGGGCACCGAAGCGCCGTTGTGGAAGACGCTGGAGGTGAGCTACTTTGCGCGCCACGATGCGTCCGACATCGCCTGGCATGCGCGCGCGCTGTGGCGCCATGTGCAATCTGCAAAGCCCACTGTGCGTGCCCGGCCGTCATCGGTGGGTGACGGGCTACAGGTGCTGGTCTATGCGCCCGACCGCAGCGATCTCTTCGCCCGCATCTGCGGCTATTTCGACAGCGCAGGCTTCAGCATCCTGGACGCGAAGATCCACACCACCCGCGCCGGCTACGCGCTCGACACCTTCCAGGTGGTGTCGCACCACCTGGGCGCCAGCGGCGATGGCTCGGATGCCGACCGTGACGTGCTCTACCGCGACCTGATCTCGCTGGTGGAGACGCAGGCCGCGCTGGCACTGGCTTCGGACGGCCCGCTGCCCGAGCCCCGCCGCGGCCGCATCAGCCGCCGGGTGCGGTCGTTTCCGGTCAAGCCGCGGATCTCGTTGGCACCCGACGAACGTGCGCAGCGCTGGCTGTTGACGGTTTCGGCCAGCGACCGATCGGGGTTGTTGTATGGCATCGCACTGGTGCTGGCGCGCAACCACATCAACCTGCAACTGGCCAAGATCACCACGCTCGGCGAACGGGTCGAGGACACCTTTCTGGTCGACGGCCCCGACCTGCAAAAGAACAAGGCGCAGTTGCGGATCGAATCGGAATTGCTGGATGCGGTCGCCAGCGTCGCCCCGCCGGTGAGCTGAGGGGAGCAGCACCGATGGCCCTGCGACGCGTTGCCGCTGCCGACCTGCTCCACCGCCTGGCCGACTTCGATGCGGTGATCGACGCCCGCAGCGAAAGCGAGCATGCCGAAGACCATCTGCCGGGCGCTGTCAACTGGCCGACGTTGAACGATGCCGAACGCCAGGCCATCGGCACCGAGTACAAGCAGCTGTCGCCCTTCGACGCCCGCAAACATGGCGCGGTGCTGGCGATGCGAAACATTGCGACCCATGTCGCACGCGAAACCTCGACGCTGACCCGCAGCTGGAAGCCACTCGTCTACTGCTGGCGGGGCGGTCAACGTTCCGGATCGTTGGCGACGGTGCTGGACGCGATCGGCTTCAATGTTCATGTGCTCGAGGGCGGCTACCGCGAATTCCGCCGCGCGATCCTGGTCGAAATGGAAAGCCTGCCCGCCGTGCTGAACTACCGCGTGGTGATCGGTCGCACCGGCTCGGCGAAGAGCCGGCTGTTGCAAGCCCTGCACGCAGCCGGCGCGCAGGTGCTGGACCTGGAAGCCCTGGCCTGCCACCGTGGCTCGGTGCTGGGTCTTGAGCCAGGAAGGCCGCAACCTTCGCAGAAAGCCTTCGAGAGCGCGGTGTGGCGGGCGCTTTGCAGCTTCGATCCGGCCCGCCCGGTGTTTGCCGAAGGCGAAAGCCGCACCATCGGCCGCCTGCGCATTCCCGAAGCGTTGCTGGTGCGGCTGCGGGCCTCACCGGTGCTGCAGGTGCAGATGCCGCTGCAAGCGCGGGTGGCGTTTCTGCTGCAGGACTACGCCCACTTCGTCGACGATGTCGAGAGCTTCTGCGAACGGCTGCAGGCGCTGGTGGAGGTGCGTGGGCACGAAGTCGTCACGGCTTGGCAGCAGCAGGCGCGCAGCGGCGAAATCGCCGGGGTGGTCGAGAACCTGCTGATCCTGCACTACGACCCGATCTACCTGCGGTCGATGCAGCGCAACTTCACGCAGTTCGCCGATGCCGAACCGCTGGAACTGCCCGACGGCAGCAGCGCAACGCTGCAAAGCGCTGCGCAGGCGCTCGCTCAAGGCTCCGGCTAGGCAAAGTGCCCGCTGCCGGACGTCCCAGCCCTCACCCCATGTGCAAGCCACCGTTGCACGACAACTCCGCGCCGGTGGTGAAGCCCGAGTCCTCACCCGCCAGCCAGGCCACGATGGCGCCGATTTCTTCGGGCCTGCCGAGCCGCTTGACCGGAATCGTCGCGACGATCTTTTCCAGCACCTCGGGCTTGATGGCCCGAACCATGTCGGTGCCGATGTAGCCGGGGCTGACCGTGTTGACGGTGACGCCCTTGGACGCCATCTCCTGCGCCAGCGCCATCGTGAAGCCATGCATGCCGGCTTTGGCAGCCGAGTAGTTGGTCTGCCCGGCCTGGCCCTTCTCGCCATTGACAGAGCTGATCTGGATGATCCGGCCCCAGCCTTTTTCGATCATGCCCGGCACCACCTGCTTGGTGACATTGAACATGCTGTTCAAGTTGGTGTCGATCACCGCATGCCAGTCCTCGGGCGACATCTTCAGGAACATCCGGTCGCGGGTGATGCCGGCGTTGTTGACCAGGATGTCGATCGCCCCATGTTCTTCACGCGACTTGTTGAAGGCCTGCACGGTCGATTCCCAGTCGGCGACATTGCCGACGGACGCGTGGAAGTCGAAGCCCTCGGCTTTTTGCTCGTCCAGCCACTTCTTGAAGTCACGGCTCGGGCCGCAGCCGGCGATCACGGTCAAGCCTTCCTTGTGCAGGCGCTGGCAGATCGCGGTCCCGATGCCACCCATGCCGCCCGTTACGTAGGCCACTTTCTTGCTCATTGCTGTCTCCTTTTTGGTTGCACCCATTGTGGTGTCGGGCGCCGCCATGCAACACCCCTGACTGCCCTAATGCGGGGATCCGGGGAGACGGCGGCGGCGCCGCTCAGGCTTTCGCCTTCACATACCGACCGGGTGCAGGCTCGATGGCTTTGAAAGCCGCGCTGCCGGGCGAACGGGGCGCAGCCACCGACTTGCCAGCTTGCGATGCCAGCCACTCGGACCAGTTCGTCCACCAACTGCCGGGATGCTCGGTAGCCCCTGCGAACCAGGTTTCGGCATCGTCGGGCAGCGCGCCTTTCGACCCCTCGTTGGTCCAGTGGCTGCGCTTGCCCTTGGCCGGCGGGTTGATGACCCCGGCGATGTGGCCGCTGGCACCGAGCACGAAACGGCGCTTGCCCTTCAGCAGCGGCACCGATGCATAGGCCGACATCCACGGCACGATATGGTCATCGCGTGAGCCGTAGATGAAGAACGGCGCATCGATGCGCCCGAGATCGACCTTCTGCCCGCACACCGTCAGCTTGCCCGGCTTCATCAGGTCGTTCTGCAGGTAGGTGTGGCGCAGGTACCAGCAGTACATCGGCCCCGGCAGGTTGGTGGCGTCGCCGTTCCAGTACAGCAGGTCGAAGGGCGGCGGTGCTTCGCCTTTCAAGTAGTTCGACACCACATAGTTCCAGACCAGATCGTTGGGTCGCAGGAAGCTGAAGGTGGTGGCCAGCTCCGACCCCTTCAGCAATCCCGGTCCGGCCGCGGCTTCGGCGCCGATGGTCATCTCGCGCAGCTTGACCATCTGTTCGTCGATGAAAATGTCCAGGATGCCGTTGCTGCTGAAGTCCAGCAGCGTGGTCAAGAGCGTCACCGACTCCGCGGGCTGCTCGCCACGGCCCGCCAGCACCGCCAATGCGGTGGCGAGGATCGTGCCGCCGACACAGAAGCCGAGCATGTTGATGGTCTTGGCGCCAGTGATGGCCTGCACGGTACGAATGGCCGCTATCGGACCATGCTCGATGTAGTCGTCCCAGGTCTTGCCGACCATCGACTCGTCCGGGTTGCGCCAGCTGATCACGAAGGTGCGGTGGCCCTGCGCCACCGTGTGGCGAATGATCGAATTGGCCGGCTGCAGGTCGAGGATGTAGTACTTGTTGATGCAGGGCGGCACGAATAGCATCGGGCGCTCGTAGACCTGATCCTGCTGTTTGGCAGATCTGCCTTCGTCGGCGATCGGGGCGTACTCGATCAGCTGCAGGAACTCGTTCTCGTAGACCACGCTGCCCGCGGTGGTGGCCACATTGCGGCCGACCTCGAACACGCTTTCGTCGGTTTGCGACACATGGCCTTTCTGCAGATCCTGCATCAGCATCTGCATGCCGGCGCTCAGGCTCTGGCCCTGGGTGTCGACAGCCTTTCTCAAGGCTTCGGGGTTCAGCGCCAGGTTGTTGCTGGGGCTGGCGGCGTCGATCCACTGTTGCACCGCGAACTTGATGCGGGCGCGGGCCTTGTCGTCGCCTTCAACGCTCTCGGCCATCTGCATCAAAGTCTGCGCGTTCAGCAGGTACATGCGGGCGATGAACGACGAGACCGGGTTCTGGGTCCACTCGGCAGCGCCGAAGCGACGGTCCGGCAGTGGCAGTTGGGGGGCCGAAGCCGCGGGCGCCCCGGTCGAACCCATCATCGGCATCGGCATCGGCATCGCGCTCAGCGACTGGTTCCAGACCTCGGTGGCCTGACGCAGATAGTCGCTCTGCAGCCGAGCCAATTCGGGCAGCCCCGCGCCGATCGCCCCCCCGGGCCCACTCGCCCCACCGCCGCCCAGCGACTTCAACAGCCCCCCGAAGATGCGGTTGTAGTCGGCAGCGGTCTCAGGCAGCACATGCGGTGCCCTGGCCGACGCAGCCGGGATCGGCGCTGCGGTTTTTGGTGCTGTGGCGCGGGGCGCAGCGGCGCTGCGTGCGCCTGTGACCTTGCTCGCGCCTGCGGTCTTGCCGCGCGCCTTGACGCTGCCTTTTCGGGGGGCCGTCTTGCGGCCTGGCGTGGTGCTCAGGATTGTTTTGTCTCCGGTGGGTGCGGGCTCAGCGGCCCTCTACCGCACGGCCATTTTTGCCGCCGCCCGAACGGACGTTGCAGCCTGTGCGATCCTAGGGTTCCGAATCTACAGGCCTCGTCCGTGGTCGGACAAGGCGGTATCTGCGCCTCAATGACAAGGCTTACCCGATGTACCTGGTGGCGATCGCCTGGATCTATGTGGTGTTGATGATGGCGGTGGCTGAAGCGCAGTCCACTCAAGGCACGGTGCTCGGTGCCATCGTCACCTTTGTGCTCTACGGCGTGTTGCCGCTGTCGGTTGTGCTGTACATCATGGGCGCACCCCGCCGCCGCAAGCGCAGACAGGCTGCGGAGCAAGCCTTGCAGCCCGGACCGCCGGCGGAAGCGCGCGACGCCGGAGATGGCACTTAGACCGCGCGCCTGGGTCGCCCACTCGAGTCGAACCGTTGGGCCGGGCGCTCAGGTCGCATCCGCGCACCGGTCCGGCTGGGTGCTGCTGAAGGCGTCGAGTTGCATGCAGGCACCGAAGACCCGCATCACCTGCGGTACCGCGCTCAGATCGGCATCCATGCGCTGGGCATTGAAGATTTGCGGCACCAGCGCGATGTCCGCCAGGGTCGGGGTCTCGCCATGGCAAAACGTCGCCGGGCTTGCTGCCAACTGCCGCTCCAGCACTTCGAGCCCGCTTTCGACCCAGTGCCGGTACCAGCGGTTCTTGTCGTCTTCGGACACATTCAACTCGCGCACCAGGTAGCGCAGCACCCGCAGGTTGTTCAGCGGGTGAATTTCGCAAGCGATGTCCAGCGCGAGTGCCCGCACCCGCGCCCGCCCGGCAGCGTCCGCGGGCAGCAGCGGGGGATCGGGGTGGGTTTCTTCCAGGTACTCGATGATGGCCAGCGATTGCGACAGATTCAACTCGCCGTCCTGCAGCAGCGGCACCAGCCGGCTCGGAGACAGATCGGCAAACGGCGGCTGGGTTTGTTCGCTCCTGACCAGGTGCACCGGCACATGCTCGACCGCCAGCCCTTTCAAGGCGAGCGCAATGCGCACCCGGTACGAAGCCGACGACCTGAAGTAGCCGTGGAGTTGCAGGGTCATGGCTGCCCCGAATTGCCGCTGTTGCCGGCGCTCAACGCACCGCCACTTTCAGCGATCCCAAACCCGCGATGCTGCCTTCCATCACATCGCCCTGCACCACCGCGCCAACGCCCGCCGGAGTGCCGGTGAAGATCAGGTCGCCGGGTTGCAGCAGCCAGGCTGCGCTCAGGTGTTCGATCGACTCGGCGATGCTCCAGATCAGCTCCGACAGGTCGCCTTGCTGGCGCATCTCGCCGTTGACAGACAGCGTGATGGCCCCACTGAGCATGTCGCCGGCACGCGCCACCGGCACCAGCGGGCCGATCGGCGCACTTTGCTCGAAGGACTTGCCGATCTCCCAGGGCCGGCCCTGCTTCTTGGCTTCGCCCTGCAGGTCGCGGCGGGTCATGTCGAGACCGATCGCATAACCCCAGATGTGCTTGACCGCATCGGCGGCGGTGATGTCGCGACCGCCAGTGCCCAGCGCCACCACCAGCTCGATCTCGTGGTGCAGGTTCTTCGTCAACGACGGGTAGTCGATCGCGCCGACTTCACCATCGGCCACCGGCACCAGCGCATCGGCCGGCTTCAGGAAGAAGAACGGCGGCTCGCGGCCCGTGAAGCCCATCTCTTTGGCATGCTCGGCATAGTTGCGACCCACGCAGTAGATGCGATGAACCGGGAACTGCTCGCCGCCGGCAACGGGAATGGCAACTGGCGCGGGGGGGTCGATGACGTAGTTCATGAGCAAGGGTCGGGGTGACGCGTGCAAGCGGCACGCCGTGGTAATCATGCCACGCACCCTGTGACGGCCAAGGGTGGCGCCAGAGCCGGCGCGGGGCCGGAAACGGGCTGGAAGATCGGGTGGAAGACCCCGCGCCGCTACACTGCGGCTTATGGA
>JBBSPW010000086.1:0-14337 GCA_038258365.1 Burkholderiales bacterium | reverse complement strand
CTTGACGCGCTCGGCCACAAGCCGTGCCGACACGTCCAGGGGGCCGCCGGGCGGGTAGGGCACCACCAGCCTGATGGGGCGCTGTCCCGAGGACTGCGCCCATGCTTGCGGCATCCAGGCCAGGCTGGCCGCGAGGGCGGCGGAAGCAACGATGAAAGTGCGGCGATCGATCACAGGGTGTCCTTGTTGGATGGCGTACTGGCGGGCGGCTCGGATGGCAGCTGGTGCTGCTCGGTGCTGTGCGTGGGCACCAACGCGCCGTGCTTGTCGGCTTCGGATGTGAACGCGTCGGCGAAGAAGGCGTCGTCGGGCAACGCGCGCAAGCTCTTGAAATCGCGCTCTGCGGCTTCGACCATCGGCGGTGCGCCGCAGGCATAGACCTGGTGGCCCGACAGGTCGCCGACGTCGGCCATCACCGCTTCATGAACGAAGCCGGTGCGGCCGTCCCAGGCGTCTTCGGCCGTGGGCTCGGACAGCACCGGCACATAGCGCAGGTTGGGCATCTCGTCAGCCATTTGCAGACACCAGTCGTGCTGGTAGAGATCAGCGCGCCTGCGGCAGCCCCAGTACAGCACCGTGGGCCGCGTGCTGGCCTTGTGTCGCAGGTGGCTGACCAGTGCCTTGACCGGTGCAAAACCGGTGCCGCTGGCCAGCAAGACGATCGGCGCGGTGCTGTCCTCGCGCAGGAAGAAGCTGCCGAACGGGCCTTCGACGCGCAGGATGTCCTTGGCCTTCATGGTCGAGAACACCGCGTCGGTGAAGACCCCGCCGGGCATGTGTCGCAGGTGAAGCTCGATCGCCGGCGGGCTTCCCAGGTCGTGCGGCGCATTGGCCATGCTGTAGCTGCGGCGTGCGCCGTCGCGCAAGATGAATTCCACATACTGCCCGGCGCGGTACTGCAGGTTCTGATTGGCCGGCAGCTGCAAGCGCAGCACAGCCACATCCGGTGCGGGTCTGTCGATCGAGATCACCCGGCTCGGCATTTTCAACACCGGGTATTCGCCGGCACCGGGCACGCTGCGGGCTTCGACCACGCAGTCGGTTTGCGGGGTGGCGCAGCAGGTCAGGATGTGACCGGCTTCTTCTTCGGCCACCGACAGCGCCTTGACCTGGTGGGCACCATGGATCACGCGGCCTTCGACCAGCTTGCTCTTGCAGGATCCACAAGCGCCGTCGCGGCAGCCGTAGGGCAGACCCACTCCCTGGCGAATTGCGGCAGCGAGGATCGCTTCGTCGCGGTCGACCGCGAAGCTGCGGCCGGCGGGATTGATGGTGACGGTGAAACTCATGGTGCTCCGGTTCGGATGGGGGCAGGCAGTGCCCATAGACTCAAGCGGCATTTTGCCCGGCGAGTCCTCAGCTGCCATCTCGATCGATCCGCAGACCCTGCCCGAAGCTTGTTCCTGTGACCGCCGCGCTTGCCACTCACCGCCGTCCAACGCTGCTGATCGTCGGCTGTGGCGATATCGGCATGCGCGTGCTGCGGCTCCTGCATCCGCGCTGGCGGTTGTTGGCGTTGACTTCGTCGCCCGAGCGCGGACCGGGCTTGCAGGCGCTCGGTGCGGTGCCCCTGATCGGCGACCTGGACCGACCCTCGACGTTGTGGCGGCTGCCCGATCTGGCCGACGCCGTGCTGCACCTGGCACCACCGCCGCGCAGCGGTGCGACGGACCCGCGCACCCGCCATCTGGTGCAGGTGCTGGCCCGCGGCACGCGGGTCAAGCGCTTGGTTTATGGCAGCACGAGTGGGGTCTACGGGGACTGCGGCGGTGCTTGGGTCGATGAGACGCGCAGCGTCGCACCCACCACCGATCGCGCGCGGCGGCGCGTCGATGCCGAACAGACCTTGCGCGCATTCGGCCGTCAGCAGCGCGTGGCGGTGTCGGTGTTGCGCATTCCGGGCATTTATGCCCCCGACCGCGAAGGCGGAGACCCCCGAGACCGCCTGCGGCGCGGAGCGCCGGTGCTGCAGCCGGCCGACGATGCGCACACCAACCACATTCATGCCGACGATCTGGCGCGCGCCTGCGTGGCGGCGCTTTGGCGGGGTGCGCCGCAACGCAGCTATCACGTCAGCGACGACACCGACCTGACGATGGGCGCCCACTTCGACGCGGTCGCCGACCGTTTCGATTTGCCGAGACCGCCGCGCATGTCGCGTGCGCAGGCCGCCGTGCAGTTGAGCCCGATGCAGCTCAGCTTCATGGACGAATCCAGGCGGTTGCGCAACTGGCGACTGAAACGGGAACTGGGGCTGCGCTTGCTCTACCCGACGGTGCTCGACGGCCTGGGAGCAGAGACCCGACGGGTCTAACGCCGACGTGGGCCGGAACCCGAACCGAACGGCGGCTGCTTGCGCCAGTAGCGGATCATCAGGAAGCCGCCGACCATGCCGCCCAGGTGGGCGAAGTGGGCCACGCCCCCGTAGTCCAGAAAGCCCATCAACAAGGTGATGACCCCGAACACGATCACGAAGGTCCGCGCCTTCATCGGGATCGGCGGGAACAGCGGCATGATGATGCGGTCGGGGAAAAGCATGCCGAAGGCCAGCAGCAGCGCGAAGATGCCACCTGAGGCACCGACCGTGGGCACGTTCGATCCCATCAACTCGGTGACGATCAACTGCGCCACAGCGGCTGCGAGCACCCCGGCCAGCAGGAAGTGCATGTAGCGCCGCGGCCCCCAGACCCGTTCCAGCTCACTGCCGAACATCCACAGACCCAGCATGTTGAAGAACAGGTGGCCGATGCCGCCGTGCAGAAATGCATAGGTCAGCACCTGCCAGGGCATGAAAAAACCGCTGCCGACCGGAAACAGCGCGAACCACACCTGAAAGGTATAGCCCAGTTGTCCGGGCAGGATGAATTGCAGGCAGAACACGGCCGTGCAGGCCAGCAGCAGGTTCTTCGTGACGGGCGGGATCGGCGGCATCGAGGCTCGTCGCGGCTGGCGCTTAAGAAACAGGAGAACCTGGTGTCGCAGGGGTGACTGGTGCCCACGGCCAGACTCGAACTGGCACGCCTTGCGGCGACGGATTTTGAATCCGTTACGTCTACCGATTTCGTCACGTGGGCAAAGCGGCCAGTGAATGCCCCAGCAGAGCTTGGGGGAACGTCACAGCGACCCGAATTATCACATGCAGGGTAGGCGTCGGCGGCCCATCGGGTTGGCGCCGTGCCAGTGGCCACCACAGGCGCTGCGACAATCGAAGGCTGTTTCAGGAGCTTGCCGATGAAGTCCGGATCCGTTCCAGAGCCCGCGTCACCGCCGATGCCGCTGTCGGCTTCATCGGGCTACCTGACATTGGAAGACGCCATCGGCTCGACCCCGCTGGTGCGCCTGCAGCGCTTGCCCGGCGCTGCCGGCAGCGATCGCGGCAACGTGATCCTGGGCAAGCTCGAAGGCAACAACCCGGCCGGATCGGTCAAGGACCGGCCGGCCATCGGCATGATTCGCGGCGCCGAATCGCGCGGCGAGATTCGCCCCGGCGACACGCTGATCGAGGCCACCTCGGGCAACACCGGCATCGCGCTGGCGATGGCCGCCGCGATCCGCGGCTACCGCATGGTGCTGATCATGCCGGAGGACCTGTCGATCGAGCGTGCGCAAACCATGAAGGCCTTCGGTGCCGAGTTGATCCTGACCCCGCGCGCCGGTGGCATGGAAAGCGCCCGCGACCTGGCCGAGCAGATGCAGCGCGACGGCAAGGGCCGGGTGCTCGACCAGTTTGCCAATGCCGACAACCCGCTGGTGCACTACCAGACCACCGGGCCTGAAATCTGGCGCGACACCGGCGGCCGTGTCACGCACTTCGTCAGTGCAATGGGCACCACCGGCACCATCAGCGGCGTGTCGCGATACCTGCGCGAGCAAAACCCTGGGGTTCGAATCGTCGGGGCGCAGCCGGCCGAGGGATCCCGGATACCCGGCATCCGCAAGTGGCCGGAGGCCTACTTGCCGAAGATCTACGACCCGAAAGCGGTCGACGAGCTGGTGCTGGTGAGCCAGGACGACGCAGAGGAGATGGCCCGACGCATGGCGCGAGAAGAAGGGTTGTTCGCCGGCATCTCGGCCTCCGGTGCTTGCTGGGTGGCGCTGCAGATCGCACAGCAGGTCAACGACGCAACGATCGTGTTCATCGTCTGTGACCGCGGCGACAGATACCTCTCGACTGGGGTATTCCCCGCATGACGTTGCCTGCATCGGGGCCGGCGCGCTTCTGTCTGCAATGCGGCACGGCGCTCGCGCTCATCACGGTCGAAGAAGACGGTGGCCCGACCGAACGCTTGCGCTGCCCCGCCTGCGGTTGGACCCACTGGAACAACCCGACGCCGGTGCTCGCCGGGGTGCTGGAATGCCGCGACCAGGGCGGGCGCGTGCTGCTGGCGCGCAATGCCGCGTGGCAAGGCCGCATGTTTGCTCTGATCACCGGTTTCATGGAAGCTGGCGAGACACCCGAAGCGGGCATCACGCGCGAAATCGGCGAAGAAACCGCGTTGCAGGTGCAGAGCCTGAAGCTGATCGGCGTGTATGACTTTCAGCGCATGAACCAGATCATCATCGCCTACCACGCGGTGGTGCACGGTACCGTCAAGCTGTCGCCGGAGTTGGCCGAGTACAAGTTGTACGAACCGCAAGACTTGCGCTGCTGGCGCGCCGGCACCGGGCATGCGCTGGCCGACTGGTTGCGATCGCGCGGGCACGAGCCGCAATACATCGAGCTGCCACCGCGCTCCTAGAATCCACACCCATGGACGCCAGCAAAGAGATCGACACCCGGGGGCTGAACTGCCCCTTGCCCATCCTCAAACCCAAAAAGGCGCTGGCCGACATGGCCAGCGGCGAGGTGCTGAAGGTGGTGTCCACCGACCCCGGCTCGGTGCGCGACTTTCAGGCCTTTGCGCGCCAGACCGGCAACGAACTGGTGGGGCAGGAAACGGGCGGCGCCGATTTTATCCACCTGTTGCGGCGGCGCTGAGCGACTGCCCAGCCGCTGCCGGGACCTTTGTTGAGACGTCGTTGAGACGTCGTTGAGAAGAACGCGCGGGCTCAGCCTCGCGGCGCCAAGTCCAGTCCGGACAAAAACTCGCGGAAACCCGGCCCCAACTGCGGATGCGCCAGCGCCAGTTCGACGTTGGCTTCCAGAAAGCCTTCCTTGCTGCCGCAGTCATAGCGCTTGCCGCGGTAGCGGTAGGCAAAGACCTTTTCGCGCCGCAGCAGCGAGCTGATGCCGTCGGTCAGCTGAATCTCGCCGCCCACGCCGCGCGGTTGCGTCGCAATCTCGTGAAACACACCCGGGGTCAGGATGTAGCGCCCGGCCACCGCCAGGCGTGAAGGTGCGTCTTCCGGCGCCGGCTTTTCGACGAAGCGGTTGACATCGATGACCCGGTCGTTGATTTCGTTGCCGGCCACGATGCCATAGCGGCGGGTGTGCTCGGCCGGCACCTCCTGCACCGCCAGGATCGACGCCCGCCATTCACCGAACTGCTCGACCATCTGCGACAGCACCGGCGGCTCGCCCACCATCAGGTCGTCGGCCAGCAACACCGCGAACGGTTCCTTGCCGACCAAGCGCTGGCCACACAGCACCGCATGCCCGAGTCCCAGTGCCTGCGGCTGGCGCACATAGATGCACTGCATGTCGTCGGGCTTGACGCTGCGCACCACGTCCAGCAGCTCGTGCTTCTGGGCTTGTTCAAGCGCCACTTCCAGCTCGAAGGTCATGTCGAAGTGGTCTTCGATCGGACGCTTGTGGCGCCCGGTGACGAAGATCATCTCGCGCACGCCGGCTGCGTAGGCTTCCTCGACCGCGTACTGGATCAGCGGTTTGTCCACCACCGGCAGCATTTCCTTCGGTTGTGCCTTCGTGGCCGGAAGAAAACGCGTGCCCAGACCCGCCACGGGGAATATTGCCTTCGTTACAAGCATCGGATCCTTACAATTTGTCTTGCCGAGTCGACTGTCGACATCGAGCTGCGGCAGCGATTCTGGCATTCCAGCACCGAGCCTCGGACGGTTCTGCCGCCCCGTTGGCAACAAGCTGTCGACCCCGGCACACCCGCGGCCTTTCCGTTGCCCACCGCCTTCCTGCTTGCGCTGCCATGACCGTGTTGATCGTTGAGCCGCTGGACGGTGAGGTGCTGAACTGGCTCGGCGAGCGCCATCCGGTGCAGGTGGCGCCGGAACTGGCAGCCGACTCCCGTGCGTTCAAACACGCCCTGGCCACGGTTCGGGCCGTGGTCACACCGCCGTCGGTGCCGCTGGACGCGCCGACACTGCAATGGGCGCCGCACTTGCGCATCATCGGTCGGCTGTCGGCCGGCAGCGAGAACATCGACGCCGAGACCTGCGCCCGGCTGGGCATCGAGGTGGTGCGCCCCACCGGTGTCGGTGCGGCTGCGGAGGCCGAGTTTGTGGTGGGAGCGCTGCTGCAGATGCTGCGCCGCGTGCCGGTGCTGAGCCGGGACGGCTTGCTCGTGGGACGCGAGTTGAGCGGCTCCACGGTGGGCATCGTCGGCATGACGGCCACTGTGCCGTCGCTGGCGCCGCTGCTGTCGGCCTTCGGCGCGCGCAGGGTCGGCTATGACCCCGGCCTGCATGCCACCGACCCGGCCTGGCGACGGCTCTCGGTCGAGCCGCTGGGGCTGTCCGATCTGTTGCGGGCCTCCGACGCGGTGGCGGTGCTGCTGCCTTACTACCCGCGTTATGTGGGCTTGTTCGGCGAACGGCTGCTGTCGGAGTGCCGGCGCGACCAGGTCATCGTCAGCCTGTCGCATTCGAGCCTGTTCAACGCCGCCGTGCTGGCGCAGGCGCTGACGGCTGGGCCACTGGCGGCTGCGTGGTTCGACAGCGCCGAACCCGGATTGCTGGACCAGGGCCGGCCCTTGCGCCATGTCGACACGCTGCAGGTCACGCCGCGCGTCAGCGGCACCACGCTGCAGTCGCGCACCCGCAGCGCGTGGTCGGTGGTGCGCCGGCTGGACGAGCTGCTGCGCACGCTGCCGCCCAGCTCGACCTTCAAGCCGGCGCCGAAAGCCGTCCCAGCTGGCCCTGAAGGCGCTCCAGCGCCTGCTTGAAATCTGCGAGTCGGGCGCGTTCCTGCTCGACCACGCTCGGCTTGGCCCTCGACACGAAGGCCTCGTTCGACAGCTTCGATTCCGCCCGGCCGATCTCGCCGTGCAGGCGCGTGATCTCCTTGGCCAAACGTTCCTGCTCGGCTGCGATGTCGACCTCGACATGCAGGGCCAGTCGCAGGTCGCCCGATACCGCCACCGGCGCGGTCGATGTGGCGGCCGCAAATGCGGCTTCATCGGCCAGCGGTTTGACTTCCGACAACCGCAGCAGCGCGGTCAGCAGTGGCGTGGCCGACGCCACGAAGCCGTCGTCGCCCAGGGTCAACAGCGGCACTTTCTCGCCCGGCGGCAGGTTCATTTCGCTGCGCAGGCGGCGGCACTCCAGCGCCACGGCCTTCAGCCGCTGTACCCAGGCATCGGCCACCGGGTCGATCTTGCCGAGTTGCGCTTCGGGATAGGGTGCGGTGACGATGCCGGCGGCGTCGCCAGCAGGCTTGCAGCCCGCCACCGGAGCCACGGCTTCCCAGAGCTCGGCAGTCACGAACGGGGCCAGCGGGTGCATCAGCCTCAGCACCGCTTCCAGGGTGCGGATCAGTGTGCGGCGGGTGGCGCGTTGTGCACCTTCGTCGCCGGTTTTGGCGGCTTCGGCCAACTGCACCTTGGCAATCTCCAGATACCAGTCGCAGTATTCGTCCCAGACGAAGCCGTAGATCGGGTTGGCCACGTTGTCGAGGCGGTAATCGGCAAAGCCCTGTGAGACCGCGGCTTCGACGCGTTGCAGCTCGCCGCTGATCCAGCGGTCGGCCAGCGAGAACCGCATGTAGCCATGAAAGGGGCCCGCGGCTTTGATTTCCTGACCTTGGGAATCGAGCTCGGGGGCCGCGCACTCGGCCTTGGTGTGTCGCTCGAGCCCGCAGTCCTGGCCTTCGCAATGCATCAGCACGAAGCGCGTCGCGTTCCAGAGCTTGTTGCAGAAATTGCGCCAGCCTTCGCAGCGCTTGGCGTCGAAATTGATGTTGCGGCCGAGCGTGGCATAGCTGGCCATCGTCAACCGCAGCGCGTCGGCGCCGAAAGCCGGGATGCCGGCCGGGAATTCGCGCTCGGTGTCTTTGCGAACGCGCGGCGCGGTTTCGGGCCGGCGCAAACCCACCACCCGCTTGTCCAAGAGCGGTGCCAGCTCGATGCCGTCGATCAGGTCTACCGGGTCGAGCACATTGCCTTCGCTCTTGCTCATCTTCTGGCCCTGCGCATCGCGCACCAGGCCGTGGATGTAGACATCCCTGAACGGCACCTGCCCGGTGAAGTGGGTGGTCATCATGATCATCCGGGCGACCCAGAAGAAGATGATGTCGAAGCCGGTCACCAGCACCGTCGAAGGAAGGAACAGCTTCTGCTCCAGCGTTTGCTCGGGCCAGCCCATCGTGGAGAACGGAACCAGTGCCGATGAGTACCAGGTGTCGAGCACATCTTCATCGCGGGTCAACGGGCCGTCGTAGCCGTCTGCGACTGCGCGGCTGCGCGCTTCGGCTTCATTGCGCGCCACCCAGACCCTGCCGTCGCTGCCATACCAGGCCGGGATCTGGTGCCCCCACCAGAGCTGGCGGCTGATGCACCAGTCCTGCAGGTTCTCCATCCAGTGGTCGTAGGTGTTGACCCATTGCTCGGGCACAAATCGCACCTGCCCGCTCTGGACGGCATCGCGTGCTTTCTGGCCGATGCTGCGGCCGTCGGCGGTGGCTTTCTCGACCGCCACGAACCATTGCTCGGTCAACATCGGCTCGACCACCTGCCCAGTACGGGCGCAAGTCGGCACCACCATCTTGTGGGGCTTGCTGGCGACCAGCAAGCCGTCGGCTGCCAGATCGCGCAGCACCGCCTTGCGGGCGTCGAAGCGGTCCATGCCGCGATAGGTCGCGGGGCCGGCGTCGTTGATCTTCGCGTCGACCGTGAAGATCGTGATCATCGCCAGGTGGTGGCGCTGCGCGCAGGCGTAGTCGTTGAAGTCGTGCGCGCCGGTGATCTTCACCGTGCCCGAGCCGAATTCGCGGTCGACGAAATCGTCGGCAATGATCGGGATGCGCCGGTCGCACAGCGGCAGGTCCACGAACTGCCCCACCAGATGGCGGTAGCGGTCGTCATCAGGATGCACCGCCAGCGCGCCGTCGGCGAGCATGGTCTCTGGCCGGGTGGTGGCGATCGTCATGCCGCTTTGCAACACGCCGTCGATCGGCTGCGGGCCATCGCTGAACGGGTAGCGGATGTAGTGCATCTGGCCGTCGGTCTCGACTCCTTCCACCTCCAGGTCCGACACCGCCGAGCGCAACACCGGGTCCCAGTTGACGAGCCGCTTGCCGCGGTAGATCAGGCCGTCGTCGTGCAGGCGCACGAAGGTCTCGGTGACCACTTTCGACAGGCCCTCGTCCATCGTGAAGTACTCGCGCGACCAGTCGACGCTGGCACCGATGCGGCGCATCTGGTTGGCGATGGTGGCGCCGGAGCTGTGCTTCCAGTCCCAAACCTGAGCCACGAAGTTCTTGCGGCCGAGATCGTGGCGCGTCAGCCCACTCTCTTCCAACTGGCGCTCGACCACGATCTGCGTGGCGATGCCCGCGTGGTCCATGCCCGGCACCCACACGGTGTTGAAGCCCCGCATGCGGTGCAGGCGCGTCAGCGCATCCATGATCGTCTGGTTGAACGCATGCCCCATGTGCAGCGTGCCGGTGACGTTGGGCGGCGGCAGCTGGATGCTGAACGAGGGCTTGGACGCGTCCAGCGTGGGTGCGTGGGCCGGGTTGTGGCTCCACACGGCACCCCAGCGGGCCTCGATGGCCGAGGGCTCGAATGATTTTGAGAGTTCGGTCATGATGATGCTGGCGTGGTCGTTTGGCTTTCGCGCGTCGCAACAAGTCGGTTTGCAAGGTACTTGCAGAGCGTGTGCTCGACCGGCGACTGGTGGCGCCATAGCGGCTCTGGATTCTAGGTGTGGGCTTTGTTTCGACCGGCATCGCAGTCGCGTGCGGGTCGTCCTGGGAGGGTTGCGGATGTCGCTGATATCGGCTGGTGGGGGAGGCAGGTTGCCCCGCAGGCGGGAACATGGAACGGTCGGCAGGCTGTTTCCGGCCGCGGCGGTGGCATTGGCAATGGCGCTGCTGCTGGCGGCCTGCGGAGGTGCCGATGACGGGGCTGCGGCCGGCTCCCCGGGCGGCCAGTCGCAAAGTTGCAGCGCCGCCGATCAGAAGCGCTGGCTTGGCGACTACATGGACGAGTGGTACTTCTGGTACCGGTTGTCTCCACGGCCCGACCCCGGCCCGTTTGCCGACGCCGGGGCCTACTTGCAGGCCCTGCTCTACACCGGCACCGACGCGCGCTTCCCCGCCGACCGCTACAGCGGCAGCCAGACCACGGCCAGCTTCAACCGCTTGTTCGGCGACGGCGAATCGTTGGGATATGGCGTTTCGGTGGCCGGGCTGGAGGTGCTGGGCGATCCGACCCAGCCGCTCTACGTGCGGTGGGTGGATCCGCAATCGCCGGCCGCAGCCCAAGGCGTGCAGCGCGGCGACCGGGTGATGGCGATCAACGGCAGGCCCGCTGCCGAGATCATCGCCACCGATGACTTCTCCGCCTTGACTGCGAACGAGGCCGGGCAGACCCTGACATTGGCGCTGCGACGAGAGGGTGTCGATCGCACGGTGGTGCTTCGGTCCGCCGTGTTCACGCTGACTCCGGTGACGGGCGCCACGGTGCTGCGCACGGCAGGCGGGCGGCAGATCGGCTACCTGTCCATCAAGGACATGATTGCGCAGTCGCTGCAGCCGGGCGATGCCGCGTTTGGGCAGTTCAAGGCTGCTTCAGTGGCCGATCTGGTGCTGGACCTTCGCTACAACGGCGGCGGTTTGGTGTCGACCGCTGCGACGGTGGCTTCTTATGTGGCGGGCAGCCGTGGCACCGGGCAAGCGTTTGCCAACCTGCTCTACAACGACAAGCGCGCCGCCGCCAACAACCAGCGCTTCGCCTTCGAGAACAAAGGCAACGCGCTGGGGCTGCCCAGGGTCTATGTGTTGATGGGCCGGCGCACCTGCTCGGCCAGCGAACAGGTCATCAACGGCTTGCGCGGCATCGGTGTCGAAGTGGTTGCGATCGGCGAGGCCAGTTGCGGCAAGCCGGTCGGTTTCCTGCCGACTGCCAACTGCGGCCGTACCTGGAGCGTGGTCAATTTCGAAAGCGTCAATCAGCGAAACGAAGGTCGCTACTTCGACGGCTTCGCGCCGGTTTGCGAGGTCCAGGAAGACTTCAGCACCGCGCAGGCCGGGCCGGGAGACCCGCTGATGAGCGCCGCCAAGATGCATGCCGACACCGGCGCCTGCCCCGTGGCGTCGTCCTCGCGCGCATCACCGTCGATGGATCGGAATACCCCCCGCCGCCGTGCGCTGCCGGCTTTTGTCGGCGCCGAAGGGGCCGGCAGGGTGATTCGCTGAGGCGCCAGGTGATCGCGGATTCCCTCGGCTCCACCGCCGAGATCGACTTGCCGGCGGGGACTGCTCTCCGCAGGGGCCTGCAACCGTTGGGGCGCCAAGTGCGGGAACAGGGTCGTCGCCCTCAGAAGTCGGGTCAGATCGGCAAGCTGCGTGTGGCAGCGAATGCGAGGATGGGCGCGCGCCAGCGAGGCAAACCATTCATTCCCGCGGTGCAGCCCGATCGCCATAAACTTTCGGCTTGGCGTCTGGTGCACCCCGCCGTCCAGACCCGGACCAGGACCAGGACCAGACGACATGCTCGAGATCAAAGACGACCGGACGAATACAGAGACCCACGACATGACCGGCCGCTGCCCTGTCGGCGGCGACCGAATCGGCGGCGCGTTGGGAACACCACCGGCCCTGTCGGACTGGTACCCGAACCGCTTGAAGGTCGAGCAGCTCCATGCGAACGGGCCGCAATCCGATCCGCTTGGCAGCGACTTTGACTACGCCGCAGCCTTCGAGAAGATCGACTACGCGGCACTGAAGCAGGACATCAAGGCGTTCCTGACGACCTCGGTGGCGTGGTGGCCCTCGGACTATGGCAACTACGGTCCGCAGATGATCCGCATGGCATGGCACGCAGCGGGCACCTACCGAATCGCCGACGGGCGCGGCGGTGCGGGCGAGGCGCTGCAACGCTTTGCCCCCGTCGAGAGCTGGTGGGACAACGGCAACACCGACAAGTCCCGCCGCCTGATTTGGCCGATCAAGCAGAAGTACGGCAGTGCGTTGTCTTGGGGTGATCTGATGGTTCTGACTGGCAACTGCGCGCTCGAGATCATGGGTTTCCCGACTTATGGCTTTGCAGGGGGCCGCCGGGATGCCTGGGAAGCGGACACCAGCACCTACTGGGGTCCCGAGGTCTGGGATGCAAACGATGTGTCCTCGTCGGACAGCATGGTCATGCGCGACAAGCGCTGGCGCGGCAAGAACGGCGACATTGACTACGACCTAGAGAACCCGCTGGCGGCGACCCACCAGGCGCTGATCTATGTCAACCCGGAGGGACCGTATGCCAGCGGTGATCCGATGGGATCGGCACGCGACATCCGCATCGCTTTCACGCGCATGGCGATGAACGACGAGGAAACGGTTGCCCTGATCGCCGGTGGACACGCCTTCGGCAAAAGTCACGGCATGGTTGCCGCCGCCCGGATCGGCCCGCCTCCGGAGATGGCGCCGATCCAGGCCATGGGTCTGGGTTGGCACAATCCAGAAGGCAGCGGTGCCGGTGCTTTCACGATGACCAACGGGATCGAAGGCAGTTGGACCCCGGACCCCACGCAATGGGACAACAGCTACCTCGAGAACCTCTTCAAGTTCGAGTGGGAGCAGACCCAGAGTCCTGCCGGTGCGCTGCAGTGGACGCCCAGCGATCCGGCAGCGCCGCGGACCCCCGATGCGCACCTGCGGGGCAAGACGGACCCGTTGATGATGATGACCAGCGACATCGCGCTGAAGTTGGATCCCGCTTACCGCGCGGTCTGCGAGAAGTTTCTCAACGACTTCGACGCCTTCACGCAAGCGTTCTCGAAGGCCTGGTACAAGCTGACGCACCGCGACATGGGTCCGCGGGAGCGCTATCTGGGGCCCGAGAAGCGCAACGACAACGACCTGCTCTGGCAAGACCCGATTCCGCCTGCTGAACACGCCGTGATCGGCGCGGGCGAGATCAATTCCCTCAAGCAGGCAATCATGGCAGCGTGCCTCTCGGTGTCCGACCTGGTGTTCACGGCCTTTTCGGCTGCTGCCACCTACCGCCACAGCGACAAGCGCGGCGGCGCCAATGGCGGGCGGCTGGCGCTGGCGCCGCAAAAAGACTGGGCAGTCAACCGGCGCACTGTTTCAGTGATCGCAGCACTGAAAGGCGTGATGTCGGATTTCAACGGCAAGCAAGCCGCAGGCTTGCGCGTGTCGCTGGCCGACCTGATCGTGCTCGGTGGCTGTTGCGCGATCGAAAAGGCAGCCGCGGACGCGGGCATACCGGTGTCGGTTCCATTCACCGCGGGTCGGCGCGACACCACGCAGGAGCTGACCGACATCGAAATGTTCAGCTGGTTGAAACCTGTGGTCGACGGCTTTCGCAACTATGTCGACGAGGGCTTCGATCAGATCGCTCCGAATGTCGCGCCGGAAGCGATGTTTCTGGACAAGGCGCACCTGCTGGCGCTGACCGCGCCCGAATGGGTGGCGCTGGTCGGTGGCCTGCGTGTGATGGGCGCCAACCACGACGGTTCGGCTTGCGGTGTTTTCACCGACCGTGTCGGCGTTCTTTCCAACGACTTCTTCCGCGTGCTGACCAGCATGGACCACGAATGGAAGGCGGTGGACGACAAGGCGACGAGCTTCTCGATCGTCGATCGTGCAACCGGAGCGCAGCGTTTCGAGGCCTCGCGTTGCGATCTGGTGTTCGGCTCGAACAGTCAGTTGCGTGCGGTCGCCGAGGTGTATGCGGCCGGTGACGGGCACAGCCGCTTCGTCAAGGACTTCGTCAAGGTCTGGGACAAGCTGATGATGCTCGACCGCTACGAGACACGCCAGTAGGCCGACAGGCGAACGGGCCTCACTCGAGGCGGCCGCGCGAGGGCATTCCCATGCTCGACCGGCGATCGCCGTTCCCCGGCGCTCTCAAGCGATGCCCTCGAACAGCCAGACGTCGACCAGTTGACCCTCGGCCACCGATCCCTGATCGTGCCCCAGCACGATCAGCGCATTGGCTTCGCTCATGCTGCGCAGCACGCCGG
>JBBSPW010000085.1:0-14408 GCA_038258365.1 Burkholderiales bacterium | reverse complement strand
ACTCTTGGTATTGGTGATCCAGATCGTCACCGGCATCTTCCTGGTGATGCACTACAAGCCCGATGCAGCATTGGCGTTTGCGTCGGTCGAATACATCATGCGCGACGTCCCCTGGGGCTGGCTGGTGCGCTACATGCACTCCACCGGCGCCAGTGCGTTCTTCGTGGTGGTCTATCTGCACATGTGGCGCGGCATGATGTACGGCAGCTACAGAAAGCCGCGCGAACTGGTCTGGATCTTTGGCTGCGCAATCTTCCTGTGCCTGATGGCCGAGGCCTTCATGGGCTACCTGCTGCCCTGGGGTCAGATGAGTTACTGGGGTGCGCAGGTCATCATCAACTTGTTCGCGGCGATTCCGTTCGTCGGCCCCGACTTGGCGCTGTTGATCCGCGGTGACTATGTGGTCGGTGACGCCACGCTGAACCGCTTCTTCAGCTTCCATGTGATCGCGGTGCCGCTGGTGTTGCTGGGCCTGGTGGTAGCGCACATCATCGCGCTGCACGAGGTGGGCTCCAACAATCCCGACGGGGTCGAAATCAAAGCCAAGAAGGATCCAAAAACCGGCATCCCGCTTGATGGCATTCCGTTCCACCCCTACTACACAGTGCACGACATCCTGGGTGTCAGCGTCTTTTTGATGCTTTTCACCGCAGTGATCTTTTTCCTGCCGGAGATGGGTGGTTACTTTCTCGAATACAACAACTTCATTCCGGCCGACCCGCTGAAAACACCGGCGCACATCGCACCGGTCTGGTACTTCACGCCTTACTACTCGATGCTGCGTGCAGTCACCGACGACTTCGTCAATGTCTTCGTGGCGATCGTGGCACTGGCAGGCGTGGTGGCGTTCTTGAAGCTCAATCTGAAGGGCGTCTGGAAATTTGTGCCGCTCGTGGCCGCGGTGATCCTGGCGGTGCTGCTGAAGACCTTCGACGCCAAGTTCTGGGGCGTGGTGGTGATGGGCGCGGCCGTGCTGGTTCTGTTCGGGCTGCCTTGGTACGACCGCAGTCCGGTCAAGTCGATCCGATACAAGCCGAGCTGGAACAAGGTGCTGTACGGCGCATTCGTTCTCAACTTTTTCATGCTCGGCTATCTCGGCGTCAAGCCGGTGTCGGACCTTGGCACCCTGCTGTCGCAAGCCGGCACGCTGTTCTACTTCGCCTTTTTCCTGCTGATGCCGTGGTGGAGCCGCATCGGTGAATTCAAGCCGGTGCCCGACCGCGTCACCTTTGAAGCGCACTGACACCGCGCCTGTCCTTGCATATGACCGCCATGTCGATCCCGATGAAGAACTTTCTGCTTGCGCCGTTGCGGTTCCTGGTCGCAGCCTTTCTGTTGTCACTGGCTGCAATGGCTCCCGCGCATGCGGCCAGCGAAGGCGTGGCCTGGGACACCTTTCCGACCGCGCGCCTGACAGACCAGGCTGCGCTGCAGCATGGCGCCAAGCTGTTCGTCAACTACTGCCTGAATTGCCACAACGCGGCCTACATGCGCTACAACCGGCTGCGCGACATCGGCCTGACCGAGGAGCAGATCAAGGACAACCTGCTGTTCACGGGCGCAAAGGTCGGCGACACGATGAAAACGTCGATGGACCCGAAGGACGCCAAGACCTGGTTCGGTGGTGTGCCGCCCGACCTGACCCTGATTGCGCGGTCACGCTCCGAAGGCGGCAAGGGCAGCGGCGCCGACTACATCTACACCTACCTGCGGACCTACTACCGCGACGACACCAAGGCCACCGGCTGGAACAATGGGGCCTTCCCCAATGTCGGCATGCCCCATGTGTTGTGGGAACTGCAGGGGCAGCAGAGGGCGGTGTTCGAGGACGAAGCCGATCCGCACGAACCCGGCAAGACCCTGCATGTCCTCAAAGGCTTCGAGCCGATCACAGCCGGCACGCTGAGCGCGGCCGAATACAACAATGCCGTGGCTGACCTGGTGGCCTATCTGCAGTGGATGAGCGAGCCGGTGCAAAACTCGCGCGTGCGGCTCGGGGTGTGGGTGCTGATCTTCCTGGCTATCTTCACGGTGCTGGCCTGGCGCCTCAATGCCGCGTTCTGGAAAGACGTGCACTGACCCGTGGCTTGGCCGGGGGCCTTGCGCCACCGGCCGGTCTGGGTATTGGCTGGCTGCATCATCGGCCGGTTCTGACGCATTCCCCCTCGAATTGACCGACATCCGGGCCTTGTGCCCGTTTCTCTTTTTCCCGAGCGCCACGGCGCTGTTGAAAGGCCGCTTCCCATGATGGTCCTCTATTCCGGAACCACCTGCCCCTATTCGCACCGCTGCCGCTTCGTGCTGTTCGAGAAAGGCATGGACTTCGAGATCCGCGACGTGGACATCTACGCCAAGCCCGAAGACATCGCCTTGATGAACCCGTACAACGAAGTGCCGATCCTGGTCGAACGCGACCTGATCCTGTACGAGTCGCACATCATCAACGAGTACATCGACGAGCGCTTTCCGCATCCGCAATTGATGCCCGGCGACCCAGTGGCAAGGGCACGCGTGCGGCTGTTCCTGTTCAACTTCGAGAAGGAGCTGTTCAGCAACGTCAACCTGCTGGAAGGGCGGAGCGTGAAGGCCACCGAGAAACAACTGGAGAAGGCCCGCGAGCAGATCCGCGATCGGCTCACCCAACTGGCTCCGATCTTTCTGAAGAACCGCTACATGCTCGGCGACGACTTTTCGATGCTGGACGTGGCGATTGCGCCGTTGTTGTGGCGGCTGGACTACTACGGCATCGACCTGTCGAAGAACGCCGTGCCGCTCTTGAAGTATGCAGAGCGCATCTTCTCGCGCCCCGCCTACATCGAGGCATTGACGCCTTCCGAGAAGGTGATGCGCAAGTAGGCGCATCCTTCGCTCCAGCGCGGCACAGCCTCTCGATGAAGATTCCCACTGCAGACAGCCAAGGCACCTCGACCCGACCGTACCTGGTTCGGGCACTGCACGAATGGTGCACCGACAACGGCTTCACGCCCTACATCGCGGTGTTCGTCGCACCCGGTGTGCAGGTGCCGATGGAGTATGTGAAGAACAACGAGATCGTGCTGAACGTCGGGTTTGAGGCCACGTCCGGGTTGAAGCTGGGCAACGAGCACATCGAGTTCAAAGCGCGCTTCGGTGGTCTTTCGCGCTCGATTGCCGTGCCGATCGACCATGTGGTGGCGATTTACGCCCGCGAAAACGGGCAGGGCATGGCGTTCCCGGTTCCCACCGCGGGCGCCAGACCGGAAGGCACCGCTGTGGCGGAAGCCCCGCGGGCACCCAACCTGCGGTTGGCGAGTGTCGATTCAGCCCCCGCTGCTGACGGGGATGGCGAAGGCGCATCGCCAAACCCACCCGCACCGCGTCCTGCCGTTGCGCGGACGACGCTGCGCAGTGCGCCCGGTCTGGCACCAAAGACCGGCAGAGCCGCAGGGAGGGCGGGCAGCAGGAGCGCAGAGACGGATGCGATCAAGAACACCGAACCTGTTCTGCCCGAACCGCCTCCGCCGACCCCGCCGACTCCGGGCGGGCGGCCCTCTTTGAAGCGTGTGAAGTAGAGGTTCATCGCCCGGCTTCGACCAGCGGTCTTGAGGGCGGCGAGCGCCGACAGTCCCGGCCACGGGATGCCTTCCGTCAGGTCGCAGGCGCCACCTACAATTCCCCATCCGCCGGCTTAGCTCAGTTGGTAGAGCACCCGCCTTGTAAGCGGAAGGTCGTCCGTTCGATTCGGACAGCCGGCACCAGACCTGAGTTGTGATCGGTGCAACCCCGTCGCCACGTTCCGCCGCGGTCAGGCCCTCGGCAGCACCTTGATGCGGATCGGTACGCCGCCCATGTGCCTTAGCTGCAACTCGGCGTCCAGCGCGGGCAGCAATTGCCTCAATTTGGCGGCGCCTGCGGCGTTGGACACCAACAGCACCCAACGTGCGCTGTCCAAGGGCCCGGCACGCACCTCGGCACGCACACCCTGGGGCAGCAGGTGAGCAACCGCTTCCAGCCATGCGCGCGACTGACGCACCCGGCTCAGAAGATCCGACAGTGAATCGCTGCGCACCAGCGCTTCGGCCAGCGGAAGTCCGGTCGAAGGTGGTGGGGAGGCCATGGTGGCAGTCTAGTGGGGACTGCTGAGTCACCACCCCCAATCCGTTGGCGCAGCCGCCCTCGACATCGCAGCGAGTGCAGCCGCAGAGCGGCATCGCGTGCCCCGGCACCGGGTGCGTTGCTGCACGAAGCCGGAGTGGGCCAGCAGCCTGCGAATGCTAGAGTCGCGTGTTGCGCTGCGGGCGCAGATGTTCGCGTCCGCAAGCGAGTCGAATGGGCAACGCGGAACGACAACGTCGATTGCGATGGCCGCATCGGTCGCTCGGTCATGACTCACGCACCGGCCCAAACGGGTCGGGCATTGCCAACCGACGTTGAGGCCTGACCATCCAGCGCCCGAACCCCGCGCTTGCAAGCCATCCCTCCAGCCCTCACATCCCCAGACCCCGCCACCGGTCCGCTGCCGTTGATGTCGACTCGCCGGCGGACCCTTGGGACCCCCACTACCCGTAGCTGAAGACGCCGCATGTTTCCAAAGATCCTGACCCAGTTTTTCGGCAGCCGGAACGAGCGTCTGCTGAAGACCTACCGCCGCACGGCCGAGAAGATCAACGCGCTGGAGCCGCAGTTCGAAGCGCTCTCCGATGCCGAACTGCAAGCGCGCACAGCCGCCTTTCAACAGCGCCTGAGTCAGGGCGAAACGCTGGACGCTTTGCTACCCGAAGCGTTTGCAACCGTCAGGGAAGCCAGCAAGCGTGTGCTGAAGATGCGCCACTTCGATGTGCAGCTGATCGGCGGCATGGTGATGCACGAGGGCAAGATCGCCGAGACGCGCACGGGTGAGGGCAAGACGCTGATGGCGACCTTGCCGATCTACCTGAATGCCCTTGCCGGCAAGGGTGTGCACCTGGTGACGGTCAACGACTACCTGGTACGGCGCGACGCGGAGTGGATGGGGCGGGTCTACACCTTTCTCGGCTTGACCGTCGGTGTCAACGTGCCCGGCATGGGCCGCGAAGAAAAGCAGGCTGCCTATGGCGCAGACATCATCTACGGCACCAACAACGAGTTCGGTTTCGACTACCTGCGCGACAACATGGTGCAGGACATTCGCGAGCGCACGGCTCGCGGGCTCAGCTATGCGATCGTCGACGAGGTCGACTCGATCCTGATCGACGAAGCCCGAACCCCGCTGATCATCAGCGGCCAGGCCGAAGACCACACCGAGATGTATGTGCGCATCAACAGCGTGGTGCCGCAGCTGAAGAAGCAGATCGGCGAAGAGGACATCCGCACCGGCGAAGGCGTGATCGATGCCGGCGACTTCACGGTCGACGAAAAAACCCATCAGGTGTTTCTGACCGAAGCCGGGCACGAGAACGCCGAGCGACTGCTGACAGAAGCCGGACTGCTGCCCGAAGGTGCCAGCCTGTACGACCCCAGCAACATCGCACTGATGCACCATGTCTATGCGGCATTGCGGGCCAAACACCTCTACAACCGCGACCAGCACTATGTGGTGCAGGACAACGAGGTCACGATCGTCGACGAGTTCACCGGCCGCCTGATGACGGGCCGCCGCTGGTCCGACGGGCTGCATCAGGCGGTCGAGGCCAAGGAAGGCGTGCAGATCCAGAGCGAGAACCAGACGCTGGCGTCGGTCACGTTCCAGAACTACTTCCGCATGTACGGCAAGCTGTCGGGCATGACCGGCACTGCCGACACCGAAGCCTATGAGTTCCAGGAAATCTACGGTCTGGAGACGGTGGTGATCCCGCCCAACAAGCCGACCATCCGCAAAGACGACAACGACCTGATCTACAAGACTGCCAAGGAAAAGTACGACGCGGTGATCGAAGACATCCGCGACTGCCACACCCGCGGCCAGCCGGTGCTGGTGGGAACCACGTCGATCGAGAACTCGGAGCTGATCTCAGAGCTGCTGAACAAGGTCAAGCTGCCGCACCAGGTGCTGAACGCCAAGCAGCATGCTCGCGAAGCCGAGATCGTGGCCCAGGCCGGCCGGCCGGGTGTGATCACGATCGCCACCAACATGGCCGGGCGCGGCACCGACATCGTGCTCGGCGGCAATGTCGAGAACCAGGTCAAGGTGATGGAGGCAGACCCGGCGATTGCCGAAGCCGATCGTCTGGCCCGAGCGCAATCCCTGAAAGATGAGTGGCAATCGCTGCACGATGGGGTCAAGGCCGCAGGCGGCCTGCGCATCGTGGCCACCGAGCGCCACGAGAGCCGGCGCATCGACAACCAGCTGCGCGGCCGCTCGGGCCGCCAGGGTGACCCCGGCGCCAGCCGCTTCTACCTGAGCCTGGACGATTCGCTGATGCGCATCTTTGCCGGCGACCGGGTGCGATCGATCATGGAACGGTTGAAGATGCCCGAAGGCGAGGCCATCGAAGCCGGCATCGTCAACCGCAGCATCGAAAGCGCGCAGCGCAAGGTCGAAGCGCGCAACTTCGATGTTCGCAAGCAATTGCTCGAATACGACGATGTGTCCAACGAGCAGCGCAAGGTCATCTACCAGCAGCGCAACGAGATCCTGGAAGCCGCTTCGCTGGACGCGCAGATCACCAACCTGCGCAGGAGCACGATGGCCGAGGTGGTGCGCACGCATGTGCCGCCAGGCTCACTCGAAGAGTTGTGGGACCTGAACACGCTGGAACGGGTGCTGAGAGACGAATGGCATCTGGAGCTGGATCTGAAGGGTGAGGTCGAGCGCAGCGATTCGATCACCGACGACGACATCGCCGACCGCGTGGTGGCTGCGGCCGACACGCACTTCAACGCCAAGGTCGAGCAGGTGGGCGCCGAGCAGTTCACCCCGTTCATGCGCATGGTGCTGCTGCAGGCCATCGACAGCCATTGGCGCGAGCACCTGGCGGCACTCGACTACCTGCGCCAGGGCATCCACCTTCGCGGCTATGCGCAGAAGAACCCGAAACAGGAATACAAGCGCGAGGCTTTCGAGTTGTTCTCGCAGTTGCTGGACGTGGTCAAGGCCGAAGTCACCCGCATTTTGATGACGGTGCGGATCCAGAACCCCGACGAGGCCGCGCAGGCCGCGCAGGCTTTGGAGCAACAGGGCGCCTATACAGGCAACGTGACCTACACCCATCCCAACGAAGACGGCAGCGTTTCGTTCGATGCGTCGATCGCCGACGAGCTTGTGCCGCTGCCAGCAGACGCGCCCAAGGTCGGCCGCAACGACCCTTGCCCCTGTGGCAGCGGCAAGAAGTTCAAGCTCTGCCACGGCAAGCTGAGCTGAGCTGAGCGGGATTGGGCTGAGCCCGGCTTGGCTGAGTGCGCCGGGGCATCCCGGCCGCATCATCCGGTGTATCGACAGCGAAGGGCGTCGCCACCCAGCGTAAAAAAGGGGCTGCAAGCCAATGGCTTGCAGCCCCTTTTGCTAGGGCGCTCCCACCTTGCGGCGGGAGCATTTCACACGCCGGGCTTAGTTGCCCAGCGCGCGGGTCGAGATCGCGCGACTGACTGCCGTCGGTGCGGGGATGCCGGTGTTGACCTGCATCACCGTGGTGGTTTGCACCGCACCAGCCGGGTCCTTGATCCGGAAGCCGCCGGTGTAACGCTCGTTGGTGTCCAGACCGCGCCAAGCTGCACCCACCGTGGCGGTGCTGCCGGAATAGGCCTGACCCGGCATCAGAACGTTGAAGTTGGCTGTCGAGTCAGCCGTGCTGACAACCCAGCTCGAAAGCTTGTGGGTCGCCGTCAGGCCGTTGTCGTAGTTCACGACACAGACCTTCCAGTTGCCAGCTGCCGGGCTTGTCACCTGCACTTCTTCGGCTGATCCGCCGTTGCCCGAGTAGGTGTCCACACCAGCGGGCGACAGCAGCAGCAGGTCATGGTCCGAGCCACTCGTGACATCCACGTTACGCAGCGCGAAGCGTCCCACGATCGTGCCTGCCGGGAACGTGAAGTTGTAGACCTTCACTGCAGCCGTGTCCACGCCTGTGGTGCAGATCGCCTTCAATTGCGCCTGATCGGTGGCGGCACCGACCAGCGAGGTCACTGGACCCAGCGTGACCGGCTTCAGCCCACCCTTGTCGGCTGTCAAACGACCCGACACACCGGTGGTGATCGTGATCAGTTTGGAACCCGAGGTGGTGGTGCCGCTCAACAGCGCCGGTGCCACGACGGTGGCGCCGGTGCGGGCCGTGACGGGGCTTTTGACCACGTGCACGCCATCGGTCCAGGTCAGCGAGCCGTAGTTCCAGGCGCCCGCAACAGCGGTGGTGGGGGTCAGCTGCAGGGTGAAGGTTTGCGACGCACCCGGAGCCAGTGTCAACGAAGCCGGTGTCACCACTGCATTGAACCCCGGTACGGTGGCCGTGGAGTTGTAAGTGGCGCTGGCGGCACCGACGTTCATGACCTTGCGGGTGACAGTGGTCACACCCGGAATCGCGCCCAGCGTGATGCTCGGCAGGTTCAGGTTGTAGGTTTCGTCGAGCGTGCCGAAGGTGACGCAGTCGCTGGCCGGGATCACCGCTGGGCGGTTCACCTTGCACTGGTAGCGGATGTAATCGGTGGCGGTCAGGTCGTAGACCAGACCCGGGTCGATCGCCTTCGGCGGATCGATGTGTCCGGCACCTTGCGACCAGGGCAGGCGGCCGTTCTGCAAACCGACCAAGCCGTCGTCGAGCGTCACATAGGCGCTGGTCATCAGCGCCGACTTGATCATCGCCGGCGACCATGTCGGGTGCGCCTGCTTCAACAACGCGGCCACGCCGGCCACATGCGGGCTGGACATCGAGGTGCCTTGGTACGAAGCGAACTCGTACGGTGCCACCAAGGTGCCATTGGCCAGCATGTTGCGTTGCGCTTCCGTCAGGTCGGCGGTAACGCCTGCGATGACATCCACGCCCGGTGCCGTCAGGTCCGGCTTGAGCATGTTGGCGTCGCCCTGGTTCGGACCACGCGACGAGAAGCCGGCCATGATCGGTGCAGGCTTGCCGCTGTTGAAATACGTGCCGATGGCAGCGGTGCTGCCGGCGGTTGCCGCGTAGGCCTTGATGATCGCGCCGTCGGCTGCATTCACGTGAACCGACGGCACCGAATGCACATCGGCCACCAGTCCGGCGCCGTTGTCGACCAACACCATGCCGACACCGCCCGCCGCTTGAACGGCCGCGCTCTTGTCGACGCGGGCGTTGACGCCGCGGGTGCAGACCACCACCTTGCCTGCGACCTTGGCCGGGTCCAGCGCCAGCGGGCTCAGGATGCACAGGTTCAGGTTGGCGGGCGCACCGGCCACGCCGGCGTCCTCAGCCCGGATCATCGCGGTGGCGGGCAGCAGCGTGTTGTTGATCGAAGCGCCCGTGTAGGTGTTGCCGTTGCCCAGGGTGACATTGGCCGACAACGACCGGTCGTGCGTGGACGCCGCCACCGTGGTCAGCCAGGGGCTGACGTGAGCAACCGCGTTGCCCGGGCCGCTGTTGCCTGCCGAGGCCGCCACGAACACTCCGGCGACTGCGGCGCGCAGGAAAGCCTGCTCGACCGGGTCATTGACGCTGGTCTGGCTGCCGCTGATCGAGTAGTTGATGACGTTGACGCCGTCGGCAACGGCCTTGTCGATGGCCGACACGCTGTCGCTGTTGAAGCAAGCGTTTCGGTTGCCGGTGCCGTCGGTGGCGCCTGCGTCCAGGTAGGTCCAGCAGACCTTGTAGGTCGACACCCGTGCGCGCGGCGCCATGCCGGAGGCGATGCCAATGTTGATGCCGCTCAGAACTGCCGGGTTGTTCTGGTTGCCGCCGGCTGTGGTGGAGGTATGTGTGCCATGGCCACCTTTGCCGAGCGCGCCGGCCACCGAGTCACGCGGCGAGACGAAGTCGGTCCAGTGCAGCACGTTGCTGCTGGCAATGAACCCTGCGTTGAAGAACTGGGCACCGATCAGCTTGTTGTTGCAGGTCGTGGCCGGGAAGCCTTCGCCTGGCTGGCAACTGCCGAGCCAGCCGGCCGGCGGCGGGCCGTATGCAGACGTGCCACCGGTGAAGACCGGCTTGCCGGTGCCGTCGACGCGGTCGGCATAGGCGGGGTTTTCCGGCCAGACACCGCCGTCGACGATGCCGATCACCACGTTTTCGCCCTTGACCGGCACGCCACCGACCGTTTGCGACCACACGCCGCCCGGGGTGGACAGTTTCAAGAAACCGGAGGTGGAGATGGTCTCGAGGGTGCGGGCTTGGTCCAGTTGAACCTCGACGACCAGCGGGCTGGCGCGCAAGGTCGCGACTTCTGCATCGCTCAGTTTGGCGGCGAAGCCGTTGTAGACGGTGTTGTAACGAGCCACGATCTGCGCGCCCGGCACCAGTGCCTCAGCAGCGCTTTGCTGCTTCGACAGGTAGGAGCGGTAGGCCTGGTTTGCAGACGAACGGGCATTGAAACGCGCACCGGCCGCCGGACGGGTGGCGGCATAGCCTGCAACCGAGCCGTCGTACGAAGCAGCAGGCTCGGCAGCCAGCTGCACGATGTAGGTGGCACGCAGTTCTTTGGCGACACGCGTCTGCGCGACATCGCGAACCACGGACCTGGCATTGTTTTGCGCATGCGCGCCGGTGGCTACGCCACCCAGCACCATCAGTGCTGCCATCGAAACAGGAAGAAGTTTCATCAGAGGATTCCTAAATGATTTGAAGGGTGTCGCTCAGGCGGCGCGGCGGCGAGCCAAACCGCCGACAGCGGCAAGGCCCAGGCCCATCAGCAGCCAAGCGGCAGGCTCGGGCACCACAGCGATGTTGATGTTGTCCAGACCGAACTGGCCGCGATCCGTTTGGGTCGAGCAGCTGCCGCTGGCATCGCAGGCAAAGCCGCGGAACGCGACAAAGTCGAACTGCGTCGCTGCGATCGTCGCATTGAGCGAGTACGAAGCGAAGCTGTAGGCGCCGCCGGTGGGGCCGGGAATGCTGAAGTCCTGACTCGTCTGCAGGGCGCCGTTGTTGTAGCCCTCGAGCCGCAGGATCAACGCGGTGCTGGGCACGGCGGCGCCGGCAGCGGCGATGAAGCTGGCATCGAAACCCGAAATCGTCACCTTCGCTCCGCTGAGACTGTAGAGGGCCGGAAGGCCGTCGTTCAGCATCGCGAGGAACGTGGTCGGGTTGTTGCTGGGGCACACAACCGAGCTGCAGGTCGCTGCCAGGTTGCTGCCGTCGACCAAAGCGCCGACCAGATCGACGCCGGCGATCGCGCCTGGTTTGACCGAAATGGCGTCGATGCCGATGCCTTGCGTGGAGATCGTGTCGTTGTGGGTCAGGAGCGGCGCGAAAAAGGCAGCTGAAACATCGATCGGGGCATCGAAGGTCACGATCACGGCATGGGATGTGCCAACACAGGCCAGAGTGGCAGCGGCGGCAGCCAGCCGCGGCAGAAGCTTCTTCATATCGAACCTCTAAAAGTTAAGGTTGCCGCCACGCCAATGTGGCGCATGCGGACCGGGTTGCGACGGCGGTGTGACCGAGTGCCTCGATCGCCACCACCGGCTGCCGAAGACTGGACGCACGTTGCATGCCAGAGAGTCGCAAGGGTAGCGGAGGACGTCTCTCTCGCCACGGGTGTTACCCCGTCCACCCCCTCAAAGCCGGGGGGCAAAGGGGTGCGTTGCCGGTGCGCGGTGAGCGACAGCAGCGCTTCAGACCGCACCGGCGCGACCAGCCGGGGTCAACTGGCAGCGCTTCAGAGCGTTGGGCGCGGCGGCCCTGCAGACTGCGCCCGGATCCGGTGCGAACTGGCAGTTCGACAACAGCCCGCTGCGCTCGTTCTGGGTCTTGCTCAGTGTCCGGTGGCGGTCAGCGAGCGCAGCAATCCGCGCAGGGTCGCTGCCTGCTTCCGACCAACTCAGATAGCCTTGTGGGCCCCCGCAGGGTTTGGCGCCGACCCCAACGGTGCGGCACTGTGCATCGCTGGTGCAGGTCGGGTCGCCGATGGCTGCTTGCAGATCGTCAAAACTCTGCGCGATTTGTTGCGGCAGCGTTTCAACTGCCTGGACCTGCAACACGCGCGGGTCCGGCCCGCTCGAAGCAACCTGCGGCTGTGCCGGCGAGACACAGGCACTCGACAGCAAGAAGGGCAGCAGGCCGAGGCCCCGGCGGAATCCGATTTCAGCGCGCATCTCCGATCGTCGCTCAGTTTCGTCGGCCTCACCCCCTGTATCGGGGGGTTGCCATGGGCTCGGCTGTTCACCTAGCGTGATCGACCGCCCGTCAGAGCAACCCACTCGCCGCCCACCCATGAAAACGCTGACCCTCGCCACTGTGCTGACCTCCACCTTGGTGGCTACCGGCGGCGCGCACGCGCTGACCGCTCTCTCGCAGGGTTTCGACGACGTGACGGGTTTGTCCGCCGCGGGCTGGACCTTCATCAACAACAGCAACACGCCGCTGGGCACCCTTTGGCAGCAGGGCAACAGCGGCAACTTCGGATCGCTGTCCGGCGCACCCGACTCCTACGCGTCCGCAAACTTTCTGGGTACCGGCCAGTTCGATGGAGCGATCAGCAACTGGCTCATCACACCCGTGTTGACACTGGACAGCAGCAGCATCGTCAGCTTTTTCGTGCGGGTTGCGGGCGAGGGATTCCTGGACAGGCTTGAAGTCCGCATGAGCACCAATGGCGCCAGCGGCAATGTCGGCAGCGGTCCGGCGGGCGTCGGCGACTTCACGACGGTGCTGGGCTCGTTTCAATCGAGCGCCGATGGCGGCTGGCTGGCCCAGAACTACGCGGTCGCATCGCTTGTCGCCCCCACCAACGTGCGGCTGGCGTTTCGATACATGGTCGACGATGTCAGCTCCAACGGCAACTTCCTGGGCATCGACAGTCTCACCGTGACGGCCGTGCCGGAGCCTGGCACCTGGCTGCTGATGGGGTTGGGAACCCTGGGCTTGCTGCTGCGACGCCGTTTGGCCTCCTGATCGCGCGCCTGAACCGCTCGTCGTTCTGATCTCGGCCGACTGCCGGGCCCGGACGCAACAGACCCCGCCGCGGCGGGGTCTGTTCGTTCAAGCACCGGCCGATCCAGCGCATCCGGCGCGAACGCCACTGCCTACAATTCGAGTCCCTCCCGCTTCTCAACGCACGGGCAACAGGCCCTGCGCTGCACCCCATGCCTGTCAACCTCGAGCCGCCAGACCCGCAGAGCCTGTTGCCGGTGCCCGGCGTGCGCATCGGCGTCACGATGGCCGGCATCCGCAAGGCAGGCCGACGCGATCTGGTGGTGTTTGCGTTGGACGAAGGCAGCACCGTCGCCGGTGTGTTCACCCGCAATCGATTCTGTGCGGCACCGGTGCAGCTGAGTCAGCGGCATCTGGCGCAGTCTGCGGACGGATCCGTGGGAATTCGGGCGCTGCTGATCAACACCGGCAACGCCAACGCCGGCACCGGCGCTGACGGGCTTGCGCGCGCGACGCGCAGTTGCGAAGCTCTGGCAGCGTTGATGCAGATCCAGCCCGAGCAGGTGTTGCCGTTTTCCACCGGCGTGATCATGGAAGTGCTGCCGGTCGAGCGCATCGAAGCCGGTCTGCCCGCCGCACTGGCGGCGCTGCAGGCCAGCGGTTGGGCCGAAGCCGCCAACGGCATCATGACCACCGACACCGTGCCGAAGGCCGCTTCGCGAAGCATCACGATCGGGGGCCACGGTGTCACGCTGACCGGCATCAGCAAAGGCGCCGGCATGATCCGGCCCGACATGGCGACGATGCTCGGCTTCATGGCGACCGACGCGGTGATAGACCCGGCACTGTTGCAGCCGCTGCTGAACCATGCAGCCGCCCAGAGTTTCAACCGCATCACGATCGACGGCGACACCTCCACCAACGACTCGTTCGTGCTGGTGGCCACGCAGCAGGCGGGCCACGCGCCGATCACCCGGCTCGACAGCGAAGACGGACGCTTGCTGCAGGACGCCGTCGTGTCGCTGTCGCAGCAGCTGGCGCAAGCGATCGTGCGCGATGGCGAAGGCGCCACCAAGTTCATCACCGTCACCGTGCAGGGCGGCCGCGACGAAGCCGAATGCCGACTTGCGGCTTACGCCATCGCGCACTCGCCGCTGGTCAAGACCGCCTTTTTCGCCAGCGACCCGAACCTGGGCCGCATCCTGGCGGCGGTGGGCTATGCCGGCATCGCCGATCTTGACCAGAGCCTGATCGATCTGCATCTGGACGATGTGCATGTGGTGACGCAAGGCGGCCGCCACCCCGACTACCGCGAAGAAGACGGCCAGCGCGTGATGAAGGGCAGCGAAATCACGGTGAAGGTCGATCTTCACCGCGGCCCGGCCGACACCACCGTCTGGACCTGCGACCTCTCGCAGGAGTACGTGAGCATCAACGCCGACTATCGGTCCTAGCGTT
>JBBSPW010000084.1:0-14408 GCA_038258365.1 Burkholderiales bacterium | reverse complement strand
TGCGGTCGTAGCACTTTGGTGACGTGGCCCGCGCCTCTTCACCGACTGCTTCCCTGCCGGCTGGACTTGCGTGTGCCAGTCTGGAGCCGTCACATCAGCCAGCGACGCGCCAGACTGCTTGTTGCCGATAGGGTCCGGTGGCGATCCATTGCACCTCTCAACGACTGAGACCACTGCCCAGGCGATCGGCTACTCTCCGCGCGATGCACGCCACCCCCGACGCCTCGATCGCTCGTGCCGCCGGTTGGATGGCTGGCTGGTTGTCTCTGATGGTCGTCATTGCCGTTGCGGGGCGCGAGGCCGCGCGCGAGTTGTCGGTGTTCCAAATCATGCTGCTGCGCTCGACCCTGGGCATGGCCATGCTGTGGCCACTGGTGCGTGCAGCGGGCGGTCTGACCGCGGTCAGAACCGAGCGGCTGCCCCAGCACATGCTGCGCAACGCGGTCCACTATGCCGCGCAGTACGGCTGGTTCGTGGCCCTGACCCTGATCCCGCTTGCGCAGGTGGTGTCGATCGAATTCACGATGCCGATCTGGTCGGCGGCCCTGGCGGTGATCTTTCTCGGTGAACGCATGAGCGGCCGAAAGTGGTTTGCCGTGCTGCTGGGACTGGTGGGCGTGGCGGTGATCGTGCGGCCCGGCACGGGCGAAGTCGATGCCGGGCAGTTGATTGCGCTGGCAGCCGCACTGGGGTTCGCAGTCTCGATCGTGCTGGTGAAGTCGCTGACCCGAACCGACGCGGCGGTGGCGATCAGCTTCTGGATGCTGGTGGTGCAGAGCGCGATCGGGCTCGTACCGGCGCTTCTGGTCTGGCAATGGCCTTCGGCGACCGCCTGGGGTTGGGTCGTGGTGGTGGCCTTCTGCGGCACCTACTCGCACTACTGTTTCGCCAGGGCCATGCAGCATGCGGACGCCACGGTTGTCGTGCCGATGGACTTCCTGCGCGTACCCCTGACCGCGCTCGTCGGCTGGCTGGCGTACTCGGAACGGCTGGATATCTACACGGCAACGGGCGTCGGCCTGATCCTGGCCGGCAACGTGCTGAACTTGCTGCGTTGGCCGGCTGGCGGTCGGCGCCTCTGGCGCAAGGCGTGAGGCGCTCGCCGTGCATTGCCGCCGTCCCGCAGGGCGCGCCGGCGTGTAGGTCGCCAAATGCGCGTCCGCTCGAGCCGTCATCGTCTTTCGAGGCACTCTGCACGACCGTGTTCAGCGCGATGGTGGTGTCGGGGCTGGCGTTGATGGTGCGTCGATCGGACGGTCGTGCGGCTGCGGCTGGGCGGGCTCGTTCCGCAAGGGGGCCGCTCCGCCGCGCGTGACCGCGAGCACTGAGTGGGGGTTGAGGGCATCGCCCTTCCACCACTGCTTTTGCGGACCCAGCCGCAGGATCTCGAAATGCAGATGCGGCGCGTCCGGGCTGGCGTTGCCCGTGCTGCCGACACGGCCGATGACTTGTCCGCGGTGCACGTGCTTGCCTTCGGCGATGCCATCGGCATAGCCTTGCAGGTGGGCGTAGTAGTAGACGTACTCACCCGCCGGGTCGAACTGATAGATCGTGAGCCCGCCCGCCTTGCTGGTGAACAGCCTGACGATGCGGCCGTCTTCAACTGCGATCACCGACGTGCCGGCTGCGGCCGCGATGTCGATGGCACGGTGTTGTCGACCACCCTTGCGCGCATCGATCCAGCTGTCCGTCAGGGATGCCCTCGGTACGCCCGCCACGGGCACATCCAGGCTGCGAGCGGCCAGTCGATCGATGTCGGCCCGGTTTGCATCGGCCACGGGAGCAAGTGGAGGCGCCGGGCTGAATGGCGCCGGGGGCGACGCGGCAGCCGCCACGGTCACGGTCAGCTCGGGTCGGGGGATATAGACAGTTCCGACATCACGGTCGCCATCGCGGCATGCACCGAGCAAGCCCAGCGGCGCCAGCAAGGCGAGTACCCACCGGCCCATCGACCATGTCGGCGCAGCCACCAAGACGATCCTGGCAGCGCGTCAGGGCTTCACCTGAACCACGAAGCCGGCCTTCGCCAGCCTGGAGACACGCTCGGCGTCCCAGTTCGTCAGATGGATGCAGCCGTTGGTCTCGGAGTGCCCGACCGTGGAAGGCTCCGGAGTCCCGTGAATGCCCCAATGCGGCTTGCTCAGCCCCATCCAGATCGAACCGACCGGGTTGTTCGGGCCCGGCGGGATGCGCAGCTTCTCCACGTCCTGGCTCGGTGCGCTCTTGAGCAACGAAGGGTCGAAAGTAAAGTCCGGCATCGAGACTTCATTGCGAATCTTCATTTCGCCGATGGGCAGCGGGTCGTTTTTCTCATTGCCGATGCTGATCGGAAACGCGGCCACGGGTGTCTTGCCGTCAGCCGCCATCAGGTAGAGCACCTTGGAGGCCTTGTCGATCCTGATCGACCTGGCGCGTGCCGGCGGCTTCGTATCTGCCACGTTCGGAACCACAATCGACACGCCGGCGGCCAGCTTCTGGCTCGGGTTCATCTGCGCCATCAGCGCCGGGCTGATGTGGAAGCGCTCGCCGAGCATCTCTTCCACCGATGCGTACGGAAGCGCGTTGAGCTTGGCGCGTTCGGTCATCGGCGTCGGGGTCTTCTGGAACGGCCCGGCCATGTCCTTGTCAGTGATCTTGTAGGTGGTGAGCAGCTGCGGCGACGCGGCATCGGCCGAGGAAGCCGCAGATGCTGAAGAATCCGGGGCCGATGCGACGGAACCCGCGCCGCGCAGCGCAGTCCAGGTGGCCTTGTCCACGCGGCCGTTGACCGGCACGCCGGCGTCGGTCTGGAACGCACGCACCACGCGCTGCATGTTCAAGCCGTAGCGACCGTCGATCTCGCCGGGCGAGTACCAGAGTCGGTCGAGCAAGATCTGGGCGCGAACAACCGCCTTTCCGCTGCTGCCTTGGCCGATGGACGGCACTTCGGTGGCGGCGCTGAAGGCTTCCGCGTTCCATGCGTCAGTCGGCGCTGCCTTCGAACTGGCGGCCTTGGCCATGGCAACAGGCGTGACCAGCATCAGGCTGCAAGTGGTCGCCGTGAACAAGGACAGCGCGGCACGGCGATGGAATTCAAGCAGCAGGGGCGATGGTGGCATGGGTATGGACGTGGTCTTCTGGCCGTTGGAGCTGTAGCGCGAGACGGGGCGGAATCAGCCGTCAGAGGTCGATGCCTCGGACGCTGGCGCAAAGTCTCGCCCTGCGGACGTTTCCAGGCTGTAGGACGTGACGACAGCCACGCCCATGGGCGGTCCGATCCGCGCTTCGGCAAACCTGAGGGCGATTGAGGCGCAGCGAGCGGCTTGCGCTGGCGCCTGCATTCATCCGCCGCAACCGTCCGACCGCAGTTGGTTTGCAGCCGAATATTGAGACTGCCAGTCACCGGTCCCAGAACTCGCTTCCGCCGATCGCAGGGGTGTGCGAGCGCTTGCGCTACCCACCGGCCGGACCGGCGCATCCACCGATGCAGTTAGGCTCACCATTCATGCGAACTGACGACTCCGCGCCCCGGCATCCGCAGCCTTGGATCATGCTGCTGGCGCTAACCGCCGCGTTTGCGATGAGCCAGGCCTTCCGCACCGTTGCGGCCGTGCTGGCTCCGTCGCTGCAGGCCGAATTCCGCCTATCGCCACAGCAGCTTGGTACCTTTGCCGGCGCCTTTCATTTTGCGTTCGGCGCGATGCAGCTGTTCGTCGGCATCGGCATTGATCTGCACGGGGTGCGAAGCACGGTGCTGATTGGCTTTCCGCTGGCCGTTGCAGGCGCCGTGCTGTCCGCGCTCGCACCGTCGTACGGTGTCCTGGTGCTCGGACAGGTGCTGATCGGCGTCGGTTGTGCGCCTGCGTTCCTCGCCTGCACCGTGTTCATTGCGCGGCACTACGCGCCGGCCCGGTTCGCTGCGATGTCGGGCACGGTGATGAGCATCGGCGGCATCGGGCTGCTCGCCACCGGCACACCATTGGCGTGGCTGGTCCAGACGTCGTCGTGGCGAATGGGCTACTGGGTGCTGGGCGGCTGCTCGATCGCGGCGTGGGCGCTGATCGCTTGGAAGGTTCATGAACCCAGGCTGTCGCCGACCGAGCCAAGCGCGCCGCGCGAATCGCTGGGCCGTGCGGCGTTGACATTCGTGTCGCTGTTCAGGCTGCCGTACACCCCTGGCATCGTCGCACTGTCGTTTGTCTGCTATGCCTCGTTCATCACGCTGCGCGGTCTGTGGCTCGGCCCGATGTTGATCGAGCGGCACGGCTTTTCGCTGGTGGACACCGGCACCGTAGCGCTGGCGGTGTCGCTCGTCTCGCTGCTGAGCCCATCGGTGTTCGGCCGTCTCGACCCTGGCCACGAAAAGCGGCGATATTGGCTGATTGGCCTGACATTGCTGTCAGCGGCGCTGTTCGCGTCGCTGGCGCTGGTCCGCAGCATGGTGGCCGACATCGCGCTGATGCTGACGATCGGCATGCTGTCGGGCTACATGATCCTGCAGTATTCGCAGGTGCGATCTGCCTATCCGCAGCGGATCGTCGGGCGTGCGCTGGCGCTGTTCACGATGTCGATGTTTCTCGGCGTCGCGGTGATGCAATGGTTCACAGGCATGATTGCCTCGATCGCCAAGACGCAAGGTGCGAACATCTTCGCGCCTGTGCTGCTGACCATCGCCGCGCTGCTTGTGATCGGCGCGATGGCATTCGCCTGGTTGCCACGCGCGCCGACGGGGGTGGCCGCGAGCGAGCCGACCTGACCACGCGTCTTTATCGCCAACAGTTCGAAGGCACCCTCGAGATCAGCCCTAAGTCGCGCTGCCGTGCGTCTGCACCAGGTCGCCCAGAGAGTCGGCCATCGATTCCCCCAGAAGATGCACAGCGATCTCGCGTCGGTGCGGGCGGGTCCGATGTTCCCAGATGTAGATGCCCTGCCATGTCCCCAGCGCCAGCCGGCCGCGGCTGAGGGGGATCGACAACTGCACGGCCGTCAGCGCAGCGCGCACATGTGCCGGCATGTCGTCCGGCCCCTCGTCCTGGTGGCGAAACAGCGGGTCGCCGTCCGGCACCAGCCGTGCGAAGAACCGGTCAAGGTCCGCACGCACGTCCGGATCGGCGTTTTCCTGGATCAGCAGGCTGGCCGACGTGTGCCGCACAAACAGCGTCAGCAAGCCGTCGGCGATGCCGGTCGTCGCGACCCAGGCGCTTACGTCCCCGGTGATCTCATGGAGGCCGCGTCCCTCCGTTTGGATGACGATCGTCGTACCGAGCTGTCGGACCATGCGTCAAGCATAGCCAATCATGACAGACGGAGTACGCGCGCTGGCTCCTCGCTGCGACACAACGGAAATGACTGGCTCTGCCGGGCCAGCAAGAATCAAGCATCAGTGCTGCTTGCAGAGGTTCTTTCGATCGCGCCCCAGCCACCACCTCCTGCGCTGCCCCAGCATCGATAGGCAGCAGACTGTCGATCCGGTTGGCCACGACGTCCGAGCGAAGACCGATGACGTCGCTATCCGCGGCCCCTGAAAATCAGTCCATGTCCCACGCCGTTTCTCGCCTGCGCACCATGCGCCTGGCCCGCAGTGCCAAACCCTTTCTTGCCCGTGGGGGCTTCAAGCGCGAGCGCTGCGCAGGCTGTCGGCTGGTGCCGAGCCATTGCATGTGCGCCTTGCGGCCCTCGGTGAGCACGCGCGCGGCCGTGTGTTTGCTGATGGCCGACATCGAGTCGCTCAAGCCCAGCAACACGGGCTGGTTGGTGGCCGATGTGGTGGCGGACACCTTCGCTTTCGGCTGGGCGCGGACCGAAACCGATCCCGCGCTTCTGGCCCTTTTGAGCGACCCGCAGTGGCAGCCCTACGTGGTATTTCCGGGGGAATACGCGCCATCGCGGCGGGTCGTGCATGCCGTTCAGACACCCGCCGTCCCCGAAGGCGAAACCAGCAAGCGCCCGCTGTTCATCCTGCTGGACGGCACCTGGGCCGAGGCCCGCAAGATGTTCGGGCGAAGCGCTTATCTGGATGCGTTGCCGGTATTGAGTTTGCAGCCTGAGCGGCAATCGCAATACAAGCTGCGGCGCTCCCGCCGCGACGATCACTTCTGCACCAGCGAGGTCGCGGCCCTGTGCCTCGGGCTTGCGGGCGACCCTCTGGCCGAGCACATCTTGTCAGCCTACCTGGACGTGTTCACCCACCATTACCTGAAAGCAAGACTTCAGCTTCCGGTCGACTGGGATGGCGCGGCCCACCAACGCTTGCGCGAGCTGCAAGTCACGCCGCAGTGGCAAGCTGAGAACGCAGCGTGACTGACACAGGCACATCGCTCGACCGATCAAGCTGGGGGGTGCCGGTGATGGTCGAGCGGATGCTGCAGCAGCGCCTTGGCCGCTTCGATGCGAAGGGCCAGCGCCACGGTGTCGTCGTTCATGATCCGAAGCAGAAATCGCTTCGGTTCTTCACCGGCATCCGCGGTGGCCGGTGTCGCTGATGCGAGCGGCACCACGCAATGGGGTGCGGCCGCCCTGATCGGACGCGACAGATCGGTGCTCAGCGCCAGCGCTTTCAACGCGGCCTCGAAAACGGGCCGCTCGATGGCTTGCAGGCCGCACAGCAGCGTGGCCTGACCCTCTTCGTTGGGCGGAACGTCGAGCCAGGGCGTGTCGGTGAAAACCGCAGCAAGGTCGGGAGCCACGAACGCGGACCAGTTGTCCGACAGCGCCTGAAGGGCCGGCACCGTCCGCGCATGGCCTTCCTGCCGCAGCGCCGACGCTTGCGGCGATGGCATCAGGCGCAAGCGGCTGGAATCGATGTCGGGCAGAAACCTTTCGCGCAGGCCGTCCAGAAACGCATGCGCCGTTGCAACCGCCACCGGCTCTGCCAGCGAGAACCAGAGTTGAAGGCCATCGGTGCCGGACACGGCGACAGCGGGTGCAGGCAAACCCAAATCCGTTTGAACGCCACGCCAAACCTTCGATAGAAGCGCCCAGCTTGGCGGCCGCACGAGCTCGAAAACCAAGGCACGAACCGCGCCCGATGGGTCGATCAAGGTCGATTGCCGCGCGATGCCGTGTGACGGCCCCTGCGACAAAGGCAAGTACAGGCGATGCAGCTCTGACTGCAGTCGGGTCACGGCGTGTCGGTCGGTCGGGTGGGGTGCGTTGGCAGCACTTTACTGGGTCAAAGGCTTCGACGAACCTGGCCGGGGTTGACGCGTTGCGAGTCGATTGACACCCCCGGGGGCCGCCACGATCATTTGCAGTTTTGGACGGCCCCATGACCGAGGCACTCCACGCCCTGCTTCTGACCGATGTCGTCGACAGCACGCTGCTGACAGGGCAGCTCGAGCCCGAGGCGGCAGCCGAGCTCTGGTCGGCGCACGACCGGCTGTCGCGCGACCTCATTCCCGACTGGCGGGGTCGTGAGATCGACAAGTCCGACGGCATGCTGCTGCTGTTCGACACGGTGGCTGACGCCATCGGCTACGCACTGGCGTATCACCAAGCGATCGATCAGCAGAACTTTGGCATCAAGGCGCGGGCGGGCATCCACTTCGGGCCGATCAGCCTGCGCGCCAACCCGACGGCCGATGTCGCGCGCGGGGCCAAGCCCGTCGAGGTTGTCGGCCTCGCCCTGCCGATTGCGGCGCGCATCATGGCTGTCGCCAGCGGCGGCCAGACACTGCTGAGCGAGGCTGCCAAGCTCGCATTGGGGGCTTCGACATTGCGGCTGCAATCGCACGGGCACTGGCTATTGGGCGGCCTTGCCGAGCCGATCGAGCTGTTTGAAGTTGCCGATGCCAAGAGAGTTTTCGCTGCGCCCGGCGACAGCGCCAAGAGCTACCGCGTGGTGCGCCAGGGCGACCTGTGGCAGCCGCTGCGTGAGCTGCGCCACACGCTGCCAGCCGAACGCGACGGCTTCGTCGGCCGGCAGGGTTCGCTGGAGGTGCTCGGCGCGAAGATCGACACCGGCGCCCGGCTGATCTCGGTGGTCGGCCCGGGCGGGGTCGGCAAGACCCGGCTGGTCACCCGCTTCGGCTGGACGCGCCGCGCCGCATGCGCTGGTGGCGTCTGGTTTTGCGACCTGTCGCAGGCCCGTGATCTCGACAGCCTGCTGGTGGCCGTGGCGCAAGGGCTCGAGCTGCCGCTCGGCAGCGCCGATCCGGTCGATCAACTGGGGCATGCCATCGCCGGCCGCGGCCGTTGCATGCTGGTGCTGGACAATTTCGAGCAGGTTGCCAAACTGGCAGAGTCCACACTCGGGCGCTGGCTGGAGATCGCACCGCTTGCGCAGTTTTTCGTCACCACGCGCGAGGTGCTGGGGATCACCGGCGAAGAGGTGTTCACGTTGGCACCGCTGGATTTCGACGAGGCCTTTGCGCTGTTCCTGAAGCGCGCCAATGCTGCGCGCCACGACTACCGGCCCCGCCCGGACGACCTGACCGCGATCCGGCAGTTGGTCACCGTGCTGGACGGGCTGCCGCTGGCGGTCGAACTGGCTGCCGCGCGGGTGCGGGTGATGGCACCGCAGACCCTGTTGGCACGCATGAAGGACCGCTTCGCCGTGCTGCTGTCGCATGGCGGGCGCCGCGACCGGCAAGCCACCTTGCGCGCCACTTTCGACTGGTCATGGGACCTGCTGACCGATCTGGAGAAAGCTGTGTTGGCGCGGCTGTCGGTGTTCGAGGGCGGGTTCAAGCTGGAATCGGCAGCCGCGGTGATCGGCCTGCCGTTGATGGAGGCGCTGGAGACCCCATCTGAAAGCGCCACGACAACCGATGTGGTGCAGTGGCTGGTGGACAAGAGCTTTGTGCGCCAGGTCAACGACGAACGCTTCGACCTGCTGGAAAGCGTGCGCGAATATGCAGGTCAGCATCTGTGCAACCCGGGGCGCTTCGACGGCAGCGGGCCGGCCTGTGAGCTGGACGCGCGCAGCGGGCACTGGCGCCACTTCGCATCGCTGGACGAGCGAGCCGCGGTGGCTGAGCGCTGCGCCGAACTCAGCAACCTGGTTGCCGGATGCCGGCATGCCGCAGCGCAGGGTGACGCGGCCGGCGCGGTCGGCTGCCTGATCGGCGCCTGGGCCGCGCTGCGGCAAACGGGGCCGTATCGGGCCGCGGTCGATCTGGCCAGCCTGGTGCAGAAGATCGAAACGCTGAACGATCGCGGCCGCGCCTGGCTGCATTGGGTAGCCGGCGACGCCCACGAGAACCTCGGCGACGTGAAGCTGGCGCTGGCGCATGTCGAGCAGGGTCTGCAATGCGCGCGTCGAGCCAACGACCAGCGCTGCACAGCGCGGTTGCTGATCGTGCGGGGCAGTCGACAGGGGCTGGACGGTGAACTGGACGCAGCGCTCGTCAGCCTCAAAGAGGCCGAGCGCCTGGCCGCGAGGGCAGGTGACGACGGCTTGCGCGCTTCGGCGCTGATCGTCCTGGGTCGCTTGATGCAGCACCAGTCGCGTTTTGCCGAATCGCGAACGCACTACAACCTGGCCCTGGCGCTGGCCACCGCTCAAGGCGATCGGCGCATGGAAGGCGGTGTCCTGGGCAACCTGGGGGGCATCCACCATGCCCTTGGCGAACTGGAGGCGGCGCGCAGCCACTACCAGCAGGCGTTGGCGCGGCACATCGAGACGGGCGACCGCCGATGGGAAGGCAACCAACGCTGCAACCTCGGCTTGCTGCATCAGGAACTCGGCGAAGCCGAGCAAGCCCGCGTTCAGTTCGACATGGCATTGAGCACGTCGCTTGAGATGGGTCATGTTCGGCTGGCGAACGTCGTCTTGTGCAATCTCGGCATCCTGCTGGCCGCCGAAGGGCAGTTGGATGAGGCATCGCGGTTTTTCGAGCGCGCGGTGGAGGCGGCCAAGGCATCGTCAGACCGCCGAGCCGAAGGACAGGCCAGTGGCTACCTCGCGCTGGTGCTGGCCAAGTTGGGTTCACTCGAATCTGCGCTCGCCATGGTCGAGCATGGTGAGATCCTTCTGGTCGCCAGCGCCGACTCATTGAGCCATGCCCTGCTGCTATGCGATCGAGCCGAGATCGAACAGCTGGCTGGACAAACGCTGGCCTCGCAGGCGACTCTAAAGATGGCGCATCAACTGGCTGATGAGATTGCTTGCGGTCCTAACTCTGAATTGCGCAAACGGCTCGACGCCATTGGCGGCCCACCAGCCGCGGCGTGAGGCCGCGGCCATGCCGATCGATCAGTCGTTGACCATGATCGGGTCGGGTGTTGCGCACACCGACACCTTCGGCATTGCACTGCCGACGCTATCGGTGCGGACCACCAGCGGCAGATAGATCAGCGCCTTCCCCTTTTCGTCGTGCTTGGTGACGAAGTGATACATGGACGTGTCTTCCGGGACGCTGCCGTCGCCCAATCCCGCCCCTGTCATCTGCATCGCCTCGTCTTTCAGCACCACGATTCCGGGCGCCTTGTCGAGTGTCTGCCTGTCGTCGAAGAAGCGGAAGGTCACGTCAGTCGGGTGCTGGAATGTCGGCACCAGCCAGAACACGATCTTCTTCGAATTGGGCTTCAGCTGCGTGGTCCCCGGCAGACCCAGCCTTTCAGGAAAAATTGCCACGCAGTACTCGTTGCCGCTTTCGTCGGGCACCAGAATGACCGGGATCGGAAGCACGCAGATATTGTTGGTCGGGCTCTGGAACTTGCATTCCTGATCGGCAAACAACGCCTTCCTCGTCTTCAAGAACAGGGAAGCCAGGCTTTTCTGCCGCTCGGTTACGGTGGGTGCGGCGATTCGCGAGTAGTCGATCTTCGCCCCGTCAAAAGCTGTGTCGCGGCCCTGTCCAACCACCATGCCCGTGGTGCAGGCGGACAGTGCGGCGCAGGCCACGATGGCAGCGCTCGTGCAGTGGAGAAGTTTCACAACGGATCCTTTACTGGGCTTGGCGCCCGCTGGGTCAAGCGACTGTATGCGAGCCCATCGGCTTCGCATCCCCTGCATTGACGACGCACCGATTCATGCCGGCGACCAACCAGAAGCAGCCACCGCGTCCGGAACCACCGCCGTGACCTCAATTTCCACCTTCGCCCGGTCTTCGATCAGCGCCGCCACCTGCACTGCGGTCATCGCCACATCGAAGTGGCCGATCAATTCCCGGAACGCCTTGCCGATGGCCGGATAAGCCGCTACGTATTCGCGTTTGTCGGTCACATACCAGGTCATCCGCACGATGTGCTCGGGCCTGGCGCCGCCGGCAGCCAACACCGCGACGACGTTGGCAAGTGCCTGCTGAACCTGACCCGCGAAGTCGTCGGTGTGGAAGCGGCCTTCGGCGTCCCAGCCGATCATGCCGGCGACGAAGATCTGCCGGCCGCTGGCCGCCACACCATTGGCATAGCCGCGCGGCCGCGGCCAGCCGGGGGGAAGCAGGGTCGTCATGGGGTCGATTCCGGGACAGTTCAGTCGGTTGTCTGGAAGCGCAACATCGCCGCGCGCAGATCGTCGGGCAGGGCCACCGCGCGGTGGCTGTCCAGGTCGGTCGTCACCAGCACTTGCGACATGCGCAGGCGCAGGCTGCCGCCACCCTGGCAGTCGAGCTGCAAGCCGACCGAGCTTCGGCCCACCCGCTGCAACTCCAGCGCCAGCGTCACCTCGTCGCCCAGGCGGCTGACAGCCGTGAACTCGCAGTCGAGCTTGACGATCGGCAGACCGATGCGGCGGCGGGTGATCAGATCGGCATACGACACGCCGAGCCCGTCGCTGACCCAGTCCTCGACCAAGCCGTTGAAGAGCACGAAGTACTGCGGAAAGAACACGATCCCCGCCGGGTCGCAATGCGCGAAGCGGATGCGGTGCGGGCGCTCGAAGCGGGCCATCAGCGCCCTTCCTGCGAATTCGACTGCTGCAACTTGAAACGCTGCAGCTTGCCGGTACCCGTGCGCGGCAGGGTGTCGGCAAACTCGATGGCACGCGGAAACTTGTAGGGCGCCACGGTCTGCTTGACGAAGTCCTGCAGCGCCGTGACCAGCGCGGGCCCCGGTTCGTGACCTTTGCGCAGGACGACGAAGGCCTTGACGATCTGGCCCCGCTGCACATCGGGCACGCCGATGACTGCGCACTCGGCCACCGCCGCGTGTTGCAGCAGCGCGTCTTCGACTTCGGGTGCGGCGATGTTGTAACCCGCCGAGACGATCAGGTCGTCGGTGCGTGCCTGGTGGTGGAAGTAACCGTCGTTGTCGACCAGGTAGGCGTCACCGGTGAGGTTCCAGCCGTCCTGCACATAGCTGCGTTGGCGCTCGTCGTCCAAGTAACGGCAGCCCGTCGGACCCTTGACTCGAAGCCGGCCGACGGTCCCCGCGGGCACGGGGTGACCCCGCTCGTCGACCACTTCGGCGATGTAGCCGGGCACGGGCTTGCCGGTGGCGCCAGGCCGCGCATGGTCCTCGTCGGACGAGATGAAGATGTGCAGCATCTCGGTGGTGCCGATGCCGTCGATCAGCTCGATCCCCGTGGCTTCCTTCCACAGTGCGCGGGTCGCCGCGGGCAGGCCTTCGCCGGCGGACACGCAACGGCGCAGGCTGCCGCCTCTCAGTGCCGCGCCGTGTTCGGCCAGCGCGCGGTACGAGGTCGGGGCGGTAAACAGCACCGTGGCGCCGAAGTCGATGATTCCCTGCAGCAACTGCGGTGGCGACGCCTTGGGCAACAGCACGGTCGACGCACCCACACTGAGCGGAAACAGAAGCAAGCCGCCCAGACCGAAGGTGAAGGCCAACGGCGGGCTGCCGATGAACACATCGTTGCGCTGCGGGCGCAGGACATGGGCCGGCCAACACGCGCAAATCGCCATCACGTCGCGGTGGAAGTGCATGGTCGCTTTCGGCACGCCGGTGGTGCCGGAGGTGAAGGCGAGGATGCAGGTGTCGTCGGCAGCGGTGTCGATGTTGTCGAAGTGCGGCGGGTGATTCGCCATCCGCGCTTCGAGGGAGTCGGGCTCAGCGGGGCCTGGGCCGTCGAAGCGAAGCAGATGCATCGGCGCCGGCACCGGCGTCTGCCCTTGGGTCTGCGCCACCGCAGCCTGCAACGCATCCACCAGACCCGCGTCGCACAACGCGTGCGTGACCTGCGCCTTGTCGATGATCGCCATCAACTCTTTTTCGCGCAGCAGCGGCATCGTCGCCACCGCGATGCCGCCAGCCTTGACTACTGCGAACCAGCAGGCCGCGAGCATCGGGCTGTTTGGCGCGCGCAGCAGCACGCGGTTGCCAGGCGCCAGACCGCACTCGGCCACCAGCACGTGGGCGATGCGGTTGGCATGCGCCAGCAAATCGGCATAGGTCCAGCGCAGCCCCGGCGCCTGGATGCACAAGCGCTCCCCATCGCCTTCGCGCACCCGGCGGTCCAGCAACTCGGTGGCGCAATTCAGCTGCGGTGGGAACTGCAAGTGCGGGCCTTCGAACCGGTATTCCGGCTGCAGTTCCAGCGCCGGCAGGTGGTCGCGGGCAAAGGCGTCGATGTGGGCGCTGGGCATGGCGCTTCTCAAGCGGCCGGCATCTCGCGCAGCAGGTCGCGGGCGATGATCAACAGCTGCACTTCGCTGGCGCCTTCGTAGATGCGCAGGGCGCGGATTTCGCGGTACAGGCGTTCGACCGGCTGCTGGCTGACGACACCCAGTCCGCCCCAGATCTGCACCGCAGCGTCGATCACCTGCTGGGCGTTCTCTGTGGCGGTCAGCTTGGCCATCGCGGCTTCGCGGGTCACGTTGCGGCCCTGGTCGCGCTGCCAGGCGGCGCGGTAGGTCAGCAAGGCGGCGCTGTCGAGCTGGGTCGCCATCTGCGCCAGCTTGGCTTGCGTCAGTTGAAAGTCCGCCAGCCGCTGGCCGAACATCTGGCGTGTGGTCGCACGGCTCAAGGCTTCGGCCAGAGCGCGGCGCGCAAAACCCAGCGCCGCCGCTGCGACCGAGGTGCGAAACACATCGAGCGTGCGCATCGCCACCTTGAAGCCTTCACCGGGCGCGCCGATGCGCTGACTGGCGGGAACGCGGCAGTCCGAGAAACGCAAACTGGCCAAGGGGTGCGGCGCGATCAGCTCGATCCGTTCGGCGATCTCGAGCCCCGCCGTGTCGGCATCGACGATGAAGGCGCTGATGCCGCGCGCGCCGGGTGCTTCGCCGGTGCGGGCGAAGACGACATAGAAATCGGCGATGCCGCCGTTGCTGATCCAGGTCTTCTCGCCGCTGAGCACATAGCTGTCGCCGTCGGCGCGTGCGGCGCAACTCAACGCCGCCACATCCGAGCCGGCCTCGGGTTCCGACAACGCAAACGCAGCGATGGCCTCGCCGCGCTGCACCCGCGGCAGGTAGCGTTCGCGTTGCGCTGCGCTGCCCTGCAACGAGATGGCGCCACTGCCCAGGCCTTGCATGGCAAAGGCGAAGTCCGCGAGCCCCGAATGGCGGGCAAGGGTTTCGCGGATCAGG
>JBBSPW010000083.1:0-14552 GCA_038258365.1 Burkholderiales bacterium | reverse complement strand
GCGCTGGCGGTGGCGCTGCTGGACGCGCGCGGCTTTCGTGAAGCCGACTTTGCGCGCTCGCATCCCGGCGGCATCCTCGGGCGCAAGTTGCTGATCCATGTGCACGACCTGATGCGCAGCGGCGATGCGGTGCCGCGTGTGGCAGCCGAAACCAGCTTCAAGGACTTGTTGCGCGAGATGACCGGCAAGGGCTTGGGCTTCACCGCGGTTGCCGACTTCGAAGGCCGGCCGATCGGCATCTTCACCGATGGCGACTTGCGGCGCCTGATCGAAGGGGGCGCCGACTTGCGGGCGCTGTCTGCCGAGCAAGTGATGCACCGGAGTCCGCGACTGGTGCAGGCCGATGCGCTGGCGGTCGACGCTGCGGGGGTGATGGAACAGCACCGCGTCACCAGCGTGCTGGTGGTCGATGCAGACGGCGCGCTGGTCGGGGCATTGAACTCCAACGATCTGATGCGGGCCAAGGTGATATGAGCGGGTGCGTTCGGCTACGAGGGCTTCGCAGGTGACGGCGGCCGTCGATTGGCCGCGTTCGCGGCCAGACCTGGTTTTCGATCCGGAGTTGCTGCTGCGTGCCCAAGGTAGCGGGCTGGGCATGCGGGCTGCGATTTTCGATGTCGACGGGGTGCTGACCGACGGGCGGCTCTACATCGGCGAGCACGGAGAGAGCGTCAAGGCCTTCAACGCCCTGGATGGGCACGGGCTCAAGCTGCTTCGCTTGGGCGGCATCGAGCCGGTGGTCATCACCGGCCGTGACTCGCCTGCAGTGCGTCGCCGCATGGCCGATCTGGGCCTGGTGCATGCGTCCTATGGCGTGCAAGACAAGCTGGCTGCCGCGACGCCGCTGCTGGCCACGCTCGGGCTGGCATGGGCCGATGTTGCCGCGATGGGCGACGACTGGCCCGACCTGCCATTGATGACGCGTGCGGGCTTCGCCTGCGCACCACCGAATGCGCACGCCGAGGTGCGCCACATCGCCCACCATGTCACCCGGGCTCGCGGGGGTGAAGGTGCAGCGCGCGAACTGTGCGACTTGCTGCTGATGGCCAACGGACGTTATGGCGCTTTGCTGCACAGCCATCGGCGAACTCTGGACGCGGCGTGAGCCCCCGCCGCCCGCCTGGGGTTCATTTGCGAGCCAATTGATGTGAGTGCCGAGCTGCATTTGCCGGACTTGCCCGAGGTGCCGATCTCGCTCGGTGCGGCGCGGCGTCCGCCCGCGCGTTTGCAGCTGCGGTGGCATGAGCGGTTGCGGGAGCGCTTGGTGGCCTACCTGCCGTTGCTGTTGATGGCCTTGATGGCGCTCGCGACCTGGTGGCTTGTGAAGAACGCGCCGCGCGCTCCCGGCGTGACCGCCGTGCGGCCCCTGAGCGACGAGCCGGACTATGTGATGGAGCAGTTCTCGCTCGACCGCTTCGGCGCCGATGGCCGGCTGCTGGTGCGCATCGACGGCGCCGAGTTGCGCCACCTGCCGGCTTCGGACCGGATCGAGATCGACCAACCTCGGCTGCGGGCCGTCGCGGCCGACGGGCGCGTGTTGCTGGCGCAGGCGCGGCGCGCCATCGGCAACGGCGATGCCAGCGAAGTGCAGTTGCTGGGCGATGCCGAAGTCACCACCGAAGACAGTCGGGGCGATCCGCTGGTGCTGCGCGGCGAGTTCCTGCACGCCTTCCTGCTGACCGAAAGCGTGCGTTCGCATCTGCCGGTGCAGGTGACCAGCGGTGCCACCCGCATCGGTGCGACGACCATGACCTACGACCATGCGACGGGCCGCATCGAATTGGGTGGACCGGTGCGGGCGCAGATGCCGGCTCGGGCTGGCAAGCGCTGAAGCGACGCTTGCACCACCATGGCATCCACACGGCGAACCTCCGCTGCTTCTGAGGGTAGGCCGCCGTCGGGCGCGGCAGCGTCGAAGCTGGTGTTCATCACCGGTGCGTCCAGTGGCATCGGGCAGGCATTGGCCGCCCGCTATGCGCAAGCCGGCTGGCGCCTCGCGCTCGTGGCGCGCCGCACCGATGCGCTGCAGGCCTGGATCGAGGCGCAAGGGCTCGGCAGCGACGCTGCGGCGGGTCGGGTGGCGGTTTACGGTGCCGATGTGTCGGCACCCGACAGCATCGTCAGCGCGGGGCACAACTGCATCGAGCAACAGGGCTTGCCTGATGTGGTGATTGCCAACGCCGGCATCAGCATCGGCATGGACAGCGCGGTTCGCGCCGACCTGGAAGTGATGCAGGACACCTTCGCCACCAACAACATCGGTCTCGCGGCCACCTTTCACCCTTTCATCAAGCGGATGCAGGCCCGGCGGTCTGGCACGCTGGTGGGCATTGCCAGCGTGGCTGCGATCCGTGGGCTGCCAGGCCATGCCGCCTACTGCGCCAGCAAGGCCGCCGTGGTGGCCTATTGCGAAAGCTTGCGCGGTGAATGTCGTGGGCAAGGGCTCCAGGTGGTGACCTTGCTGCCCGGCTACATCGCCACGCCGCTGACCGCCAGGAACCGCTATCCGATGCCGTTCTTGATGCCGGCTGCAGCTTTCGCCGACCGGGCATTTCGGGCGATCGAAGCAGGCGCCAGCTACCGCGTGATTCCCTGGCAAATGGCGGTTGTGGTGAAGTTGCTTCGGCTGTTGCCGAACGCCCTGTTCGACCGCCTGCTGGTCGGGCGCGGGCGAAAGGCGCGGCGCGACTGAAGGTTGTGGTTCACCGCAGCTCAGGGCATGGCCCGGGGTGTGGTCGGCGCCAACCGCACAAGAAAAAGGCGCCCGAAGGCGCCTTTCCTGATTGAGGGGCTGGGCGCTCAGTAGCCGCCGCGGCTTCCGCCGCCACCACCACCGTAGCCACCGCCACCACCGCTGCTGCCGCCACGGTTGCCACCACCACCGCCGCCGCCGTAAGGGCTACGGCCACCGCCGCCACCGCCGCCGCCCGTACCACCACCACCGCCGTAGGGGCTGCGCCCGCCACCGCCGCCGCCAGTACCACCGCCACCGCCGCTGCCACCACCGCCGCCATAGCCACCACTGCCGCCACCGCCGTAGCCGCCGCCGCCGGAACCACCACCACCATAGCCGCCGCGGCTGCCACCACCACCACCGCCGTAGCCGCCGCCGCCACCACCGCCCGGGCGCTCTTCTCGCGGACGGGCTTCATTGACGACGACAGCACGGCCGTCGATCGCCTGGCCATTCATGCCATTGATGGCGGCTTGCGCTTCCGGGTCGGTGCCCATCTCCACAAAACCGAAGCCCTTGGAGCGTCCGGTTTCGCGGTCCATCATGACCTTGGCCGACGAGACACTGCCATAAGGCGAAAATGCTTCCAGAAGCGTGTCGTCACGCACCGAATAAGCCAGATTGCCGACGTAAAGTTTGTTTCCCACGGGGAGCCCTCAAAGATTCATGAAAACCATGTGGAGCTCAACCCTGCTTTGACCCGTTGATGGCCGATGAGGCGAAAGGCGCGGCTGCCAGACACAGACTACTCATTATGTTGCCGACCGCGCAAACGGTGTAAAGACGACCCGTCGCGAGTGTTGTTTTGATGTCGTTGCGAAGCGGGGGTGTCTGCACCGAGTGGCCGGAGGACAGACCCCTGCGGACCCGTACAGTCGCGGCATGGACTTGCTCAAGCCCCTGATCGCACTGCTGGCGATCGTCAACCCGATCGGCGTGGTGCCGTTCTTTATTCATTTCACGCAAGGTTTCAGCCGCCAGCAGCGCCAGCGCACGATCCGGGTCGCCTCGTTCAGCGCCTTCGTGGTGATTGCGGTCAGCGCGGTGGCGGGCTTGTCGATCATTCAGTTCTTCGGCATCTCACTGGCGTCGTTCCAGGTCGGTGGCGGCACCCTGCTGTTGATCAGCTCGCTGACGATGCTGAACGCCCAGCCGGCCGAAACCAAGGCCAGCGACATCAGTGAAGGCAAGGACAAGGTCGACGCCGGCGCCAGCATTGCCGTGGTGCCGTTGACGATTCCGCTGCTGACCGGGCCGGCCACGATCTCGACGATCGTGATCTACGCGCAGAAGACGACCCATGTCTGGCAGCAGGCGGTGCTGGTGGGCTACGGGGTGGTGATCGGGATCGTGACCTTCATCGCGTTCTCGGCCTCGGGCCGCATCGCCCGCGTGTTGGGGCAAACCGGCATCAATGTGATGACCCGGCTGATGGGTCTGATCCTGGCGGCGATGGCGGTCGAGCTGCTGGCGGACGGGTTGATCAAGCTGTTTCCGGTGCTGGCCACTTCGTTGACGCTGCCGCGACCGCCCTGAGCCCAGACTGAGCCAAAACCCGGGCCGAGCCGTGACAACCGAAGCTGCGACCTTCGACCATGTGATCGTCGGCGCCGGCACCGCCGGCTGCCTGTTGGCCAACCGCTTGTCGGCCGACCCGCAGTGCCGCGTGCTGCTGGTGGAAGCCGGCGGCCCAGACAACTACCACTGGATCCACATTCCGGTCGGCTACCTGTACTGCATCGGCAACCCCCGCACCGACTGGTTGTTCCAGACCGAAGCCGACCCAGGGCTCAACGGGCGTTCGCTGCGCTACCCGCGCGGCAAGGTGCTGGGCGGCTGCTCCAGCATCAACGGCATGATCTACATGCGCGGGCAGGCCCGGGATTACGACGGTTGGGCCACGCAGGTCGGGGATGCGGACTGGGGCTGGGCGCAGTGTGTGCCATTCTTCAAGCGCCACGAAGACCATTGGCGCGGCGCCACCGATCTGCATGGCGGCGGGGCCGAATGGCGGGTCGAGCAGCAGCGCCTGTCGTGGCGCATCCTGGACGCCTTTTCGGCGGCGGCGCAGCAGGCCGGCATTCCGGCCACCGACGATTTCAACCAGGGTGACAACGAAGGCGTCGGCTACTTCGAGGTCAACCAGAAACGCGGGGTGCGCTGGAACACGAGCAAGGCTTTCCTGCGCCCGGTGGCCTCGCGGTCCAATCTGACGGTCTGGACCGGCATGCAGACCACCCGCGTGCTGCTCGAAGGACGGCGCGCGGTGGGCGTCGAGCTGCAGCCGGCAGCGGGTGGCGCGCCGATGCAGGTTCGCGCGGCACGCGAGGTGGTGCTGGCGGCAGGCGCCATCGGCACCCCGCAGTTGCTGCAGCTCTCGGGCATCGGCGCGCCCGCGCAGCTGCAAGCGCAGGGCATCCAGCCGCTGCACGACCTGCCGGGAGTGGGCGAGAACCTGCAGGACCACCTGCAGATCCGCGCCATCTTCGCGGTCGAAGGCGTGCGCACGTTGAACACGATGGCCTCGACCTGGTGGGGCAAGGGCCTGATCGGGCTCGACTACCTGGCGCGGCGCCGCGGGCCGATGAGCATGGCACCTTCGCAGCTCGGTGCCTTCACCCGCTCGTCTCCCGATCGCCCGCATCCGAACCTCGAATTCCATGTGCAGCCGCTGTCGCTGGATGCCTTCGGCCAGCCGCTGCACCGCAATGAAGCCTTCACCGCCAGCGTCTGCAACCTGAATCCTTCGTCGCGCGGCCATGTGCGTCTGCGTTCGCCGCGCCCGCAGGATGCGCCGCTGATTCAGGCCTGCTATCTGTCGACCGACGAGGACCGCACGGTCGCTGCCGAGTCGCTGCGGCTGGCGCGGCGCATCGTCGCGATGCCGGCATTGGCGCCGTTTCGGCCGCGCGAGGTCAAACCCGGTGTGCAGTTCGAGAGCGACGACGACCTGGCCCGACTGGCAGGCGACATCGGCACCACCATCTTCCACCCGGTGGGCACCTGCAGGATGGGTGCAGCCGACGACCCGCAAGCGGTGGTGGACACGCGGTTGCGGGTGCGGGGACTGCAAGGGCTGCGCATCGCCGACGCCAGCATCATGCCCACCATCACCAGTGGCAACACCAACGCCCCGACCCTGATGATTGCCGAGCGCGCGGCGCAGTGGATGGCTGCTGAGGGCTGACTGGCCCTGGCGGGTTAGCCCGGTGGCGGCTGGGGCCATCGGCGCCTAGAGTGGCTGATCTTGGGGTTGTGCCGGCGAAGCCAGCGCCACCCCGGGGGTCCGAGGAGACGACAGACAGAACAAGATCGACCGAACCAGATCGGCCGCCCGGTGTCCCATCGGGACGGCAGGCTTTCCAAAGCGCCGCTAGACGGCGCTTTTCTTATTCGTGCCCGCAGACGGCGCCTTGCTTCGCCTCTCTTCTATTAGCGCCGCCAGACGGCGCTTTTTCGCGCCTTCGATCGGTCGGACGTCGACCTAGCATGGGACGACACCCGTCTGCCGAAGGCCGCCATGTCCGTGAATCCCGAGTTGCGAACCCTGGAGATCGACATTCCGGCTCAGCCCCAGGCGCTCGTGCGGTTGTCGTTGATGCTGGCCCGGGACCCGATCGATCTGCCTGCGGCTTCGACCCTGATCGAAAGCGACATGGCGTTGGCTGCAGCGGTAATGAAGGCGGTCAACTCGTCCTTGTACGGCTTGAAGGGGCGGGTGCAGAGCGTGCAGCAGGCGGTCACCTACCTGGGGATGCGCGAAGTGGCAGCCATCACTTTCGAGATGGGCCTGCGCGCGGTGTTTCCGGCTGCGGCCGAACTGGACCCGATGTGGGCACGCGCGGCGCGGCGCGGTTTGCTGATGGGCCGGCTGGGCGCTGCCCTGTCACTCGATGCTTGGGCGGCGCATTCGGCCGGGCTGTTCGAGGAGTGCGGCAAAGCGGTGCTGTTCCGCCATGCACCCGACCACTACCGGTCGATGCTGCGGGCCGCCACATCGGACGCAGAACTGGCGTCGATGGAGCATGCCGGCTTCGGTGTCAGCCACGACGCCTTGGGCGCTGCGCTGTGCGAAAGCTGGGGGCTGGGCGCTGCAGCGGTGGCCAGCGTGCGCCATCACCTGGCGGTGCAAGCCGGCGGGCCGCTGCCCGAACTGCAGGCGAGGCGCCCGGTCTGTGCGCTGTCAGCGCTGGCGCATGCGTTGATGGCAGCCCCCGGAACACTCGACGAAGTGGCCGCGCGCATCGCGCCGCAAGCCGATCTGGACCTGACCCTGTTGCTGCGGGCAGCCGGTCTGGCCCACAAGCAGCTGGCCGCACGCGACGAAGCCAGCCCGTCGGACGGCGCCCTGCAGCACGAGCCGGCCTGAGGAAAGCCCGTCTGTCGCAAGCGCGGTTGATTCGCTAGCGTTCAGGGCTCATTCATTCAGGCGGCGCGTTGCCAGGCGGGCCGAAGCTTTCATGGCCACAAACGCTTCCGCAACATCACTGTCTGCTTCGGGATCGGCTGTCCCGGCCGACATCCTGGCGCTGCAACGCCTGTACCAATGGGAACAATCGTCACCTGACCGGACGGTATTCACGCAACCGATCGGCGGCGGTGCGGTGACGGAAACCACCTGGGGCCAGATGATGGACCAGACCCGGCGCATGGCCGCCCACCTGCAGAGCCTGGGCCTGAAACCCGGCGACAAGGTGGCAATGCTGGCCAAGAACACCGCGCACTGGATGATGTCGGACTTCGCGATCTGGATGGCGGGGTGCGTCTCGGTGCCGCTCTACCCCACCCTGGCTGCCGGCACCATCCGCCAGATCCTGCAGCACAGCGAATCCAAGTTGCTGTTCGTCGGCAAGCTCGACGGTTGGGCCGGCATGAAACCGGGTGTGCCCGAAGGACTGCCGTGCATCGCCCTTCCGCTGGCACCTGCCGATGCGCTGGCAGCCTATCCGCACTGGGACGACCTGATCGCCAAGACAGAGCCGTTGAAAGGCAACCCGGTGCGCCCGGCCGACGACTTGGCCACCATCATGTACACCTCGGGCACCACCGGGGCGCCCAAGGGTGTGATGCACAGTTTCGGCAGCTTTGCGCTGGCGGTGAAGCAAGGTCTGACGCGGGTCAAAATGACCAAAGACTCGCGCATGCTGTCGTACCTGCCGTTGTCGCATGTGGTGGAACGGGCTTTGGTCGAGCACGGCATGCTGGCCACTGGCATGCAGGTCTATTTCGCGGAGAGCCTGGACACGTTCACCCAGGATCTGCAGCGCGCCCGGCCCACGGTGTTCTTCTCGGTGCCGCGCTTGTGGGTCAAGTTCCAGCAGGGCATCGGCCACAAGATGCCGCCGGCCAAACTGGACCGGCTCTTGAAGATCCCGATCCTGTCGGGCATCGTCAAGAAGAAGATCTTGAATGCGCTGGGCTTGCAGGATTGCGTGTTCGCTGCCGCTGGCGCCGCGCCGACCCCGCCGGAGTTGCTGCGCTGGTACGCGCGACTGGGGCTGAACGTGGCCGAGGGCTACGGCATGACCGAAAACCTGGGTGCCAGCCACATCAGCGACGGCAGCGCAGCCACCGTCGGCACCGTCGGCCGACCTTACGACTCGGTGCAATGCCGGATCGATCCGGCGAATGGAGAAATCCATGTCAAGGCGCCGTGGACCATGCTCGGCTATTACAAGGAGCCCGAGATGACCCGGGCCACGATGACCGACGACGGCTGGCTCAAGACCGGCGACAAGGGCGCCATCGATGGCGGCGGCAACCTGAAGATCACCGGTCGGGTCAAGGACCTGTTCAAGACCAGCAAGGGCAAGTACGTGGCGCCCGCGCCGATCGAGGACCGCCTGGTGATGCACGATGCGCTGGAAGCCTGCTGTGTGACTGGCGCCAACCTCGGTCAGCCGCTGGCGTTGGCGATGCTGAACCCGGAAGCGGTACGCAAGGCCGGCAGCGCCGAAGGCAAGTCCCAGATCGAAGCATCGATGGCCGCGCACCTGAAGACCATCAACGCCACCCTCGACCCGCACGAGCAGCTCGATTGCGTGGTGCTGATGGCCGATGCCTGGACAGTCGACAACGACATCATCACGCCCACCTTCAAGGTCAAGCGCAACCGCATCGAGGACCTGTTCGCAAAGAACTACGACCAGTGGATCGGGCAGAAGAAGAAAATCCTGTGGTATCCGGCATGAGTCGGTGACACCCTAGCGCAGCAGGGCTGGGCCCAGCGCCAGTTCGGCTGCGGCCAGGTCCTCCAGCGCGGTCCCGACCGACTTGAAGAGCGTGATCATCTGGGCCCCGGCTGCGGCAGTCGGGCGGCTCTGACAGCTGCTGCGGCACAGGCCCGACAGCGTGCCTTGCAGGTCGCTGTCATCGAAGCAGCCGGCCTGCTTCGCTTGCACGATATCGCCCGACTTCTGCAGTGCTTCTTCGGTGTCGATCCAGACCCGGCTGCGGCTGAAGCAGGCGGCATCGGTCTCGCGCATCGCGGGGGTGAAGCTGCCGATCAGGTCGAGGTGGGTGCCGGGTCGCAGCCACGCCCCCTGCACCAGTGCTGTCGTGGACAGCGTGGCGCAGCTGACGATGTCGGCATCGGCCACCGCCGCCTGCAGGTCGGTGCTGGCGCGGGCATCGAAACCCTGGGCGCGCCAGCTCGATGCCAATGCCTCGGCGGCGGCCGGGCTGCGGTTCCAGACCGTGAAGTGCTGCAGGCCCGGACGCACCGTGCGCATCGCCTCCGGCAGCAGCGCCGCGACCCGCCCGGCGCCAACCACCAGCAAGCGGGTGGCATCGGCCCGCGCCAGGTAGTCGGCGGCGAGTGCCGATGCGGCCGCGGTGCGGCGCGCGGTCAGTTCGCCGCCGTCGAGCACCGCCAACGGCATGCCGTTGGCGCCGTCGAACAGGGTCACCAAACCGTGCACCGCGGGCAGCCCGGCGGCGCTGTTGTCGGGAAAAACCGAGACCGCCTTGAGCGCGAAGGCGCCCCCTTCGCGCCAGGCCGGCATCAGGAGGATGCGGTTGTCGTGGCCGAGCACATGGCTGTGACGCAGCGGCACGCTGATGTCGGTGCCAGCAAACGCCCTCCGCAGCGCCACCACCAGCGCGTCGAAAGGCAGCCGGCGGCGCAACTCTGCACCGCCCAGCACCTGCATCGGCGGTGCTGTCAGCGGTTGGCCTTGAACGAAGTGAAGATGCGGGTCTGAACCCGGCGGATGTCTTGCGGCACGGCATCGGGCGAGGTCATCTTGTCGATGTCTGCCGGGGCCAGGAACACGCTCGGGTTGTCGGCCACCTTCTTGTCGACGAACTTGCGCGATGCGGCATTCGGGTTGGCGAAGAACACCTTGTTGGTCAGCGATGCATGCACCTCGGGGCGCAGGATGTAGTTGATGAAGAGGTGCGCGTTCTTCGGGTGCTCGGCGTCCTTGGGGATCGCCATGGTGTCGAAGAACAAGGTGCCGCCACTGGGCGGGATCAGGGCCTCGATCTGCTGACCCGACTGGTTGTCGATGGCGCGCTGGCGGGCGATGTTGATGTCGCCGGAATAGCCCATCACCACGCACAAACGCCCGGCAGCCAGGTCGTTGATGTAGCCCGACGACGAGAAGCGGGTGATGTTCGGCCGCGCTTTCATCAGCACTTCGCGAGCGGCGTCGTAGTCCCTGGCGTTGGCGCTGTACGGCGGCTTGCCGGCATAGATCATCGCCACCGGCAGCACCTCCGACGCCGAGTCCAGCACATTGATGCCGCAACCCTTCAGCTTCGATGCCAACTCGGGTTTGAACACCAGATCCCACGGGTTCTGGGGCAGCGGCTGACCGGCCAGCGCTTGTCTGACTTCGCCGGTGTTGATGCCCACCGTGACATAGCCCCACATCCAGGTCACCAGATGCTGGTTGCCGGGGTCGACCGCCGCCAGCTTCTTCGACAGCGCCGGGTCCAGGTTGCCCCAGTTCGGCAGCAGCGAGCGGTCCAGCTTCTGGAACAGCCCGGCCTGGATCTGCGGTTTGGCGAAGTGCGCGCTCGGCACCACGATGTCGTAGCCGGTGCGGCCCGCCACCAGTTTGGCTTGCAGGACCTCGTTGTTGTCGTAGTTGTCGTAGCGAACCTTGATGCCGGTTTCTTTCTCGAAGTTCTTGATCGTGTCGTCGGCGATGTAGTCCGACCAGTTGTAGATGTTGAGCACCTTGGGCTCGGTGTTCTGCGCCAGAGCCGATCCGGCAGCGCCGATGGCGGCGGCCACGGTGGCCACTGCAGCAGCGGCGATCAAGAAGCGGGGCGGAATGCGGAACATGGATCGATCTCCTGAAGATGGGTGGCGTCTCACCACTCGATGGCGGCGCCGGTCCATGCAGCAAACGTGCCACTGGCGCCTTCGGTTGGCAGCGCGTCCAGCACCTCCAGCAGATGGCCGGCGGCTTGTGCGGGACTCAGCGGCGCTTGGTCTCGCCCGCTGCCATCGCCGATCACCGGCGCCGACAGCGGCGACCGCACAGTACCCGGGTGCAGCGCCACCAGCACCGCTTGCGGCCTGCGGCGCGCGATTTCGACCGCGGCGCTGCGAACCAACATGTTCAGCGCCGCCTTGCTGGCGCGGTAGCCATACCAGCCGCCGCTGCGGTTGTCGCCGATGCTGCCCACGCGGGCCGACAGCAAACCGAACAGGCTGCGCCCGTTGGTGGGCAGCAGCGGATGCAGGTGCTTGATCAGCAGCGCCGGGCCGATGGCGTTGACAGCCAGGATGCGGGCGAGCCGCACCGGGTCCAGATCGGCCAGCCGCTTTTCCGGCGAGTGGCCATCGACCTGCAACACGCCCGTGGCGCACAGCACCAGATGCAGTTCAGGGGAGCCGCCGCTTGACGACAACAGCGGCTTCAACGATGCGACGGCGGCAGCGATCGTTGCTTCGTCGGTCAGGTCGACTGCGGGTTCGCCCTGGCGCGACCAGCCATGCACCGCGCTGCAGTTGGAGTCGGCTTGCAGGGCCTGCACGAGGGCCGCACCGATGGCGCCCGATGCACCGACAACCAGCGCCCGGTAGCCGTTGGGCAGACTCTTCATGTGCGGTCTGGAGTGGGTGCGGCGGGCATCGGCGGACCCTGGGGCGCGACGCCCTCGGGGCGGCGCCTGAACATGCCCCAACCCTGCATCGTCATCACCGGCTCGGCATGCTGGTTGTGCAAAGTCCACTGGGTGTGCACCAGACCGACGGTGGGCTTGCTGGCCATCGGCCGCGCGTCCAGCACCTGCAGTTGCATGGCCAGCACATCGCCCGGGAACACCGGCTTCAGCCAGCGCAGGTTGTCGATGCCGGGCGAACCCAGGCTGGCCGATTCGAGCAGGTAGGCGTCGCACATCATGCGCATCGCCATCGCACAGGTGTGCCAGCCACTGGCGCAGAGCTGGCCGAAGAGCGACTGCTTGGCAGCTGCTTCGTCGGTGTGAAACGATTGCGGGTCGAAGTCATGGGCGAAGGCGAGCACCGCTTCGCGGGTCACCACGGTGCGGCCGAAGCTCATCTTGTGGCCTGCCGGAAAATCTTCCCAATAGAAGCGCGCGGAGGTCTTCATCGGCCCGCAGCATAGCGGCGACACAATGGCCACCTTCTGCACATTGGCCTGTAAGTGCGGCCCCCATCGAACCCCGCCGGAGTTTTCGACATGGCTCTGCTGATCGTCGGTCTCGTTGTCTTTCTCGGTTTGCACTCGATACGGATCGTGGCCGAAGGCTGGCGCACCCGCACCATTGCCCGTGTTGGCGAGGGCACATGGAAGGGCGTGTACTCGGTGGCATCGGTGCTCGGCTTCGTGTTGATCGTGTGGGGATACGGCATCGCCCGCCAGACGCCGCAACTGCTGTGGCTGTCGCCGACCTGGACCCGGCATCTGGCGGCGTTGCTGACCGTGCCGGCTTTCATCGGCCTGGTCGCGGCCTATGTACCGCGCAACCACATCAAGGACGCGGTCGGGCACCCGATGGTGTTCGGGGTGCTGCTGTGGGCGCTGGCCCATCTGCTGGCCAATGGCAACCTGGCCGACTTGCTGCTGTTCGGCGGCTTTGCAGCCTGGGCTGCGTTCGACTACGTCGCCGCGCTGCGCCGAGCGCCGGCACCCGGTGCAACACACGCCGCGGCCAGTTGGGGCCTGACCGCGCTGACGGTGCTGATCGGGCTTGTCGCCTGGGCCGGCTTTGCGTTCTGGGCCCACGGGGTGCTGATCGGCGTGCGACCGTTCGGCTGATCGACGAGGCGCACCCCTCGCGCGGGTGCCCCCACCCGATGGACCGCTGTCCCGACCTTGGAGCGATGGTCGGCAGCCCCCTGTGCGACCACCATCGACATCGCCCCACCACCACCCGGAGTGCCGCGATGAACCTGATGCCTTTGATGTCCCGGCACATGCCGCGCCTGTCTCGCCCCCGCCCGCCGTCTCCCTGTCGCCGGCGGTCTGCACCGTCCGGCGATGTTGCTGGATCACCCGATGACGACATCGCGGGTTGCGGCTGGTTCGATTCCAGCCACGCGCTGAGCGCCGGGCTGATCGTGTTGGAGGACGGTGCTGGAGAACCCGCAGTGCGGCGCTGCGGACCGGCGCCAGCCACCCTGGAGTGATACGCTGATCGTTTTGACGGGGCCATCGCCCCATCTGGAGTACGAGCGATGAAAGCGGTCTGGAACGGCACGGTGGTGGCCGAGAGTGACGACACGGTGGTGGTCGAAGGCAACCACTACTTTCCGGCGGCGTCGCTGAAGCAGGAATACCTGCTGCCCAGCAACACCAAGACGATGTGTTCCTGGAAGGGGCAGGCCAGTTACCAAACGCTGATGGTCGACGGCAACGCCAACCCGGACGCGGTCTGGAGCTATCCCGACCCGAAAGAAGCCGCCGCCGAGATCAAGGGCCGGGTGGCCTTCTGGAAGGGTGTCCAGGTCGTCGAGTAGGCCGACCGAGACGGCCACGGCCACGAAGCTGTCGGCGGTGCACCGGCGCCGCTTGCTGCAGGTATGGCGGTCGGCCGGCTGGCCCTGCTGCGACGCGATCGAGATCGATCTGTTGGCGGCCGGCCTGCTGGCTAGATTGCATGACGACCAGGGCCGCGAAACCCTGCGCCTGACCGACGCCGGCATGCACCTGCTGGCGGCAGCCCGGCGTCGCAACCAGGCGGCATTCGGCCCGCACGAGGCGCTGGTGTCGCTGGTCGCGCGCCAAATGCAGCATGCCGGACGCGTGGTCTGGCGCGGACTGCGGTTGCGTTCGGCGCTCGATTTGCCGAATGACTCACCGCGTGAGTCACCGCCTGAGTCACCGCCTGAGGGGCCAAAGGATGGGCCACCCGACTCGGCGCCAGGGGCCACGCGCTGGGTGGTGGCGATGCCAGATGTCTATTCGATCCGCCACACCACGGTGGAGGACTATACCGAGCCGGTGGCCCACGAGATCAAGGTGCGCCGCGCCGATTTCTTGTCCGACCTTCGCCGTCCCGACAAGGGTGCCGCCTACCGCGCACTGGCCAGCCAGTGTTGGTATGTGCTGGCGCGCGGCATCGCCGACCCCGACGAGGTGCCACAGGCCTATGGCGTGATGGAAGCCGCCGATGGCCGGCTGCAGGTGCTGCGCCCGGCGCCGCGGCGGTCGCTGCGGCTGCCGTTCGCGGTCTGGATGGCGCTGGCGCGGGCGCATCCCGTGTTGCCGCTGGACGCCGAAGCGTCGCACGATGGCGAAGGTCAACAGCGCTGGCTCGGCGACGCCGGTGCCGAACCACCGGGTGCGTGATGCGGCTTCAAACTGGCGGCCGGTCGTCAGTACCGACACGAGCACAG
>JBBSPW010000082.1:0-15009 GCA_038258365.1 Burkholderiales bacterium | reverse complement strand
GGAGCCGGTGTAGAGCTGGCGCGGCCGGCCGATCTTGTATTCCGGGTCGCCGATCATCTCGTTGAGCTGCGCGATCCAGCCCACCGTGCGGGCCAATGCGAACACCGCCGTGAACAAGCTCACCGGAATGCCGATGGCGCGCTGCACGATGCCGCTGTAGAAGTCGACGTTCGGATAGAGCTTGCGGCTCACGAAGTAGTCGTCTTCCAGCGCGATCTTCTCCAGCGCCATCGCCAGCTTGAACAGCGGGTCGTCGTGCAGGCCGGTTGCGGTCAGCACCTCGTGGCAGGTTTCGCGCATCAGTTTGGCGCGCGGGTCGTAGTTCTTGTAGACGCGGTGGCCGAAGCCCATCAGCTTGACGCCGCTGTTCTTGTCCTTGACCTGCTTGATGAACTCGCCGATCTTCTCGACCCCGCCGTTCTTCTGAATATCACCCAACATGTTCAGCGCGGCTTCGTTGGCACCGCCGTGCGCAGGACCCCACAGACAAGCCACACCTGCGGCAATGGCCGCAAACGGGTTGGTGCCCGAAGAGCCGCACAGTCGCACGGTCGATGTCGAAGCGTTTTGCTCGTGGTCGGCATGCAGGATGAAGATGCGGTCCATTGCACGCACCAGCACCTCGTTCGGCTCGTACTCCTCGCAAGGGTTGCCGAACATCATGCGCATGAAGTTGGCGCTGTAGCTGAGCGAGTTCTTCGGGTAGATGTAGGGCTGGCCCAGACCGTACTTGTAGGCCATGGACACGAGCGTGGGCATCTTGGCGATCAGGCGAATGGCGCTGATTTCGCGGTGCACCGGGTTCGTGATGTCGGTGCTGTCGTGATAGAAGGCCGACATGCCGCCGACCAGGCCCGTCATCACCGCCATCGGGTGGGCGTCGCGCCGGAAGCCACGCAAGAAGAACTGCATCTGCTCGTTGACCATGGTGTGGCTGGTCACGAGCTTGTCGAAGGCCAACTTCTGGCCCTGGTCGGGCAACTCGCCGTACAGCAGCAGGTGGCAGGTGTCCAGAAAATCGCACTGCTCGGCCAGTTGCTCGATCGGATAGCCGCGGTAGAGCAACTCGCCCTTGTCGCCATCGATGTAGGTGATGGCCGACTGGCAGGCCGCGGTCGACAAAAAGCCCGGGTCGTAGGTGAACTTTCCGGTTTGCGCATAGAGCTTGCGGATGTCGATGACATCCGGGCCGATCGAGCCCTTGTAGATCGGCATGTCCATGCTCGGGCTGCCGTCCGAGAACGAGAGGGTTGCCTTGACTTCGGAAGCATTCATCGGACGGGCCTTTCTTCGGCGGGTTTCAGTTGACTGGAATCGGTCGGGGCGGTGTCGGGCGCATCGCAACCAGGAGTTCTTGCACGTCGGGTCGCGCCCATTCGCCTTCGGGTTCAGTGCGCGACAACAGCAGATCGAGCAGGTCGTTGTCGGGCAGGTCCATCAGCAACATCAACGCATCGGCTTGCCGTGGGCTGAGCGTAGCGCCATGCCGCGCAAAAAAACGCTCGATCAGCAGGTCGTTTTCCAGCATCCCGCGGCGGCAGCGCCAGCGCAGCTTGTTCAGTTCCACACCCCCGGTGCCGGGCCCGATGGTCATACCGTGCGGCGCACCATCAGTTCCTTGATCTTGCCGATCGCTTTGGTGGGGTTCAGGTTCTTGGGACACACATCGACGCAATTCATGATCGTGTGGCAACGAAACAGACGATACGGGTCTTCGAGATTGTCGAGCCGCCCTGCGGTGTCCTGGTCGCGGCTGTCGGCGATGAAGCGGTAAGCCTGCAACAAGCCGGCGGGGCCGACGAACTTGTCCGGGTTCCACCAGAAGCTGGGGCACGCGGTGCTGCAACTGGCGCACAGGATGCACTCGTACAGACCATTCAACTCGTCCCGCTCTTCGGGGCTCTGCAGGCGCTCTTTCTCCGGTGGCTGGGTGTCGTTCACCAGATACGGCTTGATGCTGTGGTACTGCTTGAAGAACAACGTCATGTCGACGATCAGGTCACGCACCACCGGCAGTCCCGGGAGTGGTTTCAGAACGATGGTGCCCGGCAGCGTGCGCATGTTGGTCAGGCAGGCCAGGCCGTTCTTGCCGTTGATGTTCATCCCATCCGACCCGCAAACGCCTTCGCGGCAACTGCGGCGAAAGCTCAATGTCGGGTCGACCGCCTTCAACTTGTTCAGCGCATCGAGCAGCATGCGTTCGTTGCCGTCGAGCTCGACCTGCAGGGTCTGCATGCGCGGCTTGGCGTCGCTGTCGGGGTCGTAGCGGTAGATCTGAAAAGTGCGCAATGTCATTCGAAAAACCTCTGGTGACTGCTTAGAACATCCGAAAAACCTAGAACGTCCGAACTTTGGGTGGCACCGACTCCACCGACAAAGGCTTCAGCTGCACCGGCTTGTAGTCGAGCCGGTTACCATCGGAGTACCACAAGGTGTGGCGCATCCATTCAGCGTCGTTGCGGCCGTTCGGGTGTTCAGGGGTATCGGGGTAGTCGTCGACGGAGTGGGCGCCGCGGCTTTCGGTGCGGGCTGCCGCCGAGACGATGGTGGCCAACGCGCATTCGATCAGGTTGTCGACTTCCAGGGCTTCGATGCGGGCCGTGTTGAAGACCTTGCTTTGATCCTTCAAACCCACCTTCTTGACACGCTCGGCGATGGCCTTGACCGCAAGAACACCCTCGTTCAAGGACGCCTGGGTGCGAAACACCCCGGCGTGCTTCTGCATGGTGTTGCGCAGGTCGTTGGCCACGTCCTGGGCGTACTCGCCATCGGTGGCTGCATCCAGCCGAGCCAGCCTCGCCATCGAAAAATCAGGCGCATCGGGCGGCAGTGCCTTGTGCGCCTGCGCCTTGAGGCCGGCATCGACGATGTGGTTGCCGGCTGCCCGGCCGAACACCAGCAGATCGAGAAGCGAGTTGGTGCCCAGCCGGTTGGCGCCGTGCACGCTGACGCATGAGCATTCGCCCACTGCATACAGACCCTTCACCACCGCATTCGGATTGCCGTCTTTGGGCGCCACCACCTGGCCATGGATGTTGGTGGGGATGCCACCCATCTGGTAGTGAATCGTCGGCACCACCGGGATCGGCTCCTTCGTGATGTCGACATTGGCGAAGTTGTGGCCGATTTCGAACACGCTCGGCAGCCGCTTCATGATCGTGTCGGCGCCGAGGTGGGTCATGTCGAGGTTGATCTGGTCCTTGTTCGGCCCACAACCGCGCCCTTCCTTGATCTCCTGGTCCATGCAGCGGCTGACGAAATCGCGCGGTGCCAGGTCCTTCAGGGTGGGCGCATAGCGCTCCATGAAGCGCTCGCCTTCGCTGTTGCGCAGGATCGCGCCTTCGCCGCGGCAACCTTCGGTCAGCAGCACGCCGGCTCCGGCCACGCCGGTCGGGTGAAATTGCCAGAACTCCATGTCTTCCAGCGGCACGCCTGCACGAGCGGCCATGCCCATGCCGTCACCGGTATTGATGTAGGCATTGGTGCTGGCCGCAAAGATGCGCCCCGCGCCGCCGGTGGCCAGCAGCACCACCTTGGCTTGCAGGATGTGGACGTCGCCGGTTTCCATCTCCAGTGCGGTCACACCGAGCACATCGCCATTGGCATCGCGGATCAAATCGAGCGCCATCCATTCGACGAAGAAATTGGTGCGGGCTTGCACGTTCTGCTGATACAGCGTGTGCAGCATCGCGTGACCGGTGCGGTCGGCTGCAGCGCAGGCGCGTTGCACAGGCTTCTCGCCATAGTTGGCGGTGTGGCCGCCGAAGGGGCGCTGGTAGATGGTGCCGTCGGGGTTGCGGTCGAAGGGCATGCCCATGTGTTCCAGCTCGTACACCACCTTGGGTGCTTCGCGGCACATGAACTCGATCGCGTCCTGGTCGCCGAGCCAGTCGGATCCCTTGACGGTGTCGTAGAAGTGGTAGTGCCAGTTGTCCTCGGCCATGTTGCCGAGGCTGGCACCGATGCCGCCCTGCGCCGCCACCGTGTGCGAACGGGTCGGAAACACCTTCGACAAACAGGCCACATCGAGCCCGGCGCGCGCCAGTTGCAGCGACGCACGCATGCCGGAGCCGCCTGCGCCGACGATGACCACATCGAAACGGCGAGTGGGGATCGAACTGACCTCCAAACCTGGGGGAGCCTTGATATCTGCCATTGCGTTTTTGCCTCTTTCTCTACTGCTCGGTCCGTCGCGGGGTTAGATCCGCCAAAGCACCTGGATCGCCCAGCCGATGCACCCCACCAGCCAGACGATCGTGCCCACTTGCATCACCAGCTTGATGCCCACCGGCTTGACATAGTCCATCCAGATGTCGCGCATGCCGACCCAGGCATGCCAGCCCAACGAGACCAGCACCACGAGCGTCAGCAGCTTCATCCATTGCGGCGCGAAGATGCCGGCCCAGATGTCGTAGCCGATCGGCCCGCTGCTGAAGAGCACCTGCGCCAGCAGCACGATGGTGAACACCGCCATCAGGGTGGCGGTGACGCGCTGGCTGAGCCAGTCGCGCATGCCGTAATGCGCGCCGACGACGATGCGTTTCGATCCGTGGTTGATGGTTGTCATGTGCGGTGTGCTCTTCGTTGAAGTCTTTCGATCGTGTCAATACAAGCCGAACAGCTTGGCGCCCAACACCACGGTCAGCAAGATACTCAGGGCCAGCGTGACGATCGCCGAACTGCGGCCCTGGGTGAGGCTCACGCTGTGGGTGATGTCCATCCAGACATGGCGCACGCCGGCGATGAAATGGTGCAGAAAAGCCCAGATCAGTGCCAACACCACGAGCTTGACGAGGACACCGGGAACGATGCCGATGCCGGCAGTGAATGCCGCCGAAAAGCGCTCGTAGCTGACTTCGGAGCTGAGGCTGGTGTCGAAGAACCAGACGATCAGCGGCAGCAGCAAAAACATCATCGCGCCGCTGGCGCGGTGCAGGATCGACACCAGCGCGGCAATCGGCATGCGGTACTTGACAGCATCCAGCAGGCGCATGGTGCCGGGTCGCTTGCGGGTCATCTCAGCCATGGCGGGTTCTCGGTCTTGTTGTGGGGTCGGTCAGTTGCCGGATGCGAACGGGGATGCATCCTGATGCGAACCGCCAGCGAGTTTAGGGCAGCCCCCTGTGCGCTGCAGCCGCGCGGCACAGGCGCCACGACAGCAGGAAGGCGGCTCGGGGGCCCGCTTGCGGACCGGATTCAACTCAGTGCATTCCGGTAGTGGTGCGCCAGCGTCAGGTACAAACCGCGCCGCCATTCCACGGGCCGGTCGCCATAGGTGAACGACAAACGCTCGACCGACAGCAACGGGGTGCCGGCGGGCACCTCCAGGCAGCCTGCAGCTTCGGTGCTGGCCGCGACGGCCCTGATCTGCTCGTCGGCGCGAACCATGTGGACCGCAAATTCCGACTCGAAAAGGCCGTACAGCGGGCCGCGCCAGGCATCGAGCCGTTCTGCGCTCAGACCCTTGAACAGGTTGCCGGGCAGCCACAGGTCGTCCAGCACCAACGGGCAGGCCTTCTCCCCGTCGCTGTTGGTCCCCTGCGTGACTTCGCCGGCGTGACCCGCCGCGGGCAGCAGCAGCAAGCGTCGCACCTGCAGGGCCGGCTCACCGGGTTGCAGCTGCAGGCGGCGGGCCACATCGGCCGGGGGCCGCAGACGGCGGCAGTCCAGCAGGCGACGTTGCAAGGGCACATCGGCGCCGCCACTGTCCGCAGTCAAGCGCAAGAAGCGGTAGCGGGTGGCCTGCTCGGCATGGGTGGCGACAAAGGTGCCTTTGCCCTGGCGCCGCACCAACAGGTTGTCGGCGGCCATCTCGTCGACCGCCTTGCGCACCGTGCCCTGGCTGACTCCGAAGCGCAGGGCCAGCTCGGTTTCACTGGGAATGACCTGCGCGGGCCGCCATTCGCCAGCTTGCAGGCTGCGCACCAGCAGGGCCTTGATCTGGCGGTACAGCGGGCTGAAAGCAGGGGTGGTGCCCGCTTGCGCTTGCGCCGACGATGCATCGCTCATTGCTGCATTGTCTTGCATAAGACAGAAGACTGGCTCTGGGCTCGGTGTCTAGAATCAAACGCCCGCACCGCGTTGCCGCTTCGGTGCTCCGAACCTTCCTCTCACCGCCCTGATGGAGCCGCCCATGGATGCCAAGAATGACCTGAAGAAGCCCGTTCGCGTGGCCGTCACCGGCGGTGCCGGCCAAATCGGTTATGCCTTGCTGTTTCGCATCGCTTCGGGCGAGATGCTCGGCAAGGATCAACCGGTGATCCTGCAGTTGCTGGAGATTCCCGACGAGAAAGCGCAGAAGGCGCTCAAGGGCGTGATGATGGAGTTGGAAGACTGCGCATTCCCGCTGCTGCACGGCATGGAAGCCCACGGTGACGCCAGTACCGCGTTCGAGGACACCGACTACGCGTTGCTGGTCGGCGCCCGCCCTCGCGGCCCGGGCATGGAACGCGCCGATCTGCTGGCTGCCAACGCCAAGATCTTCACCGCCCAGGGGGCTGCGCTCGACAAGGTCGCGAGCCGCGATGTGCGCGTGCTGGTGGTGGGCAACCCGGCCAACACCAACGCCTACATCGCGATGAAAAGCGCACCGAGCCTGCCGCGCGAGAACTTCACAGCCATGCTGCGGCTGGACCACAACCGCGCGCTGAGCCAGATCGCCGCGCGCACCGGCAAGCCTGTAGCAGCGATCAAGAAGCTGGCGGTGTGGGGCAACCACTCGCCCACCATGTATGCCGACTACCGCTACGCCACCATCGACGGCGCATCGGTCAAGGACATGATCAACGACCAGGACTGGAACCGCGATGTGTTCCTGCCCACGGTCGGCAAACGCGGCGCCGCGATCATCGAGGCACGGGGCTTGTCGTCGGCCGCCAGTGCGGCCAATGCCGCCATCGACCACATGCACGACTGGGCCCTGGGCACGGGTGGCGAATGGGTCACGATGGGGGTGCCCAGCAACGGCGAATACGGCATCCCGAAAGACGTGATGTTCGGCTACCCGGTGACCACCGAAGGCGGCACCTACAAAATCGTCGAGGGTCTGGAGATCGACGCCTTCTCGCAGGAGCGCATCGACAAGACACTGGCCGAGTTGACCGGCGAACAAGACGGCGTCAAGCACCTGTTGTGATGAGGGAAGGCGCGGCGGCGGGTGCCTTGTCGAAGCCGCCGCCACAGACTGTGCCCAGCTCCCCGCGGGCGGTGCTGTTCGGCGCAGCAGACGCAGCGCCCGCCCTGCCCGTCTGCGACCACTATGCCGGCACCGAGCCGCGCATGACCAAGAGCCTGCAGTTGCAGGCCGAGTTGGGCCCGGTGTTCGATGTGACGCTGGACAACGAAGACGGTGCGCCGGCCGGTGCCGAGCTGGACCAGGCGCAACTGACCGCCGCCATGCTGGGCGGCTCGTTGAATCGGTATGGCCGGGTCGGCGTGCGGATGTTGCCGGTCGAGCATCCGATGTTCGGCGATGTGCTGCGCACCGTGCTCAGTGGCAACCGCGCGCCGGCCTACCTGATGCTGCCCAAGCCCGAGGGCCTGGCCGATGTGCAACGGGCGGCCGATGCGATCGACGCGCAGGGTGGAGCCGAGGTGCCGCTGCATGCGCTGATCGAAACCCATGGCGCACTGCGCGAGGTGTTCGCGATCGCGGCCCATCCGCGAATCGAATCGCTGTCGTTCGGCTTGATGGATTTCGTCTCGGCGCACCGCGGTGCGATTCCGTTCGGCGCCATGACCGCCGCCGGCCAGTTCGACCACCCGCTGGTCGTGCGCGCCAAGCTGGAGATCGCCGCGGCCTGCCATGCCCACTCGAAGACGCCTTCCCACTGCGTGGTGACCGAGTTCGACGACATCGAAGCATTGGCCGCGGCTGCCGGCATGGCCCAGACGCTGCTGGGCTACACGCGGATGTGGAGCATCCACCCCTCGCAAGTTCGCACGATCGTCGCCGCTTTTGCGCCGGCAGCCGATGAGGTCCAGCTGGCGGTCGAGATCATCCAGGCGGCACAAGACGCGCAATGGGCCCCGATCCGCCATCGGCATCGCGATGAGAACCGCCTGCACGACCGCGCCAGCTACCGCTACTTCTGGCACCTGATCGAACGCGCCGAGCGCACCGGCACGTTGGCCAGCTTGGCGCCGGCATTGCGCCAGCGCTGGTTCGGCTGAGTGGTATGCCCGCGGGCTGCGACGTCCCTTGTGGGCATCAACCTCACCCGTCCGCAGGCGGCGCCAGGTCCTGCGCGTAGTCCACCAATGCTTCCAGCAGCGCCTGCGCACGGTCGTCACCACGCTCGATCGCGGCATCGGCCAGTGCATCGACCTGCTCGAACCATGCTGTGAGCGGCGTGGCGCCGCCAGCACCGTGGTGCAGCTGCGCGACGCGGTGCGCCAGCCAGCGCGCTTGCTCGTCGCTGTCCAGCGTTAGCGGGTGGTTGCGGGCGCGGTAGCGGAACAGCAACTCTTCCAGCCGCGCGTCTTCGAAGGCCGGGTGCCGCGTCGCCAGTTGCTGCGGGCTCAAGCGCCGCAGGCTCTGCAGCGTTCGCCGGTCGGCGTCGCCGATGAAGCCACCGTACAGGTCCTCATCGACATCGGGCGGCATTTCCGGCAACGGGCGCTTGAACACCGCCGGCCACAGATGCGACACCGCCTCACCGATCGCGGCCGCCTGCCCGGCATGGCGCTGCGCGGCTGCGATGTCGATGGCCCAGCGCTCGGCCGCTGCACCGAGCGTGCGCAGGTTGCCGATCACGATCGGCGACTTGTTGATATGAATGGTCTTGATCGGCAGCCGAAACTCGCCTTCCGGCAGATCGGCCTGCCGCGTGTAGAGCCGCCGCTGCACCGTCTCGGCACTCAGACCTTCGAGCGCAGCCGGGTCGTGCGCCAAGTCCCAGACGATGATTTCGTTGCGATTGGTGGGGTGCGGCGCCAGCGGCCACACCAGCGCCAGGCAGCCGCGCTCGACCCCGTACATGCCCGACAGGTGGACGAAGGGCTTGCCACTGCCGACCTGTGCCATCACACCCGCCTTGCTGCGCAGCTTCAGGCAGAAGTCCCACAGCTTCGGCTGACGACTCTTGATCAGTCTCGCCAGCGCCAGCGTGGCCCGCACATCGGACAAGGCCTCGTGGGCGCTGTCGTGTGCCAGCCCGTTGGCAGCGGTCAGATCGGTGAGCTTGAACGACGGTTGCCCGGCGCGGTCGCCTGAAGCATGCACAGGCCATTCGATGCCTTCAGGCCGCAGCGCCCAGCAAGCGCGAACGACATCGAGCAGATCCCAGCGGCTGCAGCCGTTTTGCCATTCGCGCGCATAGGGCTCGATCAAACAGCGCCAGAACAAGTGCCGCGTGACCTCGTCGTCGAAGCGGATGCTGTTGTAGCCGACACCGATGGTGCCCTCACGCGCCAACTCGGCTTCGATGGCCGCAGCAAAATCGGCTTCGGACAGGCCTTCGGCTTGCGCTTGCTGCGGCAGGATGCCGGTCAGCAGCACCGCTTCGGGTTCGGGCAGGCGGTCGTCGGGCGGGCAGCAGAACCACATCACCGGCTCGCCGACTTCGTTCAGCTCGGCGTCGGTGCGCAAGCCGGCAAACTGCGAAGGCCGGTCGCGACGCGGCACGCGGCCGAAGGTCTCGTAGTCGTGCCAGAAGAAGCTGTGCTCGGCCATGAACGGCACGATAGCGCAGGCGCTTCGGCGAGCGCGGGCTGCAACCTATATTCCGTTGCTTCGTTGATCTCCGGCTTCACCGACATCGGGTGAGGGGCGTCCGGTGGGCAATACCAGCATGACAAAGACAAGGACAAGACCATGACCCGAATCTTCAACTTCAGCGCCGGCCCTGCAGTCCTGCCCGAGCCGGTGCTACGACAAGCCGCCGAGGAAATGCTCGACTGGCGTGGCAGCGGCATGTCGGTGATGGAGATGAGCCACCGCGGCAAGGAGTTCATAGGCATCGCCGCCGAAGCCGAAGCCTTGCTGCGCGAACTGATGGCGATCCCGTCCGGCTACAAGGTGTTGTTCATGCAGGGCGGTGCCATTGCCGAGAACGCCATCGTTCCCATGAACCTGCTGCGCGGCAAAAGCAGCATCGATTTCATCGACACCGGCGAATGGAGCAAGAAGTCGATCAAGGAAGCGCAGAAGTACGCGGCGGTCAACGTGGCGGCCACGGCGAAGGACAGCGGCTACACCACGATTCCGCCGCGTGCCAGCTGGCGGCTCGATCCCGACACCGCCTATGTGCACATCTGCAGCAACGAAACCATCGGCGGGGTCGAGTATCCGGAGCCTCCCGATGTGGGCAGCGTGCCGCTGGTGGCCGACATGTCCAGCAGCATCTTGTCGCGCCCGGTCGAGGTTTCGCGCTACGGCGCCATCTACGGCGGCGCGCAGAAGAACATCGGCCCGGCCGGGTTGACGATCGTGATCGTGCGCGACGACCTGCTCGGGCAAGCGCTGCCGATCACCCCTTCGGCCTTCGACTGGAAGACGGTGGCCGACAACGACAGCATGTACAACACCCCGCCGACCTATGCGATCTACATCGCCGGGTTGGTGTTTCAGTGGATCAAAACGCAGGGCGGGCTGGCCGCAATGGAAGCCCGAAACCGCATGAAAGCGGCCTTGCTGTATGACTTTCTGGACAGCAGCCAATTCTTCAGCAGCCCGGTCTCGCGTGAAGTTCGGAGTTTGATGAACGTGCCCTTCAAGCTGGCCGACGACACGCTGGATGCGGCCTTCTTGAAAGGCGCCGATGCCAACGGCATGGTGCAGCTGAAGGGCCACCGCAGCGTGGGCGGCATGCGGGCGTCGATCTACAACGCGATGCCGATCGAAGGCGTGCAGGCGCTGGTGGCCTACATGAAAGACTTCGAGCGCCAGCATGGTTGACAAACAAGCCGCACCCCCGCTGCCGATCCGCATCTACAACGCGCTGTCGGCGCGCGGCTTGGCGTTGCTGCCGACAGAGCGATACCACGCCGTGAAAGATGCCGCCGATCCGGTGGCGATCCTGCTGCGCAGTGCCGACCTGCATGGCGTCGAGATCCCCGCCAGCGTGCGCGCTGTCGGCCGCGCCGGAGCCGGCACCAACAACATTCCGGTAGCCAAACTCAGCGCGCGCGGCATTCCGGTGTTCAACACCCCCGGCGCCAATGCCAATGCGGTCAAGGAACTGGTGCTGGCCGGCATGCTGTTGGCAGCGCGCAACCTGGCACCCGCACTGGCGTTCTCGGCAGCGCTGGACACCGCGGGCACCGCCTTGGACGAACGCGTTGAAAGCGGCAAGAAGGCATTCGCCGGCTACGAACTGCAAGGCCGGACCCTGGGCATCGTCGGCCTGGGCCGCATCGGTTGCCTGCTGGCCGACGCGGCCATCAAGCTCGGCATGCAGGTGCTGGGATTCGACCCCGACATCACGGTCGATGCCGCATGGAGCCTGCCAGCCCAGGTCAAGCGTGCGGCCAGCGTGGCCGAGGTGTTGCGCGGTGCGCACTTCGTCAGCTTGCATGTGCCGCTGGTGGACAGCACGCGCGGTCTGGTCGGCGCATCGAACATCGGTTTGCTGCGACCCGGTGCGGTGTTGTTGAACTTCAGCCGCGAAGGCGTGGTCGATCCCGCGGCCGTGCTGATGGCGCTGAACGCTCCGGCAGCCACCGCGCTGGGGCACTATGTTTGCGACTTTCCATCGGCCGGTCTGCAAGCCCATCCCCGCGCGGTGGCGCTGCCGCACCTGGGCGCCAGCACGCGCGAAGCCGAGGACAACTGCGCGGTGATGGTGGTGCAGCAACTACGAGGCTATCTGGAAGACGGCCAGATCACCCACGCGGTCAACTTCCCGACCGTGGTGGTGCCGCGCGAATCGGCCTGGCGGGTGGCGATCGCCAATGCCAATGTGCCGAACATGCTGGGCCAGATTTCCACCACCATGGCTGACGCCGGGCTGAACATCCACACGATGGTCAACAAATCGCGCGGCGAGATGGCCTACACGCTGGTGGATGTGGACAGCGCGGTGTCGGCTGCGGTGCTGCAGCGTCTGCGGGCAATCGAAGGGGTGCTGGCGGTGTCGGACTTGCCGGGTTGACCGAATGCCCGCTTTTGAGCCGCTTCGCGTCGTTCGAAACATGGCTTGCGACGCCGGAATCCGGTGGGGATTCAGCGCAGCCGCAATGCGATGGCGACAAGCCACCTTTTCATGGCCGGTCGGCGCTGCCTCCGACAGTGCGCGAGCGAGGTGATGCGCCACCAACCAAGAAGCGCCGCGGAAGCGGCTTTGCCGGGCCGCAGGCGTAGCGCTCCCGCGGGGGGCGGCAACCGTCAGGGAGCATGGGGGCTCTAAATCCGCTCGAACACCGCCGCAATCCCCTGCCCGCCGCCGATGCACATCGTCACCAGTGCGTACTTCCCGCCCGTGCGGTGCAACTCGTAGATCGCCTTGGTGGCCAGGAATGCACCACTGCAGCCGATCGGGTGGCCGAGCGCGATCGCACCGCCGTTCGGGTTGACCTTCTTCATGTCCAGCTCCAACCCGCGCGCCACCGCAATGGCCTGCGCTGCGAAAGCTTCGTTGCTCTCGATCACATCCATCTGATCCAGCTTCAGCCCGGCCTTCTTCATCGCCAGTTTGGTGGCCGGGATCGGACCTTCGCCCATGATCTCGTTGGGCACGCCCGCCACCGCATAGCTGACCAGGCGCGCCATCGGCTTGTGGCCGTTCTTGGCTGCGATGGATGCCTCGCCCAGCACGAAGAAAGCCGCTCCGTCGTTGATGCCGGAGGCATTGCCGGCGGTCACCGTGCCACCGTCCTTCTTGAAGGCCGGCTTCATTTTCGCGAGCGTTTCGACCGTGGTGCTGGCCTTCACATGCTCGTCGGTGTCGACCGTGACCTCGCCCTTGCGGGTCTGCTTCACGATCGGCACGATCTGCTCCTTGAAGCGGCCTTCGGCAATCGCCGCAGCGGCTTTTCTATGCGAATCGGCGGCCAGTGCGTCCTGCTCCTCGCGACTGATCTTCCACTTGGTGGCCAGGTTCTCGGCGGTGATGCCCATGTGGCCGACGCCGAAGGGATCGGTGAGCGTCGCCACCATCATGTCGACCATCTTGCTGTCGCCCATGCGCGCGCCTGTGCGCATCGCGGTGGACAGGTAGCCGCCACGGCTCATCACTTCGACGCCGCCGCCGATGCCGTAGTCGCAATCGTCGAGCAGGATGTTTTGCGCGGTGGTGACGATGCCCTGCAAGCCTGAGGAGCAGAGTCGATTGACGGACATCGCGACACTCTCCATCGGCAAGCCGGCCTGGATGGCGGCCACACGGGCCACATACGGGAAGCGGCTCTCGGTGGGGATGGTGTTGCCCACCGTCACATAGTTGATCTGCTTCGGGTCCACGCCCGACCGCTCGATGGCTGCTTTCATCACCAGGCCGGCCAACTCCGCCGGTTCCATGTCGGCCAGGCTGCCGCCGAAGGTGCCGATGGCCGAACGGGCTGCACCCAGCACCACCACATCGCGTTTCGTCATGTCGATCTCCTTGATGTTGTCGAATTCAGGGGTCCTCAGAGGAACCTCTCAAGCATAGTGGCCCACCTCGGCGGTGGCAAAGGGCGGCAGTGGCTACCCGGCAGCCGCCTGCTGCAGCAGCTGCGCCACCACTGCCAGCGCGATCACCGCCGGGGCCTTGCCACCGATGCCGGGCAGGCCGATGGGGCATGTCATCGTTGCCAGCCGCGCGTCGTCGATGCCACCGCGGCCGCGCAGCCGGGCCTCGAATCGAGCCCTCTTGGTGCGCGAACCGATCAGACCGACGAAGCCGGCATCACCGCGCGCCAGGATCGACTGCACGATCGAAAGGTCCAGATCGTGTCGGTGCGTCAGCACCAGATAGAACGCCCCAGGCGCCGCGGCCACCACCTCGGCTTCGACCGGCTCGGTGCAGATGCGCTGGATGTGCGGCGCGGCGGGCAGCGGCTCGTGGTTGCCGTCGCTGGCGTCGAACGCCGATTCGCGCTCGTCGATCCAGACCATGCGACAGGGCACATCCACCAGCAGCCTGGCGATGGCGCGGCCGACATGGCCGGCGCCATACAGCTGCAGGTCGAACAGCGGCGGCTCGGCGGCCCATGCAGCGGGATCGTCGTCGACCAACAGCGTCAACCGCAGATCCAGCACACCCCCGCAGCACTGGCCAAGACTGGGACCGAGCGCCACATGGCGCTCCTTCGCCACCGGCTCACCCCTCAGCAACCGCCGCGCGTCGGCCATCGCCTGCCATTCCAGATGACCGCCGCCGATGGTGCCGACAGTTCCGTCGGCCGCCACCAGCATGCGGGTGCCGGCGGTGCGCGGCACCGAGCCGCGGCTGCTCGTCACTTGCACCACGACCGCCGGCCGATTCACTGCATGCCACTGCAGCGCGATGGCGCGCAGGGCATCGTCGGTCATCGAGCGCGAGGCGCCACTGAGGCTGCACCCACCGCGTTCAAGGCCCGCAGGATCGACTCGGCGGTGGCCGGCGCCTGCAGCGGCGGATCGACCCGGTGGCCACCGGCCGCCGAGACCGCATCGCGGATCGCGAAGAACACGCTGAAGGGCAGCAACAGCGGCGGCTCGCCCACAGCCTTGCTGCGGTGGATGGTGTCGGCCGCATTCGGATGCGGGTACAGCCGGGTGCGGAAGTCCACCGGGCAGTCGTTCGCGGTCGGAATCTTGTAGGTGCTGGGGGCGTGGGTCGTCAGCGCCCCGGTTTCGGGATGCCACACCAGTTCTTCGGTGGTCAGCCAGCCCATGCCCTGGATGAAAGCGCCTTCGATCTGGCCGATGTCGATGGCGGGGTTCAACGACGTGCCCACATCGTGCAGCAGGTCGGCAAGGAGCGGTTGGCCTGGATCTGTGGCATCGCTGAATCCTGGGCCCCCTTTTATTACGTCGCGGGTGCGTGCGGCTTTACTTCTGGGCTCGTCAATCTCACAACAGCGCTTTCACTGGAGATGCAGGAATCG